>JBLMWT010000245.1:0-8273 GCA_050257375.1 Sphingomonadaceae bacterium
GTCGCCGTCTTTGTCTTGATAGCGGCTGTCGAGCTGGAAGGCGGCCCCAGCGGGCACGCTCAACAGGGCCCATACGGCCAGTGCCACGAGAATTTGCTTCATGCTCTGCTATCGCCTTGTATGGTCCCGGCCCGAGCGCCACCTACGAGCATAGGATATCCGGATGGCCGCCGAAATTAGGCCGGTGCCGTGACAGATTTGCGAAGTGGATCGAAGAGTGGCTGAGCACACGCCCATCTGCGATTTTGGCTGGAAGGCCCCGTCTTTCACCCTTCCGGGCGTCGACGGCAAAACCCATAGCCTGGAAGAGCTGAAGGGGCCAAACGGCACGCTCGTCATGTTCATCTGCAACCACTGCCCTTACGTGAAGGCGGTGATCGACCGCATCGTGCGCGACGCCAAGGAGCTCGCCGGGCACGGCGTGGGCGCGATCGCCATCATGTCGAACGATCCGGCCGACTATCCGGAGGACTCGTTCGACAACATGAAGCGTGTCGCGCGCGAGAAGAGCTTCCCCTTTCCCTACGTGCTGGACGAGACGCAGGACGTGGCGAAGGCCTACGGCGCGGTGTGCACTCCGGACTTCTTCGGCTTCAACGCCAAGCTGGAGCTGCAGTACCGTGGCCGGCTCGATGCCTCGCGCCGCGAGGCGGTGCCCGGCGCGCGGCGCGAGCTCTACGAGGCGATGCTGCAGATCGCCCGTACGGGCGAAGGTCCGCGCGAGCAGACCCCCTCCATCGGCTGTTCAATCAAGTGGCGCCGCGCGGCCTGAGCACGCACTAGCGCGTGCAGGCCCATCCGACCAGCGTGCACTCCGTGCCGCAGGCGCGCAGCGCTTTGGTCTCTGCTTCCTGACGCGTCACCCCTTTGGCCGCACTGTGTCGCTTCGGGCCATTCGCTACGGCGCCGCAATCATGCCTGAAGCGCAGCACGACTTCGCAGTTCGGGTGCGCGCACTGCCTGAGCGACTCGACGCGCGCGGCGCGGTCGCTCGGCTGATCGACGGCGTAGCCGAAGCTGCCCGAATCGCGGTGATACGCCATCGCGCCGTAGGCCGGCTTGGCCTTGCTGGCGCCATAGGCAGCGAAGCCGAGGAAGAGCAATGCGATGGCGAGCACGATCCTCACATCGTTGCCCCCAGGACCCACGGCGCGAACTCGTCCTCGCCGTACCCCCACTGTTCGGACTTCGACTTCGCACCCGAAGCGGTCCTGAGGATCAGCTCGAAAAAGCGCTTGCCTGCGTCCGCGATCGACTCGGTGCCGTCGACCACCGTGCCGCAGTTGAAGTCCATGTCCTCTTCCTGGTGCACGAAGAGCGGGCTGTTGGTGGCGAGCTTGAGCGAGGGCGCGGGCTTGCAGCCGTAGGCCGAGCCGCGCCCTGTTGTGAAGCAGATCATGTTTGCCCCGCCCGCGACCTGTCCGGTCGCCGACACCGGGTCATAACCCGGCGTGTCCATGTAGACGAAGCCTTTCGCCATCACCGGCTCGGCGTACTCGTAGACGTCGACCAGGTTGGTCGTACCGCCCTTGGCGACCGCGCCGAGCGACTTTTCCAGGATCGTCGTCAGCCCCCCCGCTTTGTTGCCGGGAGAGGGGTTGTTGTTCATCTCGTTGCCGTTGCGGCGCGTGTACTCCTCCCACCAGCGAATGCGCGCGACGAGCTTTTCGCCGACTTGTTTTGAAATTGCCCTTCTCGTCAGCAGGTGCTCGGCGCCGTAGATCTCCGGCGTCTCGGAAAGGATGGCAGTGCCGCCATGGCGCACGAGCAGGTCGACCGCGGCGCCGAGCGCGGGATTGGCGCTGATGCCGGAGTAGCCGTCCGAGCCGCCGCATTGCAGGCCGAGCACGAGGTGCGAAGCCGGCACGCGCTCGCGCCGTGCCTTGTTCGCTTCCGGCAGGAGCGCCTCGACGCGCGCGATGCCCTCGCGCACCGCCTTCATGGTGCCGCCCTTCTCCTGGATCGTGTACGCGGCGAGCTTGTCGGAGCGCTGCAGCTTGTGCACCGAGAGCAGGCTGTTGATCTGGTTCGCCTCGCAGCCCAGACCTACCATCTGCACGGCGAAGAAGTTCGGGTGGCGCGCGTAGCCCGCCATCGTGCGGCGCAGCAGCTCCACCGGTTCGCCCTCGCTCGCCATGCCGCAGCCGGTCTTGTGAGTGAGCGCGACCACGCCGTCCACGTTCGGATAAGCGTCCAAGCGATTGCGGAAGTGATCCGCGATCATGCGCGCTACCGTGGCCGAGCAGTTCACGCTCGTCAGGATGCCGATGTAGTTGCGCGTCGCAACGCGCCCGTCGGCGCGCACGATGCCCTGAAAGGTTGCCTGAGGCGTTACGAAGTCGGTGTCTTTCCTGTCCGAGCAAAAAGAATAGTCCCTCGCGAAGTCCGCCATTCCGAGGTTATGTACGTGCACGTGCTCGCCCGCCTTGATGGCGCAGGTGGCGAAGCCGATGACCTGGTCGTAGCGCTTCACCGGTTGGCCGGTGGCGATGTCGCGCGCCGCGAGCTTGTGCCCCGCCGGGATGCGTGCCGCGGTGCGCACTTTCTCGGCGGCCACCACGGTGCCCGTGGGGATCTCGACGCGCGCGATGACCACGTCGTCGTTCGGGTGCAGGCGGATGGTCAGGTCGGCGGCTTGCAGCATGGTTCGCCTCCTCGCTCAATGATTATCGCGCGGCACGAGGGGCCCGCTTTTGCCGACGAGGAAATCCAGATCGGCGCCCTCGGGTGCCTGCAGCACGTGGTCGAAGTACAGCTTCCAGTAGCCGCGGGTGAGCGGAGCCGCCGGCGCTTTCCAGCGTTTCTTTCTCTGCGAAAGAATCTCCGGAGAAACGAGGAGTTCGAGCCGGCGCTTCGCGACGTCCAGCTCTATCATGTCCCCGTTCTCGACCAGCGCGAGCGCCCCGCCGGCGGCCGCTTCGGGCGCCATGTGCAGCACGACCGTGCCATAGGCGGTGCCGCTCATGCGCGCATCCGAGATGCGCACCATGTCGGTGACGCCCTTTTTCAGCAGCTTGGGCGGCAGCGGCATGTTGCCGACCTCGGCCATGCCGGGATAGCCCTTCGGCCCGCAGTTCTTGAGCACCATCACGCAGGTCTCGTCGATGTCGAGCTTCGGGTCGTCGATGCGCGCGTGGAAGTCCTCGATGTTCTCGAACACCACGGCGCGACCGCGGTGCTTGAGCAGCTTCGGAGTCGCGGCCGAGGGCTTGATGATCGCGCCGTCCGGGCACAGGTTGCCGCGCAGCACCGCGATGCCGGTGTTCTTCTTGAAGGGCTTGGCGAACGCGTGCACCACGTCGCGATTCCAGCACGGCGCGTCCTTGTTGTTCGCCCAGATGGTCTCGCCGTTGACCGTCAGCGCGTCCTTGTGCAGGAGATTCGCCTCGCCCAGCTCGCGGATCACCGCGGGCACGCCCCCGGCGTAATAGAGGTCTTCCATGAGGTACTTGCCGGAGGGCATGAGATTGACCAGCGTGTGCACCCCGCGCCCGCAGCGGTCCCAGTCCTCGAGCTTGAGATCCACTCCGATGCGACGCGCGATCGCGATCAGGTGAATCACCGCGTTGGTCGAGCCGCCGATCGCGGCGTTGACGCGGATCGCGTTCTCGAAGGCCTGCTTGGTGAGGATCTTCGACAGGGTGAGGTTTTCCTTCACCATCTGCACGATGCGCCGCCCGGCGGCGCGCGCGAGTACGTTCCTGCGCGCGTCGACGGCGGGAATCGCCGCGTTGCCCGGCATGCCGACGCCGAGCGCTTCCACCATCGAGGCCATGGTCGAGGCCGTGCCCATGGTCATGCAGTGGCCGTGCGAGCGGTGCATGCACGACTCGGCCTCGTGGAACTCCTCCAGCGTGATCTTGCCCGCGCGCAGATCCTCGGACATCGACCACACGTTGGTGCCCGAGCCGATGTCGGTGCCGCGGTACTTGCCCGAGAGCATCGGCCCGCCGGAGACCGCGATCGCCGGCAGGTCGACGCTCGACGCGCCCATGAGCAGCGACGGCGTCGTCTTGTCGCAGCCGACGAGCAGCACGACGCCGTCGAGCGGGTTGCCGCGGATCGACTCCTCGACGTCCATACTGGCGAGGTTGCGGTACAGCATTGCGGTCGGCCGCAGCAGGGTCTCGCCGAGCGACATCACCGGGAACTCGAGCGGAAAGCCGCCCGCCTCGAGCACGCCGTGCTTCACGTGCTCGGCGATCACGCGGAAATGCGTGTTGCACGGCGTGAGCTCGGACCAGGTGTTGCAGATGCCGATCACCGGCCGGCCGTCGAACTGGTCCTGCGGCACTCCGCGGTTCTTCACCCAGCTGCGGTAGATGAAGCCGTAGATGTCCTCGCGCCCGAACCATTGCACGCTGCGCTGCTTGGGATTTTTCTTCGCCATGTCAGTACGTTGCCCTGCCGCCGGAAATGTCGAACACGGCGCCGGTGGAGAACGAGCAATCCTCCGACGCCAGCCAGCCGACGAGCGCCGCGATTTCCTCGACCTGCACGAAGCGCCCCATCGGGATCTTGGACAGCATGTAGTTGATGTGTTGCTCGGTCATCTGGTCGAAGATCGCGGTCTTCGCCGCCGCGGGCGTCACGCAGTTGACCAGCACGCCGGTGTTCGCCAGCTCCTTGCCGAGCGACTTGGTGAGCGAGATGACGCCCGCCTTGGAGGCGCTGTAGGCGACCGCATTCGGATTGCCTTCCTTACCCGCGACCGAGGCGATGTTGACGATGCGGCCGTACTTGCCGCGCACCATGTGCGGCGCGATCGCACGGCAGGTGAGGAACTGGCTGGTGAGATTGACCGCGATCACCTTGTGCCATTCCTCGAGCGGATAGTCGACCGTCGGCATGTTCAGGCCGGCGATGCCGGCATTGTTGACGAGCACGTCGATCTTGCCGATCGCCTCCAGCGCGCGCTTCGTGCCGCGCTCGACTGCGGCGGGGTCGGTGACGTCGAGCGCTTCGCCCGTGGCCTGCGCGCCGAGCGTGGCCAGCGCGCCCGCGAGCATCCGGTCGTCGCGGTCCCAGATCCGCACCTTGGCACCCGAACCGATCAGGCGCCGCGCGATGGCGAGACCGATGCCCTGGGCGCCGCCCGTGACCACTGCCGTTCGACCTGCGAAATCGAGCTTGTTCATCTGCCTCCCCGGCGAGCGCGGAGCCGGAAGTGTACCGCTTCGTGCGACAGCGAACCGCTATAATCCCTGCCCCGTCATCGAGGAGGATCCACAGTGTCAGGGAGGCTTGCCGGCAAGACCGCGTTCATCACGGCGGCGGGACAAGGCATCGGGCGCGGCGCGGCGCTCGCGTTCGCGCGCGAAGGCGCGAAAGTCTGGGCGACCGACATCAACGCCAAGGCGCTCGCGGAGATCGAAGACAAGGACGGCATCCGCACGCGAGTGCTCGACGCGACCGACGAGGCGGCGATCGGCAGGCTCGCCGCCGAGGTCGGCCAGATCGACGTGCTGTTCAACTGCGCAGGCTTCGTGCACCACGGCACGATCCTCGATTGCGCGCCGAAGGACTGGGACTTCAGCTTCAACCTCAACGTGAAGTCCATGTACCTGGTCACGCGCGCCTTCCTGCCGGGAATGCTGAAAAAAGGCGGCGGATCGATCATCAACGTCTCGTCGATCGCCTCTTCGATCAAGGGGCTGCCCAACCGCTTCGTGTACGGCACGACCAAGGCCGCGGTGATCGGGCTTACCAAGTCGATCGCCGCCGACTACGTCAAGCAGGGCATCCGCTGCAACGCGATCTGTCCGGGCACGGTCGACACGCCGTCGCTGCACGATCGCATCGCGGCGTTCGCCGATCCCGTCAAGGCCAGGGCCGATTTCATCGCGCGCCAGCCCATGGGGAGGCTCGGCACGGTGGACGACATCACCGGCATTCTGGTTTTCCTGGCGTCGGACGAGTCGCTGTTCGCGACCGGCAACGCCTATTCAATCGATGGGGGGATGACAATATGAAGCTGTGCCGTTACGGCAAGTCCGGGTTCGAGAAACCAGGGGTGATCGACGGGGAGGGGCGGCTGCGCGACCTCTCGAAGGTGGTCGCCAACATCGGCCCGAACGAGCTCTCGCCGCGCGGTCTCAAGATGCTGTCCAAGGTCAAGCCCGAGTCGCTCGCTCTGGTGAACGGCAATCCGCGTTTCGGCGTACCGTACGTGGGCATCGGCAAATTCGTGGCGATCGGGCTGAACTACTCCGACCACGCGAAGGAGGCGGGGATGCCGATTCCTACCGAGCCGGTCGTCTTCATGAAGGCGACAACCTGCATCAACGGTCCCCACGACGACATCGTCCAGCCCAGAGGCTCGACCAAGCTCGACTGGGAGGTGGAGCTCGGCATCGTCATCGGCAGCAAGGCCCAGTACGTGTCGCAGGACAAGGCGCTCGAGCATGTCGCCGGCTATTGCGTGGTGAACGACGTGTCGGAGCGTGCGTTCCAGCTGCAGTCCTCGCAGTGGGACAAGGGCAAGGGCTGCGACACCTTCGGTCCGATCGG
Organism: Sphingomonadaceae bacterium; assembly: GCA_050257375.1. Taxonomy (GTDB): domain Bacteria; phylum Pseudomonadota; class Gammaproteobacteria; order Burkholderiales; family SG8-39; genus DAHVFK01. The sequence continues at coordinate 6,511 of JBLMWT010000245.1, forward strand.
ACCGTGGCTCGTCACCACCGACGAGATCACGGATCCGCAGACGCTCGACATGTGGCTCGACGTGAACGGCAAGCGCATGCAGACGGGCAATACCCGCACCATGATCTTCGGGGCGGCGTTCCTGGTGTCCTACGTGAGCCAGTACATGACGCTGCTGCCCGGAGACATCATCACCACCGGCACGCCGCCGGGCGTCGGCATGGGAATGAAGCCCGCGCCGGTGTTCCTCAAGCCCGGCGACGTCATGACGCTCGGCATTCAGGGGCTGGGCGAGCAGCGCCAGAAGGTGGTGGCGTATCCCGGCTGACATGCGTGCGCTGCGCGTCAACGGCGAGCGCCTGTGGCAGTCGTTGATGGAGCTCGCGCGCATCGGAGCGACCCCCAAAGGCGGGGTGAAGCGCCTCACGCTCACGCAAGTCGACCGCGAGGCGCGCGACCTGTTCGCGCGCTGGGCGCGCGAGGCCGGGCTCGACATGCGCATCGACCCGATCGGCAACATGTTCGCGCGCCGCGCGGGCACCGATCCGTCGGCCGCACCGGTGGCGATGGGCAGCCACCTCGACAGCCAGCCCTCGGGCGGCAAATTCGACGGCGCCTACGGCGTGATGGCGGGACTGGAAGTCGTGCGCACGCTGAACGACGCCGGTGTCAGGACGCGCGCCCCGCTCGAGGTCATCTCCTGGACGAACGAGGAGGGCTCGCGCTTCACGCCGGTGATGATGGGTTCCGGCGTGTTTGCCGGCGTGTTCCCGCTCGAGCACGTTCTGGTGCAGAAGGACGCCGACGACGTCACCGTGGGCCAGGCGCTGAGATCGATCGGCTACGCGGGCGAGGCGCTTCCGCAACGGCTCGGCGCGTACTTCGAGGCGCACATCGAGCAGGGCCCCGTGCTCGAAGACACGAAGACGACGATCGGCGTCGTGCAAGGGGCGCTCGGACAACGCTGGTTCGATTGCGTGATCGCGGGCCAGGACGCGCACGCCGGACCGACGCCGATGGAGCTGAGGAAAGACGCGCTGCTCGCCGCGAGCCGCGTGGTGCTCGAGGTGAACCGCATCGCGCGCGAGTTTCCGGATTATGCGCGCGGCACGGTCGGCTATCTGCAGGTCAAGCCCAACTCGCGCAACGTGGTGCCGGGCGAGGTGCGCATGTCGGTCGAGTTCCGCAACCAGAAGGACGAGAATCTCGGGACGATGGTCGCCGCGCTGCGCCAGAGCCTGGAGGCAATCGAGGCCGAGTGTCGGGTGGGGATCGAGCTGACGGAGGTCACCTATTTTCCGCCCTGCCATTTCGATCGCGCGCTGGTCGGAGCCGTGCGCGAGGCGGCGCACTCGCTCGGCTACACGCATCGCGATATCGTGTCGGGCGCGGGCCACGACGCGGTGTACGTGGCGCGCGTGGCGCCGACCGCGATGATCTTCGTGCCCTGCGAGGGCGGCATCAGCCACAACGAGACCGAGCGCGCAACGCCACAGGACCTCGCGGCGGGCTGCAACGTGCTGCTGCAAGCGGCGCTGGCGCGCGCGGCCTCGCCAACTTGACGGAGGAACGACCATGAACGAACGTGCACGCGCCGAAGCGATCGGCCAGTCCCTCGAGAACTCGGCCTTCTTCATGCCGTTCTCGGCGAACCGCCAGTTCAAGAAGGCGCCGCGCCTGCTGGCGCGCGCCGAGGGCATCCACTACTACACGCCCGAAGGCCGCAAGGTGATCGACGGCACCTCCGGCCTGTGGTGCGTGAACGCCGGGCATTGCCGCAAGAA
>JBLMWT010000246.1:0-6502 GCA_050257375.1 Sphingomonadaceae bacterium
TCGCCTTCGGTGCGCCGCTCGCCCGCAAGCCGCTGCACCTCGACACCCTCGCCGGCCTGCAGGCGGAGTTCGAGGCGGGCTTCCAGCTCGCGTTCTTCGTCGTCGAGCTGCTCGGACGGACCGAACAGGGCGCGGCGAGCGAGGAGCAGCAGGCGCTCGCCCGCACGCTCACGCCGGTGGCGAAGCTCCTCACCGGACGCCAGTCGGTCGCGGTGCTCTCGGAGGTGCTGGAGGCGTTTGGCGGCGCCGGCTACGTCGAGGACACCGGCCTGCCGATGCTGCTGCGCGACGCGCAGGTGTTCCCGATCTGGGAGGGCACCACCAACGTGCTTTCGCTCGACGCACTGCGCGCCATCGCGCCGACCGGGCTCGCGCCGTGGCTGCGCGAGCTCCATCTGCTGCTCGGCGCCGTTCGCGAGAAGGAGCTCGTCGCGCTCTCGGCGCGGCTGCAGGCCGCCGGCGAGGCGGCCGACGCGTGGCTCAAGTCCCACGCGGGGCGCGACGAGGCGGCGCTCGAAGCCGGCGCGCGGCGCTTCGCGCTCACGCTCGGGCGCGTCACCGCCGCGGCCCTGCTCGCGCGCCAGGCGCAGTGGTCGCTCGAGCACCGCAAGGACTCCGCGCCGCGCGCCGCGGCGCTGCGCTTCGCCGCCGCGGGCGTGAACCTGCTGCAGGATTTCGACGCGGAAAGCTCCGGACTACTGTCCGCCTGAGCCGCGCGACTCGATCAACTTGACCAGCGCGAACAGCACGCGGTTGGCCGGCACCGGCACGCCGAGCGCATCGCCGCGCCGCACGACGAAGCCGTTCAGGTGGTCGATCTCCGTCGGCCGGCCGCGCTGCAGGTCCTGCGCCGTGGACGAGTATTGCGTCGGCATCCACTCGGCGATGCGAAAGACGTTCTCCGGCAGCTCGGGCGCTGTGCGCACGCCGCTCGCCCGCGCGACCGCGAGCGTCTCGGCCACCACGTCGCGCATGACTTCGCGTATGCTCGCGCCGCCGATCATGCGGCCGTACGGCAGCTGCGAGATCGCCGAGATCGCGTTGTAGGCGCAGTTCACCACCAGCTTGCCCCACAGCTCGCCGGCGACGTTATCGGAGATGACGACCTTGACGCCCGCCTCGCCGAACCAGCGCTGCACGCGCTCGAGGTCCGCCCGCGGCACCGGGGCCACGTCGAGCGCGCCGATCACCAGCTCGCCGCGGCCGTGGTGCTTGAGGTGCCCGGGACCGGCCATCTCCGTCGCGACATACACGACCGCCGGGATCACCGGCCGCCCGATCACCGCCTGGATGCGCTCGGCGTTGTCGACGCCGTTCTGCAGATTCGCGACGATCGCCTCGGTCTCGAGAAACGGCGCGATCTCCGCCGCGGCGCGCTCGGAATCGGATGACTTGACGCACACCAGCACCAGCCGCGCGCCGCGCACGGCCTCGGCCTGCGTGCTCGCGTCCAGTCGGACGTGCTCGTCGAACTCCTTGCCCTCGAAGCGCAGGCCGCCCTTGCGGATCGCCTCGACGTGCGCCGGGCGCCCGATCAGCGTGACGCGGTGACCGGCGCGCGCCAGCATCGCGCCGTAGAAGCAGCCGACGGCGCCCGCGCCGACCACGGCGACGCGCTGCGGTTCGCTGGTCATCGCCTGCCGGCCCGGCCTATCTGCCGCCGCGGCGCCTGGGCTTCTTGAAGGGACGCCCGCCGGCACGCTGGCCGCCCGGCGGCTGCTGCTGAGGCCGGCCGGGCTCGTGCCGCCGCCCGCCATTGCCTTGGCTTTGCGGCGCCGACAAGCGATTGCCCGGTGCGAGGTCGATCTCTAGCTCGATGATCTCGTCCCACACGGCGTCGCTGCGGTCGCGCTCGGGGATCGCGAGCAGCTCGCGCAAGCGCCTGCGCGGGTCCGGCTGCGCCGGCTGCTCGGCGGCCTGCGCCGGGTCCGGCTGCTGTTCGGAGTCGGGTTGCTCTGTGTTCATGCGCGCATTATCGCTCGAAAGCGGGTTACGGGTTGATTTCGATCAAGCCGCGGCGCCGGAGCGGCGGCAAGATGGGCTGCCTAACCACAGGAGAACGAACATGCTGCTGGGAAGACTGGCCGCGGCGGCGGCGGTCGCGCTGTCGTTGCTGGCCGCCGCGCCGAGCGCGTCGGCCGCCCTGAGCGCGAAAGAAAAGGAGCAGGCGCGCGCCGACGTGCAGAAGATGGCCCGCGAAACCCTCGACCGCCTGTACCGCACGCAACCGGGCGCCAAGGCGGCGATAGCGAAATCGGCCGGCTACGCCGTGTTCAGCAACTTCGGCATGAAGATTTTCTTCGCCGGCGGTGGCAAGGGCCAAGGCGTCGCGGTCGACAACCACACGAAGAAGCCGGTGTACATGAAGATGGTCGAGGTCCAGGCGGGACTGGGCCTTGGCGCGAAAAAGTTCAGGCTGGTCTGGGTCTTCGAAAATCAGAAGGACCTGAGCAACTTCATCAACTCCGGCTACGAGTTCGGCGGCCAGGCGAGCGCAGCGGCGAAGAAAGGCTCGCAGGGCGCCGCGTACGCCGGCGCGGTGTCCGTCTCGCCCGGCGTGTGGCTCTACCAGCTGACCGACGAAGGACTGGCGGCGGAGATCACCGCCAAGGGCACCAAGTACTACAAGGACGACGACCTCAACTAGCGCGGACGAGTGCGACAGCGCCGACATGCACCGATCGAAAGCGGGAATCTGGCTCGGCGCGTTGACGGGCTTTTATCGCCCGACCGCCGAAGCGGTGCGCGGGCTCGATCCATTCGCCAGATTCCTGTACGCCGCGCGCAGCGTCATCCTGGTCATCTCCGCGCAGGCGGCGCTGATCGCGGGGCTGCTTGCGCTCGGCGCGCGACGCTTCGACCCGCTCGACTTCGTTCTGGTGCTCGCAGGCTTCGTCGCGGCGCATCTGTTCAGCAACCTGAGCAACGACTATTTCGGCTACAAGCGCGGGGACGACACGCCGGACTCGCCGCGCATGCGCTACACCGTCCATCCGTTCGCGAGCGGGGTGCTCGAGGCGCGTGCGCTGGGAACGGGCCTTGCGCTGCTCGCCGCCATCGGGCTCGCCATCACCGCTTACTTCGTCGTCGAGCGCGGCTGGACCGCGGTCGGCTTCGCTGCGGCGGGCACGGCGCTGCTCTTCCTGTACGACGCCGCTCCCGTGCCGCTGAAGAGCATCGGGCTGGGCGAGCTCGCCGTGTTCGTCGTGTGGGGGCCGCTGATGATCGGCGGCGGCTTCGCCATGATCTCCGGTACGGTCTTGGCCGACGCGTTCTACGCGTCAATCCCGTACGGCCTGGGCGTCATGTCCATCCTCGTCGGCAAGCACATCGACCAGCTGGAGTTCGACGCGCGCCACGGCATCCGCACCCTTCCCGTCCTGCTCGGCGAGCGCGCGGCGCGAGGCCTGAACATCGCGACGATCGGACTCATGTACTTCGCCGTCGCATCGCCGATCGCCGCCGGGCGGCTGACGCCCTTCGCCGCGCTCGTCGTCGTCGCGTTGCCGCGCGCCTGGCGCGCGCTCGGGGTCCTGAGCCGCGCGCGGCCCGCCGGACCGCCCGCCGGCTACGTCGGCTGGCCGTTGTGGCACCACCGCGCGTGCCTGGTGCACAACCGACTGTTCGGCTGGTCTTACATCCTCGGACTGGCGGGCGGCGCGCTATGGCCCGATGCGCGCGTCTGATCTCGGCTAAGATTCGGTACGCGGGGCGATGAACTTCTGCGCCGCGCCGCGCTCCACTCTTCATGTGAACTCCGGCCGCGGGCAAAAACCTGACAGCGCGGCGCAAGCTTAGGCGAACAACATGGGTGAATTCAGCATCTGGCACTGGTTGATCGTGCTCGTGATCGTCATGCTGATCTTCGGCACGAACAAGCTGCGCAACATGGGCACCGATCTCGGAGCCGCGGTTCGCGGATTCAAGGAAGGCATGCGCGAAGGCGAGGCGGCAAAGGAGCCCGCGCAGGACGCGCCGCCGCAGCTGGCCGCGAAAGTCTCCGAGCGCGAAGCGCACGACGCCAAGCAGGAATCCGCCGAAACCCGGGGCTGAGCGCCGCGTCCCCTCAAGCCATCTCGCCGCGCGCGCGCAGCATGCGGAAGGTGGCCATCTTCACCGCGTCGTTGACCGCTACCCAGGCGAGCGCGTAGACCCACACCCACAGGGCATACCTCCAGCCGACCGGCGTCACGAACACGCCGTAGACCACGATCAGCGTGGCGAGCACCGCCGACCAGAAGCTCGCGTGCAGCAGGATCCCCGAGGGAAAGGGGCGCTTCCAGAACCAGTCGTCGGTGCGCGTCAGGAAGATGGTGAAGTGCCCAGCCACCACGAGCTTGAGGAAGATGAGCGACTGGACCTCGCCCGAGGGAAACTTCATCTCGACCAGAATGTAGAACAGCCCGAACGACGCGACCACGCCGATCGCGCCCAGCATGGTGGACACCGTGAGCAGCTCCACCATGTTCCAGCGCACCGGCTGCCTGAGCACCTTGGTCCGATCGTAGGCGATCGTGAGGATCGGGATGTCGTTCAGCAGCGCGAGCAGGATGATCATCAGCGCGGTGACCGGGTAGAAGTCGAATAGCACGATGCTCGCGGTCATGAACAGGATGACGCGGATCGTCTCCGCGATGCGGTACACCGCGTAGCTGTTCATGCGCGCGAAGGTGATGCGCGCCTGCTTGACCGCCTCGTTGATGACGTCCAGCCCCGGCGCGGTGAGCACGATGTCGGCCGCGGCGCGCGCTGCGTCGGTGGCGTTGGACACGGCGATGCCGCAGTCGGCCTTCTTGAGCGCCGGCGCGTCGTTCACGCCGTCGCCCGTCATGGCGACGATGTGGCCCGCCTTCTGGAGCGTATCGACGATGCGGTACTTGTCCTCCGGCACGACCTCGGCAAAGATGTTCACCGACTCGATCATCTCGACGATCGCCGACTCGTGCGTGTGCAGGAACTCGCGCTCGAGCAGACCGGTGTCGTACATCTTCTTCACGGCCTCCATCACGTCCCCGGCGAAGCGCTCGGCGTCCCGGCGCGACACCTCGGGCTTGAGGCGCTGGTAGATCGCGGCGGACAGCACCGCGGCGAGCTCGAGCAGCTCGTTGCTCGAGCGGCCGGAGAGCTGGCCGGTGGTCATGGTGTGCTGCTGCAGGCCCAGGATGCGGCCGATCTCGCGCGCGATCGCGACGTTGTCTCCGGTGACCATCTTCACGTCGATGCCGTGCTCGCGCATCTCCTGGATCACCGCCTCGGAGTCCTCGCGCGGCGGGTCGTACAGCGGGATCAGGCCGAGCAGCTCGAGCGGCGCTTCGCCCGTCCTGCGGCCGACTGCCAGCGTGCGGTAGCCCTTGGCGGCGAGCTCGTCGACCTGCTTGCGGATCTGCTGCACCCGCTCGTCCGGCAGCTGCGCCATGCCGAGCAGCACCTGGGCCGCACCCTTCACCGCGACGAAGCGCTCGCCGCCCTTCACCGCCTGGGCCTCGGTGCGCTTGCGCACCGGGTCGAACGGCGTGAAGGAGGTCTGCTGGTAGGCCTTCCAGTCCAGGTCGCCAAGCTGTTCCGAAATGTATTTGAAGATCGGCAGCTCGATCGGGTCGCGGTTCTCCTCCTTCGAGGCGAGCACGGCTGCGAGGAACAGCTCGCGCACGTCGTGCCCATCGAACAACACGGGATCGGCGACGCGCATCTCGTTCTTGGTGAGCGTTCCGGTCTTGTCGGAGCAGAACACGTCCACTCCTGCGAGCTCCTCGATCGCGGCGAGGCGGCTGACGATCGCCTGGCGGCGCGCCAGGTTGACGGCGCCGACCGCCAGCGTGACCGACAGCACCGCCGGCAGCGCCACCGGGATCGCCGCCACGGTGAGCACCAGCGCGAAGCGCGCGATCTCGAGGAACGGCTGGTGGCGGAACAGCGCCACCATGACGATCAGCACCACCAGCGCTACCGTGATCATGATCAGGTAGTCGCCGATGCGGATCACCATCTTCTGGAAATGGCTGCGCTCCTCGAGCGAGGCGCGCGCGACCAGCGCCACGACCGTATGGAAGTTCGTGTTGGCGGCGGTGTTCACGACCACCGCGAGCATCTCGCCCTGCTTGACGATGGTGTTGGCGTAGGCCGCCTCGCCGGTCTTCTTCGTCACCGGCAGCGACTCGCCGGTGAGCGCCGACTGGTCGACGCTCAGGTAGTCGCCTTCGAGCAGCTGCATGTCGGCAGGCACGACGTTGCCGATGCGCAGCCGAACGATGTCGCCCGGTACCAGCTCGCGCGCCCGGATGGTCTTGAAGGCGCCGTCGCGCAACACGACCACTTCGTTCGCCAGCCGCTGCTTGAGCGCCTTGAGCGCGCTCAGCGCGCGGTGCTCCTGGAAGAAATCGAGCCCCGCGTTCACCAGCAGCATCACGGTGATGATCCCGAAGTCTTCCCATTTCTGCACCACGGCGGAGAGGATCGCCGCGGTCTCGATCATCCACGGAATGGGACCCCAGAAGCGGCGGAA
>JBLMWT010000247.1:0-16306 GCA_050257375.1 Sphingomonadaceae bacterium
ATCTGTTGGAAATCCGGGGTCATGCCGCCGGACACGGAAATGCCTTGCGGAAGGCGCAGCGCGGTTTGAGTGGTCATAAGTGCCTCATTCTATTCAGTCAAATGGCGCGCCGCAACATGAAAAAGCCAGAGTAACGGAGTAGGCTTTTCCGGTCCTTGAGTGAGAATTTCACATCGTGAACTGAGGAGGCTTTCGATGGCGAACCCCTACAACGTTCTGATCCTCGGCGCCTCGTACGGATCGCTCCTCGGCGCCAAGCTGGCGCTCGCCGGCCACAACGTGAAGCTCGTGTGTCTGCCCGCGGAGGCCGAGCTCATCAACAAGGAGGGTGCGCGAGTGCGCATCCCGGTGAAAGGACGCGCGGCGCCGGTGGAGCTCGACACGCGCAAGCTGCCGGGAAGACTTACCGCCGATGGTCCGCGGGCAGTCCAGCCGGCGGATTACGATCTCGTCGGCCTGGCCATGCAGGAGCCGCAATACGGCGCGCCCGGCGTGCGGGAGCTGCTCTCGGCGACAGCGAAGGCGCGCGTGCCGTGCATGTCGATCATGAACATGCCGCCGCTGCCCTATCTCGCACGCATCCCCGGTGTCTCGGCGGAGTCCTGCCGCGCCTGCTACACGGACCCTGCGGTTTGGAGCGCCTTCGACCCCGCGATGGTCACGCTGTGCAGCCCGGATCCACAGGCTTCGCGACCGCCCGACGAGACGATCAACGTGCTACAGGTGAGGCTCCCGACCAACTTCAAGGCCGCGCGCTTTCCGTCCGATGCGCATACCGCGATCCTGCGCCGTCTCGAGGCGGACATCGAAGAATCGCGCTTCGACTCCGGCGCGGAAAAGATCGAGCTGCCGGTGAAGCTGAAGGTGCACGAGTCGGTGTTCGTCCCGCTCGCCAAATGGGCGATGCTGATGGCAGGCAACTACCGCTGCATCACGCGCAGCGGCATGCGCCCGATCAAGGACGCGGTGCATGCCGACATCGAGACTTCGAGATCGGTGTACAACTGGGTCGTCGCGCTGTGCAAATCCCTCGGCGCCGACGAGAAGGACCTCGTACCGTTCGAGAAGTACGCGGCGGCGGCGCAGGGCCTGACGGGGCCGTCCTCCGCGGCGCGCGCGCTCTATGGCGGCGCGCCGAACATCGAGCGGGTGGACCGCTTGGTGCAGACGATCGCCGCGCAGCGCGGTATGCGCCTGGCTGCGCTCGACGAAGTCGTCGCGCTGGTCGACGCGCAGCTCGAAGTTAACCGGCGCGCAGCGAGAAAATCCGCCTAGCAGTTACTTCTCGCCCTCGGCGTGGCTTTCGATGCCGAGGTCCTGAATCTTGCGCGTGATGGTGTTGCGCCCCATCCCGAGAAGCGCGGCGGCCTCGATGCGCCGTCCCCCCGTACGCGACAGGGCCTTCAGGATGAGCGAGCGCTCGAACTGGCGTCCGAGCTCGTCGAGGATCCCCGTTTCGCCGCGCGCCAGGCGTCGTTCAACTTCACCCTCGAGCGCGGAGATCCAGTCGCCAGCGTCTGTCGCCGACGCTTCCTGACCGCGAAATTCCGGCGGCAGGTCCGCCAGGCCGACCACCTGGCCCGGAGCCATTACGGTCAGCCAATGACATAGGTTCTCGAGTTGGCGCACGTTGCCCGGGAAATCGAGCCGCGCGAGCTGCGCAAGCACATCTTCCGCCAGGCGCTTCGGCTCGACGCCGAGTTGCTGCGCGCTGCGCGCAAGAAAGTGGCGCGCGAGCAGCGGAATGTCCTCCCGCCTTTCCCGGAGGGCGGGCATGCGGATGCGGATCACGTTCAGGCGGTGGTACAGGTCCTCGCGAAAGGTGCCCTCGCGCACGCGCGCTTCCAGTTCCTGGTGCGTGGCGGCGATCACGCGCACATTCGCCTTGATCTGCTGGTGCCCGCCGACCCGGTAGTAGCTGCCGTCGGCCAGTACGCGCAGCAGCCGGGTCTGGAGCTCGGCGGGCATGTCGCCAATCTCGTCCAGGAACAACGTGCCGCCCTCCGCCTGCTCGAAGCGGCCGCGGCGCTGCTGCTGCGCCCCGGTGAACGCGCCGCGCTCATGGCCGAATAGTTCGGATTCGAGCAGATCCTTGGGCATGGCCGCAGTGTTGATCGCGACGAACGGTTTCGACGCCCGCGCACTGTGACGGTGCAGCGCGCGCGCGACGAGCTCCTTGCCTGTTCCCGACTCGCCTGTAATCAGCACCGTGGCGCTCGACTGCGAAAGCCTTCCGATCGCGCGGAATACTTCCTGCATCGCTTGCGCCTGCCCCAGGATCTCCGGAACCGACGCGGGGGCTTCGGCCTCCGCCTGCTCGCGCTGGCTCTCCTCGAGAGCGCGCCGGATCAGGTCGACGGCCTGGTCGACGTCGAAAGGCTTGGGCAGATACTCGTAGGCACCACCCTGGAACGCCGCCACGGCCGAGTCGAGATCCGAGTACGCGGTCATGATGATCACCGGCACCGACGGGTGCTGCTGCTTCAGCGTCTTCAGCAGTTCCAGTCCGGAGGGTCCCGGCATACGAATGTCCGATACGAGAACCTGCGGCGGCCCCGCCGACAGCGCCTCGAGCGCTTCCTTGGCCGAGGAAAACGTTGCGTAGTCGATGCCCTCCCGGCTGAGCGCCTTCTCGAACACCCAGCGGATGGAACGATCGTCGTCGACGATCCAGACCGGCTTCATCGTTCGCTCATCGATTCGTTCAGGCAAGCGGCAGCAGGATCCGAAACACCGTGTGGCCCGGCCGGCTGTCGCACTCGATGACTCCATGGTGATACTGGATATAGGTTTGGGCGAGCGAAAGCCCGAGCCCGCTACCGCCGTCACGCCCGGACACCAGAGGATTGAAGATCCGCTCTCGTATGTCCTCCGGGATGCCGGGGCCGTCGTCGATCACTTGCAATTCTAGTGCCAGCTTGCAGCGCCGGCGGGCGATGGTGACCTGCCGCAGCACGCGCGTCTGGAAGGTGATCGTTCCCCCTCCGCGCGCGATGCCCTCTTTCGATGCGAGCGCTTGCGCGGCGTTGCGCGCCACGTTCAGCACGACCTGGATGAGCTGCTCCTTGTCGGCGGTGATGTCCGGGACGCTCGGATCGTAATCGCGGCGAACCGACACGCCGTGCGTAAACTCGGCGAGCAGCAGGCTGCGCACTCGCTCGAGAACCTCGTGTACGTTCACCGGGGCCGCGCGCGGCGCGCGATGCGGCGTCAGAAGACGGTCGAGCAACGCCTGGAGCCGATCGGCTTCCTGGATGATCACCTGGGTGTACTCCTTGAGCTGCGGGCGGTCCAGCTCGCGCTCCAGCAGCTGCGCCGATCCGCGCAGTCCGCCGAGCGGATTCTTAATTTCGTGCGCAAGGTTGCGAATCAATTCGCGGTTCGCCTGCTGCTCGGAGAGCAGCCGCTCCTCGCGCGCGACGCGCAGCTGCTGCTCGATCGGACGCAGCTCGACCATCAGCAGTGCGGCGCCGCCCGAGTCCGCGCGCGCCACGAGGCACGAAAGGGAGAGCGGCTCGCGCCCCGGACGCAGGTATTCCACCATCTGCGCGGAATAGTCCCAGTGCGTCGTGAGCGCCTCGGCGAGGCGGGCGCGCAAATCGGCGTTTTCGGCGAACAGGCTCACGAACGGATGCCCGACCAGTGCTCGCTCGCTCGTCTCGAGCAGGTTCTCGGCGGCGGGATTGGCATATCGCACGACAAGCTCATCGTCGAGCGCCATGACTGCGGTGGCAAGCAGCTCGAGGCCGGCGAACGAGGCGGTCACGGCAGGCGCGCCGCTGCACGCAGCGCTACTTGTAGAGATTCGCGAGCTCTCGCTGCAAGGCTTCGATGTTCTTCTGGTGCAGTTCCACGCGGTCTTTGTACGGCTGCAGCCGTTCCAGTACGCGCGCGTAGTTCTTCTCGTCCCCCGAGCGCACGGCCTGCTGCGCGTCGAGCTCCTTCTGCGCGTCGGCGAGCAGGCTCTTCTCCTTCGCCAGCTCGCCCTCCAGCGTCTCGCGCTGCTTTTCCTTCGCAACGCTGCGCTGCGCCGTTGTCTCGCGCGGAAAATCGGGCGGTCGCGCGGAGTCGCCGCGCGCTTTCTGCGCCGGCACGACGTTCACCTCTTTTGCCACGACCTCGCATTTCTTGCCTGCCATGTCCGACTTCTCGGTCGTATAGAGCAGGCGACCGTCGCTGTCGGTGCATTTGTAGATCGGACCGCCCTGCGCGCGCACCGATCCTGCCGCAAGGGCGAGGATTAGTGCGGCAAACAACGGGTTCCGAGGCATGGTAGAGAAGCCGCCTTAATTGAGTTCTCCAAGTCTATGCCAGCAAAACCTCTCGTTGCAAACCTCCGAAAACGCGGAAGGACGGGCGCGGCCCGTCCTTCCCATTGCGCTCGGACAACCGATCGGATTACGAGCTGTAGTACATGTCAAATTCGATCGGGTGGGTGGTCATGCGGAAGCGTTGCACCTCCTCCTTCTTGAGCTCGATGTAAGCGTCGAGCAGATCGTCGTCGAACACCCCGCCCTTCGTGAGGAAGGCGCGGTCCTTTTCCAGATGGGCGAGCGCTTCGTCGAGCGACGCGCAGACGTTCGGTACTTTCTTGCGCTCTTCCGGCGGAAGGTCGTACAGGTTCTTGTCGACCGGATCGCCCGGGTGGATCTTGTTCTGCACGCCGTCCAACCCCGCCATCAGCATTGCGGCAAAGGCGAGATACGGATTCGCGGTCGGATCCGGGAAGCGCACTTCGACGCGTCGTCCCTTCGGGCTCGCGACGTGCGGGATGCGGCAGGCTGCCGACCGGTTGCGCGCCGAGTAAGCGAGGTTGATCGGCGCCTCGAAGCCCGGCACCAGGCGCTTGTACGAATTGGTGCCCGGGTTGGTGATCGCGTTCAGGGCCTTCGCGTGCTTGATGATGCCGCCGATGTAGTACAGCGCGAATTCCGACAGCCCGGCGTAGCCGTTGCCGGCGAAGAGATTCGTGCCGCCCTTCCATACCGACTGGTGCACGTGCATTCCCGAGCCATTGTCGCCCACGATGGGCTTGGGCATGAACGTCGCCGTCTTGCCGTACGAGTGCGCGACGTTCCAGACTGTGTACTTGAGGATCTGCATCCAGTCCGCGCGCTGCACTAGCGGCGCGAAGCGCGTGCCGATCTCGTTCTGTCCGGCTGCGGCCACTTCGTGGTGATGCACCTCCACCTCGACGCCCTGCTGCTCGAGCGCAAGGCACATGGCGTTGCGGATATCCTGCTGCGAGTCGACCGGAGCGACCGGGAAATAGCCGCCCTTCACCGGCGCGCGGTGACCCATGTTGCCCGATTCATAGTCGATCCCGGTCGACCACGGCGCCTCCTCGGACTTGATCTTGACCGAGCAGCCCGACATGTCGACCGACCAGGTCACGCCGTCGAAGATGAAGAACTCGGGCTCCGGACCGAAGTAGGCCGTGTCGCCCAGGCCGGTCGACTTCAGGTACGCCTCGGCGCGCTTCGCCACGCCCCGCGGGCAGCGGCTGTAGGGCTTGCCGTCGGAGGGCTCGATGACGTCGCAGCTGATGTTGAGCACCGCCTCGTCCGTAAACGGATCGAGCCGCGCGCTCGTGGGCTCCGGCATCAGCAGCATGTCGGATGCCTGGATGCCTTTCCACCCTGCGATCGAGGAGCCGTCGAACGCGTGCCCGCTTTCGAACTTGTCCTTGTCGAAAAACCTCGCGGGGACCGAAACGTGCTGCTCCTTGCCCCTCGTGTCGGTAAAGCGGAGGTCGACGAACTTAACCTCCTTGTCCTTGATCATTTTCAAGACGTCATCGGGCGTCATCGCCATCTTCGGGTCTCCTGAGTGGGTGTCTGGAATAAAAGCGGGCCGGATGCACCGGCCGAATGCGTCGCAATCAGCAGTTTTCGTGCCAAATCCCGCGCCTGCGGCTTCCCCGGCACAGCACCGGGGTTCCAGGAACTGGCGAACGAAGTGCGCACCATTTGCGTGCGGCCGCCGGGCGGGATGCCCCTTTCTGGTGCCAATGATGCACCAGCCCGCGCCCCGCGGTCGAGCCCCGGATCAATATAATGCGCGCCGACGATGGACGATCTCGAAACGATCAAGGCCAAGGCGCGCGAGCGCGCACGGGCCCTGCGGCTTCCCTATGCGGGCGCCCTTCTGCCCGTTGAGGCGCACGCGCTGATGCAGGCGGGCGAGGCCAGGCTGGTCGACGTGCGCACGCACGCCGAGTTGCACTGGGTCGGGCGGATCCCCGGGGCGCTCCCGGTCGAGTGGAGCAGCTATCCAGGTGGCAAGCTCAACCCTGAATTCCTGCCTCAACTGGCCGAACTGGTCGACCCGGACGAGCCGGTGATGTTCATCTGCCGCTCCGGCGGACGATCGCATCTGGCCGCGCTCGCCGCCACCGAGGCCGGATACCAGGAGTGCTACAACGTGCTCGAGGGTTTCGAGGGCGACAAAGACGCCAGCCAGCAGCGCAACCGCACCGGCGGCTGGCGCGTTGCCGGCCTGCCCTGGCTGCAGAGCTAGCCCGCGCTCCAGTCCACGATGCCGGCGTAGGCGGTGACGAGCACCACGACGCCGAATGCGATGCGGTACCAGGCGAAGGGCTTGAAATCGTGCGTGGCGACGTAGCGGATCAGCCAGCGCACGCAGGCGATCGCGGCGACGAACGCCGCGACGAGGCCGACCCCGAACAAACCGAGGTCCGCGCTCGAGAAGAGGGCGCGATGCTTGAAGAAGTCGTATCCGCCCGCCGCGACCAGCGTCGGCACCGCAAGGAAGAAAGAGAATTCGGTCGCCGCCGGCCGCGACAGGCCGAACAGCATCGCGCCGATGATGGTCGCGCCGGACCGCGACGTACCGGGAATCAGCGCGAACGCCTGCGCAAACCCCACCTTCAACGCGTCGCGCCACGTCATCTGGTCGACGCGCTCGACGCGCACGCGGTGATTGCGCCGCTCCGCCCAAAGGATCACCAGCGCGCCGGCGATGAATGCGAGCGCCACCGGCACCGGCTTGAAGAGCACCGCCTTGATCGCGTGCTCGAAGGCCAGCCCGATGAGCGCCGCCGGCATGAACGCAATCGCCAGGTTGCGATACAGCGGCCAGTCGATGCGCAGGAAGCGTGCGCGGTACTCCCACACGATCGCGAGCATGGCGCCGGTCTGGATGACGATCTCGAAGACCTTGGCCTTCGCGTCGTTGAAGCCGATCAGATCGCCCACGAGAATGAGGTGGCCGGTGCTCGAGACCGGCAGGAATTCGGTCAGCCCCTCGACGATTCCGAGCAGGAGTGCGTGCAGGAGCGTTGCGTCGTGCATGTGCGTTAGCGCCCGGCGAGCTTCTGGTTGGCGGCCGTCAGACGGTCGATGAGGATGCGCATGAAGGCCCTGTTGAATTGCACCTGGCAGGCGTCGGTCGCCGCGCGCAGCGTCTCCGCCTTCACTTCGAGCACCAGCACCGGGGTGCGCGAGCGGATGGTCGTGCTGCGCAGGCTCTCCTCGCCCGAGAAGTAGAGCATCTCGCCGAAGCAATCGCCCGGCACCAAGGTGTTCAGGTGGCGCTCCGCGCGCGTCACCTCGACTTCGCCGTCGACCAGGATGAAGAAGCTCTCGCCGCGCTCGCCTTCCTCGATCAGCACCGTGTCCGCGGGCAGGCGCTGCCAGCTCGAGCCGCGCAGCACTTCCCAGATCTCCACCTCGCGAAAATCGCGGAAGAACGACAGGTTTCTCAGGGCGTGGAACTTGCGCGTGTCCGACAACCCCTCGTGCGGCGCGTCGAGGTGGCGCACGAGGCTCGTGAGGTCCCTGCCGAAGTCGATCCAGCTCTGGTAGCGCACCGCGAGGTCCTTCTGCAGCGCGCGGGCGACGATCGCCTCGGCCGCCTCGGGCAGGTCCCTGCGCACGCCGCGGAGCAAGGGCGCGGGGTGATTGACGATCTGGTACATGAGGCTCGCGTGCGACGAGCCGCTGAAGGGCAAGCGCCCGGTGAGCAGCTGGAACATCACCACGCCCAGCGAGTAGATGTCCGTTTGGTGCGTGAGCGCCTGATCGGAAAGCTGCTCGGGCGACATGTAGGCCGGCGAGCCGACGTTGCGCAGGTCGGTGTGCGTCGAGCCTTCGAGCATCGCCACACCGAAGTCCGACAGCTTTACGTCGAAGGCGGGCGGCACCAGGATGTTGGCAGGCTTGATGTCGCGGTGAATGACCCCTTGCCGGTGCGCGTATTCCAGCGCGCGGCTCACCTTGAACACCACCTCGACCACTTTTTCGAGCGGCAGCAGCGTGTCCGGCGCGGTGTACTGCGCGAGCGTCCCGCCCTCGACGTACTCCATCACGATATAGCTGCATTCGCGCTCGACCGCGGCATCGAGCAGCGAAACGATGTGCGGGTGCTGCAGCTTGCCGACCAGCGCCGCCTCGTTCAGGAACGTGGCGCGGTGCTTGCCGGCAAGAAGGTCGGCGTCGTCGTCGCCGTGTCGGAACACCTTGATCGCGACTTCGCGTGCCGCGAAGGGGTCGCGCGCGAGATACACGACGGCGCTCGCGCCGCGTCCGAGCTCGCGTGCCACCACGTACCGACCGATGTTCGCCGGAACCGCGTTCAGGGGGAATCCTTCGGAAAGCGCCGATGCTACCGCATCCGCGCGGCCGGCCGTCCCATAACTATTTCACGCGCAGGAACTCGCGGATCGCTGGCCAGAAATCCGGCGCCGCATCGGCGTCGTTGTGGTGCGCGCCGGAGAGAACCACCTTGCGCTTCGGTCCGCCCCAGGCCCGGCACAGCCGCTCGGCGTGCGCCGGCGGGATGATCTCGTCGCGCCCCGCAACCAGGCACAGCATCGGCAGATCGATGCGCGGCGCGAGCGACGCCGAGTCGAACCGGTGCCGCAGCAGCCACTTCACCGGCAGGTAGGGATAGTAGCGCTGCGCCACTGTGGTCAGGCTGTCGAAGGGCGTGACGAGGATCACGCCGGCGAGCGGCCGCTGGGCGGCGAGCCATACCGCTACGCCGCTGCCCAGGCTGCGGCCCAATGCGAAGACCTTCCGCGCGTGCAGCTCGTGCACGGCGTACCGGTGCCAGACAAGCGCGTCGGAAAAGAGCGCCTTCTCGGATGGCGAGCCCCGGCTGGCGCCGTAGCCGCGATAGTCGGTGAGCAGCCACGATACGCCCGGCGTCTGGGCCGCAACGGCGTCGATCATCCATGACACGTCCTCCGCGTTGCCGCCGAAGTAGAGCACCAGGTCGGGCCCCGCATTCAGGTACCAGGCGTGCAAGCGTGTGCCGTCGGGCGCATCGACGAACAGCTCCCGAACCGAGGGGAATCTCGCCCTGATCTCGGCGCGCCGCGCCTCGTCGCCGCGCTGCGGCTGAAAGATCAACCGGTCCTGGACGAAATACGCGGCGAGCGGCAGGCCAGCCGCGAGCGCGGCGAGAACCCAGACGAGCGAGCCGATCAGGTCTTTTGGTATAGCTCGGCGCCCTTGCGGACGAACTCGACCGACTTCTCCTGCATGCCCTTCTCCACGTAGTCGCGCACGTCCTGCGTGATTTTCATCGAGCAGAAGTGCGGTCCGCACATGGAGCAGAAGTGCGCGACCTTCATCGAGTCCTTGGGCAGGGTCTCGTCATGGAAGTCCTTGGCGGTGTCCGGGTCGAGGCCGAGATTGAACTGGTCCTCCCAGCGGAATTCGAACCTCGCCTTGGAGACGGCGTTATCGCGGACCTGCGCGCCCGGATGGCCCTTGGCGAGGTCGGCGGCGTGCGCGGCGATCTTGTAGGCCATGATTCCGTCCTTCACGTCTTTCTTGTTGGGCAGCCCGAGGTGCTCCTTGGGCGTGACGTAGCACAGCATCGCCGTGCCGTACCAGCCGATCTGCGCCGCGCCGATCGCGCTCGTGATGTGGTCGTAGCCGGGCGCGATATCGGTGGTGAGCGGGCCCAGCGTGTAGAAGGGCGCCTCGTCGCACTCCTTCAGCTGGATGTCCATGTTCTCCTTGATGAGCTGCATGGGCACGTGTCCCGGACCTTCGATCATCACCTGCACGTCGTGCCGCCAGGCGATCTTCGTCAGCTCGCCCAGCGTCCTCAGCTCCGCGAGCTGCGCCTCGTCGTTCGCGTCGTAGCCCGAGCCCGGCCGCAGGCCGTCGCCGAGCGAAAAGGCGACGTCGTAGGCGGCCATGATCTCGCAGATCTCTTCGAAGTGCGTGTACAGGAAGCTTTCCTGGTGATGCGCGAGGCACCACTTGGCCATGATCGACCCGCCGCGCGAGACGATGCCGGTCATCCTCTTCGCGGTGAGCGGCACGTAGCGCAGCAGCACGCCGGCGTGGATGGTGAAGTAGTCCACGCCCTGCTCGGCCTGCTCGATCAGCGTGTCGCGATAGATTTCCCAGGTGAGTTCCTCGGCCTTGCCGTCCACCTTCTCCAGCGCCTGGTAGATCGGCACGGTGCCGATCGGCACGGGCGAGTTGCGCACGATCCACTCGCGCGTCTCGTGGATGTGCTTGCCGGTAGAGAGGTCCATCACCGTATCCGCGCCCCAGCGGATCGCCCAGGTCATCTTCTCGACCTCCTCGCCGATCCCCGACGACACGGCCGAGTTGCCGATGTTGGCGTTCACTTTCACCAGGAAGTTGCGGCCGATGATCATCGGCTCGGACTCCGGGTGGTTGATGTTGGAAGGCAGGATGGCGCGCCCGCGCGCGACTTCGTCGCGCACGAATTCCGGCGTGATGCGCTCGGGAATCGAGGCACCGAAGGATTGCCCAGGGTGCTGCTTGAGCAGCAGCTCGAGCATCTTATCCCCGGTCTTACCGGTCGCTTTCAGGCTTTCGAGGTAGCGCTCGCGCTCGAGATTTTCGCGAATGGCGACGAACTCCATTTCCGGGGTGACGATGCCGCGCCGCGCATAGTGCATCTGCGTGACGTTCATGCCGCGCTTCGCGCGCCGCGGCGCGCGCTTCAGGTTGAAGCGCAGCTCGGCGAGCTTCGGGTCCGAGAGGCGCTCGCGGCCATAGCGCGAGCTCGGTCCGTCGAGGACCTCGGTGTCGCCGCGCTCCTCGATCCACGGGCTACGCAGCGGCGCGAGGCCCGAGCGGATGTCGACGCGCGCCTCGGGGTCCGTGTACGGTCCCGAGCAGTCGTAAACGAAGATCGGCGGATTGGGCTCGCCGCCGAACATCGTCGGCGTGTCGGCCTGTCGGATCTCGCGCATCGGCACGCGCAGATCGGGTCGCGAGCCCGGCACGTAGACCTTGCGCGAATTGGGAAGGGGCTTGACCGCCGCCTCGTCGACGTGGGCGGTGGAGGCCAGGAATTTGGGATTGGCGTTCATGATCGCTTCCTTCGGCGGGATTACCCGCATCAGGTTCAAAGGGTTTCTCTCACCCGGCGGCCGGTTGGCGCCAGGACCCCTGCGTGAGGCGCCAAAACTACTGCAAACCCGTCGGCGGCACAAGCAAACGCCTGTCGTGCTTGACAGTTCTGCGGTGCACCAATATCTTACTGACCGGTCAGTCATAAACGTTCGAGATGAACCAAGCAAACGCTTCCCGCAACGAGCCCCGCTGGACCCGACGCAAGGACGCGCGCCCGGAGGAGATCACCGGCGCCGCGCTGGAGCTGTTCGTCGAGCGCGGCTACGCGGCCACCCGCCTCGAGGACGTCGCGGCGCGCGCCGGCGTCGCCAAAGGGACCGTTTATCTCTACTTCGCGAACAAGGCCGACCTGTTCAAGGCCGTGGTGCGCGAGGGCATCGTGTCGCCGATCGCCGAAATGCGGACCATGGTGGAACAGTTTCAGGGCGGCTCTTTCGAGCTGCTGCGTCTCATGCTGCGCGGCTGGTGGGAGCGCATCGGCTCGAAGCCGCTCTCCGGAATCCCCAAGCTGATCGTTGCGGAAGCGGGCAACTTTCCTGAGATCGCGCGCTTCTACATGGCAGAAGTCGTCGAGCCCGGACAGGCGGCGATCGAGGAGATCATCCGGCGCGGCATCGCGCGCGGCGAGTTTCGAGAGCTCGAGGCGCGGCACACTGCGCTTCTCATCGCCGCGCCGCTGCTGCTCACCGCGCTGTGGCGCAATTCGCTCGCGCCCTTCGCCGAGTCGCCCCTCGACGAGGTGCGGCTGCTCGAAGCGCACCTCGACGCGCTGCACCGCGCATTGACGAAGGACTAGGCGATGAGCACGCTCGCTGTCAGGAGGGTGCTGCTGTCCGTGGGCATCGTCGCGCTGGTCGGCGCCGCAGTCGCGGCGGGGCTCGCGACGGTGCGCAGCAACAGGGCCGCCGAGCCGCCGGCGCGCGAGCAGGCGCTCGAATTCCTGCCCGGCGACGTCCTGGTGCTCGCGCCGCAGACGCTCGAGCGCAGCCTGCCCCTCACCGGAACGCTGACGCCGCTGAACGAGACGACCGTGAAGGCCAAGGTCGCCGGGGAACTCGTCGAAGTGACGGTGCGCGAAGGCGAGACCGTGGGGCGCGGCCAGGTGCTCGCCCGCATCGATACCACCGAGCTCTCCGCCCGGGCCGCCGCCAAGCGCGCCGACGTCGAAGCGGCGCGCGCGCAACGGGTGCTCGCCGAGAAGAACCGCGCCACCCAGAAAACGCTTCTCGAGAAGAACTTCATCTCGCAAAGTGCGTTCGATTCGACGCAGTCCGTGTACGAGGTCGCGCTCGCGCGGCTGCAGGCCGCCGAGGCCGATCTCGCGGTTGCCCAAAAGGCGCTGGGCGATGCGGTCCTGAGCGCGCCGATGTCGGGAATCGTCGCGCAGCGCCTGGCGCAGCCCGGCGAGCGCGTCGCGGTCGATGCGAAGATCCTCGCGATCGTCGACCTGTCGCGTCTGCAGCTCGAGGCGCCGGTGCCGGCGAGCGAAATCGGCCGCGTGAAGGTGGGGCAGCCCGTGTCGTTCCGCGTCGACGGCTTCGGCGCTCGCGAATTCGCCGGGCACATCGAACGCATCAATCCATCGACGATCGCCGGCTCGCGCTCGATCAACGTGTATGCGGTGATCGAAAACCCGGAGGGTATGCTGCGCGGCGGCCTGTTCGCCCAGGGCGGGCTGACGCTCGAGCGCGTCGAGGGCGCGCTGCTCATCCCCGCGACGGCGCTGCGTGAGGAGCTGGGCGAGCGCTTCGTCTACCGGCTCGCGGACGGCGTCGTGCGCAAGGCGCCGGTAAAGGCCGGTCCCGCAGACGCCGCCGGGCGCGTACAGGTGCTCGCCGGGCTCGCTGCCGGCGACCGTATCGTCACGCGTGACCTCGGTGCACTGCGCGAAGGCGCGCGGGCGCGCGTGGTGGACGCACCGCGACGGGACTAGCACGGCATGTGGTTCACCCGCGTCAGCATCGCCAATCCGGTGTTCGCGACCATGATGATGGCCGCGTTGCTGGTGCTGGGGGCGTTTTCGTACTCGCGCCTCCCGGTCGAGCAGTTCCCCGACGTCACCTTCCCCGTGGTGGTGATCGAGACGCTCTACCCGGGCGCCTCGCCGGAGAACGTCGAAGAAGAAGTCACGCGCAAGATCGAGGAGTCGGTCAACACCATCAGCGGCATCAAGACGCTTTCGTCCCGCTCCTACGAGGGGCGCTCGGTCGTCATCGTCGAGTTCGATCTGAACGTCGATCCCAAGCTCGCCGCGCAGGACGTGCGCGAGAAGATCGCTCTCATCCGCTCGGGATTCCGCGAGGAGATCAAGGAGCCCAAGGTCAGCCGCTTCAATCCTGACGATTTCCCCATCGTCTCGGTCGCGGTGATCTCGGACAAGCGCAGCCTGCGCGACCTCACCACGCTCGCCGACCAGGTGGTGAAGAAGCGGCTCGAAAATGTCGCCGGGGTTGGTCAGGCGACGCTGGTCGGCGGCCTGATGCGCGAGATCCGGGTCGCGCTGCGGATCGACGACCTCGAGGCGCAGAGGATCGGCGCCGACCAAGTGATCCAGGCGCTGCGCACCGAGAACCAGGAGCTCCCCGCAGGCACGCTCGTCAGCCCGAGCCAGGAGAAAGTCGTTCAGATCAAGGCGCGCCTGGACACCGCGCAGGACTTCCGCAACCTGATCGTCGCGCGGCGCGGCGGCAAGCCTGTGACGCTGGGACAGCTCGCCGACGTCGAGGACGGACAGCAGGACGAAGAGACGGCCGCCCTGATCAACGGGCGGCGCGCGATCTCGATCGACATCGTCAAGGCTCAGGGCGAGAACACGATCGCGGTGGTCGACGGCGTGCGCGCGGCGGTGCGGGACATGCAGCGCTTCCTGCCCTCCGACGTCAAGGTCGAGATCGTGCGCGACGCCTCGACGGGCATCCGCAACTCGGTGGCCGACGTGAAGAGCACGCTGATCGAAGGCGCGCTGCTCACCATCGCCATCGTGTTCCTGTTCCTCGCCTCGTGGCGCAGCACGGTGATCACCGGCCTCACCCTGCCGATCGCGCTGATTGGCACCTTTCTCTTCATCTACGCCTTCGGCTTCACCCTGAACGTGCTCACGCTGATGGCGCTGTCGCTCTCGGTGGGCCTGCTGATCGACGACGCGATCGTGGTGCGCGAGAACATCGTGCGCCACGTCGCGCTGGGCGCCGACCATCACCGGGCTGCGCTGGAGGGCACGCGCGAGATCGGCCTGGCGGTGCTCGCCACGACATTTTCCATCGTCGCCGTGTTCCTGCCGGTCGGCTTCATGGGCGGCATCATCGGGCGCTTCTTCCACCAGTTCGGCCTGACCGTGGTGGCGGCGGTGCTGATCTCGATGTTCGTATCCTTCACGCTCGACCCGATGCTGTCGTCGATCTGGCACGATCCGCAGGCCGAAGGCCGCTACGGCAGCGGCCCGCTGGGACGGCTGCTCGCCTGGTTTCACCGATTGATGGACCGCTTGTCCGAGGGCTACCGCCGGCTCCTCGGCTGGAGCCTCGCGCACCGCAAGACGGTGCTCGCGATCGCCGCGGCGAGCTTCCTCGCGGCCTTTCCTCTCATGAAGCTCGTCGGCACCGAGTTCGTGCCCGAGCCCGATCTCTCGGAGCTGCAGGTGCAGTTCAAGACCCCGGTCGGATCCTCGCTCGAGCTCACGCAGGCCAAGGCGCAGCAGGTGGAAAGCGCGCTACGCGAGTTCCCGGAGGTGCGCTACACCTACACCACGATCAATACCGGCGTCGTGCAAGGCAAGAACCGGGTCAACGTGTTCGTGCAGCTCGTGCCGCGCCACGAGCGCAAGCGCTCGCAGGAGGCGCTCACCCGGCCGATGCGCGAGCGCCTCGCGCGCATCGCCGGCATCGAGCTCACGCAAATCGGCGCGTACAAGTCGGTTTCGAGCGGCAAGCCCCTGCAGGTCTCGATCCTCGGCCAGGACAAGGCGGTGATCGCGAGCCTCGGGCGCCAGGTGATGCAGGCGATGCGCGCCGTTCCCGGCGCGGTGGACGTCGAGTCGAGCGACGAGGCGCCGAAGCCCGAGATCGCGGTCGAGGTGAAGCGCGAGCTCGCAAGCGACCTCGGAGTCGGCGTGGGCCAGGTCGCCTCGACCCTGCGCCCGCTGCTTGCCGGCCAGGCGGTCGGCAACTGGCGCGCCCCGGACGACCAGTACTACGACGTGCAGGTGCGCCTCGGTCGCGGCGAGCGCGCGCAGGTGGCCGATCTCGCGCGCGTTCCGCTCGCCTCCGGCCGCCTGGACGCCGACGGCAACCCCAAGATGGTCACGCTGCGCGAGATCGCCAGCGTGCGCGAGAGCGCGGGCGCGCAGCAGATCAACCGCAAGGAGCAGCTGCGCGAGGTGCTGGTGACCGGTAACGTGTTCAATCGCCCCGCCGGCGACGTGGCGAAGGACCTGAAGGCGAGGATCGAGCGCATCCCCCTGCCGCCCGGCTACCGCTTTTCCATGGGAGGATCGTCGAAGGACATCCAGGAATCGATGTTCTACGCCAGCCAGGCGCTCGCGCTGGCGGTGATCTTCATCTACTTGATCCTCGCGTCGCAGTTCGCGAGCTTCATTCAGCCGGTGGCGATCATGGTGTCGCTGCCGCTATCGCTGATCGGCGTGGTGCTCGCGCTGATCGTCGCGCGCTCGACGCTCAATATCTTTTCGATTATTGGCTTCATCATGCTGATGGG
This sequence comes from Sphingomonadaceae bacterium, assembly GCA_050257375.1. Lineage (GTDB taxonomy): Bacteria > Pseudomonadota > Gammaproteobacteria > Burkholderiales > SG8-39 > DAHVFK01. The sequence goes on from JBLMWT010000247.1 coordinate 16,086, forward strand.
CCTGGTGACCAAGAACGCGATCCTGCTCGTCGATTTCGTCAACCAGGGCAGGCGCGAGGGCCTCGCGCGCGCGGAAGCCGTCGTGCGCGCGGGCGCGGTACGGCTGCGTCCGATCCTGATGACCACGCTCGCCATGATCTTCGGCATGATTCCGCTCGCGCTCGGCCTGGGAGAAGGCGGCGAGCAGCGCGCCCCCATGGGCCAGGCGGTGATCGGCGGGG
>JBLMWT010000248.1:0-17997 GCA_050257375.1 Sphingomonadaceae bacterium
CGTCCTGGATCTTGGCGCGCCCGACGTCGACGTCCGACCGGAAGTAGCTGCGCGCCACTTCCTTGAACGGCAGGAAGCCGTGGCGTTCCTCGCCGTAGTCTACGAAGGCCGCCTCGAGGCTCGGCTCGATGCGGGTAATGAGGCCTTTGTAGATGTTGCTCTTACGTTGTTCCCTTGATGCAGACTCGATGTCGAGGTCGACGAGTTTCTGTCCGTCGACGATGGCGACGCGCAGCTCTTCCTGCTGCGTCGCATTGAATAACATGCGCTTCACTTCCAATTCTCCTGCGCTGGCAGGGGAACCGGCTCTCGTCGGTCAGGATTGTCCTAGTCTGTGCCAGTGAAAACCCTATTTCGGTTCGGCGACATGAAAAGTGTCGGTTAAGCGAAATGCCGGCGGCGGCCGGAATCCGTGCACCCTTCCTTAAGGGGTGCGGGCGTTTCCGTGGGAAAAGACCCACTGCGCGCGCTTCTAGTACTATCGCTACTTCCGGTGAGCGAAATTAACCGCTGCATCAGGCCCGTCCATCGGCCGGGCAGGAGGCGGGTTGCAGATCCAGTGGCGGCGCTACGCGCACGCTTGAATATCTGTGCCTCGCGACTCGAAGCAGTCCCGAGATCATACGGAAAATGAATGACTTAAGCAAGCCTCGGGCGACCCTGCTGGAAGTCGGCGAGGAAAGCGCGGCACAGCGCATCGACAATTTTCTGCTGCGTCGACTGAAAGGCGTGCCGAAGAGCCATGTCTACCGCGTACTGCGCAGCGGCCAGGTGCGCGTGAACAGCGCGCGGGTGCGGCCCGACTACCGCCTGCGCGCCGGGGACCGCGTACGGGTGCCGCCGGTGCGCGCCGCGGAGCGGACGGCCAAACCCGCCCCTAGGCCGCTCGAGCTGCCGGTGGTCCACGAGGACGAGGCGCTGCTGGTGGTCGACAAACCTTCGGGCGTCGCGGTGCACGGCGGTAGCGGCGTCAGTTACGGGGTGATCGAGTCGCTGCGCGCCGCCCGCCCGCAGGCGAAGTTCCTGGAGCTCGCCCATCGTCTGGACCGCGATACCTCGGGCTTGCTGGTGGTCGCGAAAAAGCGCAGCGCCCTGGTCGAATTGCACCGCATGCTGCGCGAGGGCGAAGTGGAGAAAGTATACGTCGCGCTGGCAGCGGGGCGCTGGAGCGGAGGGGTGCGCGAGCTGCGCGAGGCGTTGCACAAGCACGTCACGGCGAGCGGCGAGCGGCGAGTGCGAGTCGCCGCAGACGGCCAGGCGGCCGCGACCGTCGTGCGGCCATTGGCCGTGAGCAGCGAGCTGAGCCTGCTTGAGCTGCGCCTGCTCACGGGGCGCACACATCAGATCCGCGTGCATCTCGCGCATGCGGGGCACCCGGTGATCGGGGACGACAAGTACGGAGACTTCGCGCTGAACCGCCAGCTCGCGAAGCAGGGCGCGCGGCGGCTTTTTCTGCACGCCCGGCGGCTCGCGTTCCGTCATCCGCTTCGCGGGGTGCTGCTGCGGCTGGAGGCGCCCGTGCCGGCCGATATGCAGGCCTTCGTCGACAGCCGCTTCGAGGTGCCGGACGATGGCCGGTGATCTTCGCTACAAGCTCATCGTCTTTGACTGGGACGGCACCCTGATCGACTCGCCGGCGGCCATCGTCGAATGCATTCAGCAGGCGAGCCGAGATCTCGGGCTCGAAGCGCCGGACTCCGGGCGCGCGAGCCATGTCATCGGCCTCGGTCTGGAAGATTCCTTGCGCCAGGCCGTGCCGCAATTGCCGCGCGAGCGCTACAGCGAGTTCGCCGCCAGCTACCGGCGTCATTTTCTGGCGCGGGAAGACTCGATGCCGCTGTTCCCCGGGGTGCCGCGGCTGCTCGAGGGGCTGAGCGCGCGCGGACATCGTCTTGCGGTGGCGACCGGCAAGAGCCGTCGGGGGCTCGACCGCGCACTTGCGGCGAGCGGGCTGGGAGTCTATTTCACGAGTTCGCGCTGCGCCGACGAGACGGTTCCGAAGCCGGATCCCGCGATGCTGCTCGAGCTGCTCGCCGAACTGGGAGTCGAGCCGGAGCGCGCGCTCATGGTCGGAGACACGTCGCACGACCTGCTGATGGCGCGCGGCGCCGGGATCGACGCGCTCGCGGTGAGCTACGGTGCGCATCCGGAGCCGGCGCTGCGCGTGCTCGAGCCGCTCGCCTGCCTGGCAAGCGTGGAGGAGCTCGACAGGTGGCTGACGCGCCACGCTTGATCTGCGCCTCGCGGGAGCTCGTGGAAGCAGGTCGCGGCGAACGCTTCGAAGTACAGTACTTCGGCGACTCCGTGCCCGCGTTCGCGGTGCGGCATCGCGGCGTCGTGCACGGCTACCTCAACCGCTGCAGCCACGTCGCTTTGGAGCTCGACTGGCGCGAAGGCGAGTTCTTCGATTCTGAGGGACGCGATTTGGTATGCTCGGCGCACGGCGCCACGTATGACCCGGCGAGCGGAAAATGTCACGGCGGGCCGTGCGGAGGCGCGCCGCTGGTGGCGCTCAGGCTGGAGGAGCGCGGCGGGAACGTCTACTTCCTGGGGTTAGCAGATGACTGACAACGGCGGGCAGTGGGAACGCGGGCTGATCGAGAAGCTCGCCACCGCGACGCTCAAGGAGCAGCGCCGAGCGCGAATGTGGGGAATCTTCTTCAAGCTGCTCGGCTTCGCTTACCTGACCATCATACTGATGCTCGTGTTCGGCTGGAGCGAGAAATCCGTCGAGGTCGGCGGCAAGCACACCGCGCTGGTCGAGCTGGACGGCCTGATTGCGCCGGGGGGCGATGCGAGCGCCGACAGGATTGGCTCGGCGCTGCGCTCGGCTTTCAAGGACAAGAATACGCAAGGCGTCGTGCTGCGAATCAACAGCCCGGGCGGCAGCCCGGTGCAGGCGCAGAACCTCTACGACGAGATCCGCAGGCTGCGCAAGAAGTATCCGGACATCCCGCTCTATGCAGTGATCGAGGACATCTGCGCTTCGGGCGGGTACTACGTCGCCTCTGCCGCCGACAAAATCTACGTCACCCGCTCCAGCATCGTCGGCTCGATCGGCGTGCGCATGGATGGTTTCGGCGTGACCGGCCTGATGGACAAGCTCGGCGTGGAGCGGCGGCTGCTGACCGCCGGCAAGAACAAAGGTTTCCTCGATCCATTCCTGCCCGAGGATCCGAAGCAGAAGGAGTTCGCCCAGGCCATGCTCGACGACATCCACCAGCAATTCATCAGCGACGTTCGCCAGGGGCGCGGCAAGCGCCTCAAGGAGACGCCTGACATGTTCAGCGGCCTTATCTGGACCGGCCAGCAGAGCATCCAGCTGGGACTCGCCGACGACTACGGCACGCTCAGAACGGTGGCGCGCGACGTCATCAAGGCCGAGCAGATCGTCGACTATACGCAGAAGGAGAGTATCGCCGAGAAATTCGCTCGCCGCTTCGGGGCGGCGGCGGCGAGCACGCTCGCCGAGCTGGCGCTGCACTACACACCGGCAATTCGCTAGCCGGCCTGAAGCAGAAATACGGTCGGCCGCCGGCCGACGGCGTACGGCGCGCGGCGCCAGTCCCCGATGGTACGCAGCGCGATGCGCTGGTCCGGGAGCGTCAGATCGATGGCGAGACACAGCCGGGTGGAGGCTGCGCATTCCGCGAGCAGCGCGGCGAGCAGCACGTCGTTGCGGTATGGGGTCTCGATGAAGATTTCCGTCTCGTTCTCGGCGCGCGAGCGCAGCTCGAGCTCGCGGATGCGGCGGGTGCGTGCCGCAGCCTCGCGCGGCAAGTAGCCGCAAAAGGCGAAGCGCTGGCCCTCCAGTCCCGACGCCATCAGCGCCAGCAGGATCGCGGACGGACCGACGAGCGGCGTGACGCCAAACCCCTCGGCGTGCGCCGCGGCCACCAGGGCTGCGCCCGGGTCGGCGATCGCAGGGCATCCCGCCTCGGACAGCAGCCCGAGCGGGCGCCCCTCGCGAAGCGGCGCAAGCAGAGGGCCGATGTCGCGCGGCGCCGTGTGTTCGTCCAGACGTCTCAACTGCAGAGCGCGTATCGGCCGGGGCATTCCGACCGCGGCGAGGAAGGCGCGCGCGCTCTTCTCGTTCTCGACGACGAAGTCGGCGAGCAGGCGGATTGTCTCCAGGGTCGGAGGCGGCAGGGCGTCAGAGGGCGAGCCGCCCAGCGGCGTGGGAACGACGTACAGGGTCGCAGGCATCAGCCGAGGACAGCTAGGCCAGCCTGTTCCAGCATGGTGGTGAGCGCGATCAAAGGAAGGCCGACGAGAGAGGTCGGGTCCTCGGTCTCGATGCGCCGGATGAGCGCGATTCCAAGGCCTTCCGATTTTGCGCTACCCGCGCAGTCGTACGGTTGCTCGAGCCGAAGGTAGTTTTCGATCTGGCGCTCGCTCAGCTCCCGAAACTCGACGCGGCACGAAACCAGGTGCGAGCGCGCCTCCCCCGTGGACGCGTCGAGCAGGCTGACTGCGGTGTGAAAATCCGCCACGGCGCCGCTCAGGCCGCGCAACTGTTCCCGCGCTCGCATGTGACTGCCGGGCTTGCCCAGCAATTCGCGTTCGTGCACGGCGACCTGGTCGGAACCGATCACGAGGGCCTCCGGAAAGCGCGGAGCGACCGCGCGCGCTTTGGCGAGCGACAGGCGCAGCGCCGTGTCCTGCGGACGCTCGCCGACGAGCGGGGACTCGTCGATATCCGGGGCCGCGCATTCGAAGGGCAGCGCGAGCCGCTGCAGCAGTTCCCGGCGGTAGACCGACGTCGATGCGAGGACCAGTTGACGGCTTCGGGCCATGACTTTGTTTTGACACGGTTTTTCCGTAATGATAGCATTTCATGTTTATGCCACACCGGCCGGTCATCGACGGCTATGATTTCGCAGCGGCCGGCGCAACGCTTCGAGGCACTTGGGCGGTCGGCGATTTCCCGCGTCTGCGCGACAAGGTCGCGTCGAGCGCGGGATCGATCGACTACAAGGTGGAAGGGGTGCACGACGAGCTGGGACGCCCTGCGCTACGCGTGACGATGAACGGCAAGCTGCAGCTCACGTGCCAGCGCTGTCTCGATCCGCTCGATTTTGCGGTGCACGTCGACACGACACTCGTGTTGGCGCGCTCCGAGGCGGAAATCGAGGCGCTGCCGGACGATGCGAGGGAGCCGGAACGCGTCGTCGCCGGCAAGGACATGCCGGTCGGCGAGATGCTCGAGGATGAGCTCTTGCTCGCGGTGCCGTACGCACCTCGGCACGAGCGCTGCGAAGCGCTGGGTAAATCGGCGACGGAGGGTGCAGACTCACCGTTCGCCGATCTGAAAAGTCTGCTGGGCGCCACCGGCGCCCGCCGACGAAAACATTGAACAGAGGAGTTTCGACATGGCAGTCCAGCAGAACAAGAAGTCTCCGTCGCGGCGCGGCATGCGTCGTGCGCACGATTTCCTCGGGGGTCCCGCCGTCGCAGTGGAACCGACCACCGGCGAAGCGCACTTGCGTCATCACGTGAGCCCGACGGGCTATTACCGCGGCAAGAAGGTCGTACAGACGAAGGGCGAATAAAGCCGACGGCCCATTGCCGTGCCCGGCACGCGGGCGCGGCCTTGTTGCGTCCAGCGCCCGATGGAGACAACCGTAGCGGTCGATTGCATGGGGGGCGATCACGGGCCCCACGTGACGGTGCCCGCCGTGCTCGCCTATCAGCGGCGGCATGCCGACGTCGACGTTCTGCTCGTAGGCCAGCGCGACGCCATCGAGGCGGAACTCTCTGCGCGGCGCACTGCGCAAGGCCCGCGATTGCGCGTGCACCACGCCAGCGAAGTGGTGGCCATGGACGAGCCCCTGGCCACGGCGTTGCGCTCCAAGAAGGATTCGTCGATGCGCGTGGCGACTGACCTCGTCAAGAGCGGCACGGCGCACGCCTGCGTTAGTGCAGGCAATACCGGGGCGCTCATGGCGATCTCGCGCTTCGTCCTGAAGACTCTGCCGGGAATCGACCGTCCCGCGATCGCCACGGTGCTGCCCAACATGCGTGGCACGCACACTTACGTGCTGGACCTCGGCGCGAACGTCGATTGCACGCCCGAACACCTCCTGCAATTCGGCATCATGGGCGCCATGCTAGTCGCTGCGGTCGAGCATAAGGAGTCCCCCAGCGTCGGACTGTTGAACATCGGGGTCGAAGACATCAAGGGTAACGAGACCGTGAAACAGGCTGCCGAGTTGCTGCGCACGAGCGGCCTCAATTTCTACGGCAACGTGGAAGGCGACGATATCTACAAAGGGACTACGGACGTGGTCGTCTGCGACGGCTTCGTCGGCAACGTCGCGCTCAAGGCATCCGAGGGGGTGGCGCAGATGATGGCGTCCGCGCTGCGCGAGGAGTTCGGGCGCAACTTGGTTTCGAAGATGGGGGCCCTGTTCGCGCTGCCAGTCATCCGCTCATTCCGACGGCGCATGGACTATCGGCGCTACAACGGCGCCAGCCTGCTTGGCTTGCGGGGGATCGTCATCAAGAGTCACGGTTCGGCCGACATCTTCGCGTTCGAGCAGGCAATCAGTCGCGCGGTCGAGGAAGTTCGAAATAACGTGCCGCAGCGCATCGCGCAGCGAATGGCGCAGAGAAGCCAATCGGGACAACACGTGGAATGGATGCAGGCAAGCGGCGAATGACCTACTCGCGCATCGTCGGAACGGGGAGTTACTTGCCGGCGCGCATCGTCCGGAACGAGGAGTTCGCGGCGCGCCTCGAGACGAGTGACCAGTGGATCAGAGAGCGCACTGGCATCGTTCAGCGGCACATCGCCGACGAGTCGCAAACCTCCAGCGACCTCGCGCTGGAAGCGAGCCGCCGCGCCCTGGAGGCTGCCGGGCTCGCCGTGTCGGAAATCGATCTCATCATCGTCGCGACGTCGACTCCGGATTTCGTCTTTCCGAGCACGGCCTGCCTGCTCCAGGCCAAGCTGGGCCACAAGAATTGTCCTGCCTTCGACGTGCAGGCCGTCTGCAGCGGATTCGTGTACGCGCTGGCCACTGCCGACTGCTTCATTCGCGCGGGAAATTATCGCAAGGCGCTCGTCGTCGGCGCCGAGGTGTTCTCGCGCATCCTGGACTGGAACGATCGCACGACGTGCGTGCTGTTCGGAGATGGCGCCGGGGCAGTGGTCCTTGCCGCTTCGGACAGTCCGGGCGTACACGCGACGAAACTGCACGCAGACGGCAGCCATGCAGGGATCCTTTCGGTGCCCGGAAATGTTTGCGGCGGCCGCATCGTTGGCTCGCCCTACCTGCAGATGGCCGGCAACCAGGTGTTTCGCCTGGCGGTGAAGGTGCTGGATGAATCCGCGCGCGAAACGGTGGCCGCCGCCGGCATGCGTCTTGAGGACATCGATTGGCTGATCCCGCACCAGGCGAACGTGCGCATTCTCGAAGCGACGGCCCGAAAGCTCGGTCTCGCGGAGGACCGGCTAGTCGTGACCGTGGATCGGCACGGCAACACTTCGGCGGCTTCGGTGCCTTTGGCGCTCGACGAGTGGGTGCGGGCGGGCAAGATCCGCGCGGGGCAGCGCGTGCTGATGCAAGGCGTGGGCGGAGGCTTTACTTGGGGTTCGGCCCTGGTGACGATGTGAGGACGCGGGACTCATGAAGCTGGCGATGGTGTTCCCGGGACAAGGATCCCAATCGGTCGGAATGCTGCGGGCGTATGCGGGCCTGCCGGAAGTCGAAGCGGTGCGCGCGCAGGCGGCGCAAGCGCTCGGCCGTGAGTTCGTCGCGCTTCTCGACGAGGGGCCCGCGGAATCGCTCAATCTGACAGTCAACACTCAGCCGGCGATGGTGACCGCCGGTTATGCGGCATATCGCGCATGGCGCGCGCTCGGCGGCCCTGCGCCCGAGATCGTCGCGGGGCACAGCCTGGGTGAATACACGGCGCTCGTGGCTGCCGGCTCGATCGAATTCCCTGACTGCTTGCCATTGGTGCGATTTCGCGCGCAAGCGATGCAGGAAGCCGTGCCCGAAGGGCAGGGCGCCATGGCCGCGATCCTGAACCTGGACGACGATGCAGTGCGCGCGGCCTGCAGCGAGGCGGCGCAGAACGAGGTGGTCCAGGCGGTCAATTTCAATGCGCCTGGGCAGGTCGTGATCGCGGGGCACCGAGCGGCGGTGACGCGCGCCATCGAAGCCTGCAAGGGGCGCGGCGCAAAGCGCGCGCTTCCCCTGCCGGTCAGCGCGCCATTCCATTCGAGCCTGATGCAGCCTGCGGCCGAGCGGCTGCGTGCGTATCTCAGCAGTACTCGAGTTAGGGAGCCCGCCGTGCCGCTCGTCAATAACGTGGACGTCGCGACGCCGCGCGACCCAGGGCAGATCAAGGATGCACTGGTGCGGCAGGCGGCTTCGCCGGTGCGTTGGGTCGAGATCATCCGCTACATGGCGGGCCTAGGCATCACGCACGTGATCGAGTGCGGTCCGGGCAAGGTTCTTTCTGCGCTGGTGAAGCGCATCGACGGGAGCATGCAGGCCCATGCCCTGGCGGATCGCGCTTCGCTCGAGCAGACGCTCGCGACGGTCAAGCAGGCCTAGCGATGCTGCAAGGGAGAGTCGCTCTTGTCACGGGCGCCACACGCGGGATCGGGCGCGCCATCTTGCTGGAGCTGGCACGGCTGGGCGCGACGGTTGTCGGGACCGCGACCAGCGAGACCGGCGCGACGCAGATCGCTCAAGCGCTGGCCGCGGCGGGCGCCAAGGGCGGCGGGCGCGTCTTGAACGTGCGCGACGCCGGGCAATGCGACCAATTCGTCGAAGTCGTGCAGAAGGAATTCGGCGACATCCAGGTGCTCGTCAACAATGCGGCGGTAGTCCGGGACAACCTCGCGCTGCGCATGAAGGACGCCGAGTGGGACGAAGTCATGGAAACCGATCTGCGCGCGGTGTTCCGTCTTTCGCGCGCAGTGATGCGAGGCATGATGAAGGCGCGCTGGGGTCGGATCGTCAACATCACGTCCGTGGTCGGAGCAGCCGGCAATCCGGGGCAGGCGAATTACGCGGCCGCCAAAGCGGGCGTGGTCGGGATGAGCAAATCGCTCGCGCGCGAACTCGGCAGCCGCAACATCACGGTCAATTGCGTCGCGCCCGGATTCATCGACACGGACATGACGCGCGCCCTGAGCGAACAGCAACGTGCCGCCCTCTTGCAGCAGATCCCGCTCGGCAGGTTGGGCCGGCCCGAGGACGTTGCCGCGGCTGTCGGCTACCTGGTATCGCCAGCCGGTGATTACGTGACTGGAAGCGTTCTGCACGTAAACGGCGGCATGTACATGTAAAAGGAAGGTTTCCCGGGGGCGGAGAGATCTATCCTTTTGGTAGAATACGGGCCTTCTTGGCCCCATAGGGAAGGAGCAGCAAATGGAAAACATCGAACAACGCGTCAAGAAGATCATCGCCGAGCAACTCGGCGTAAACGAGGCCGAGATCAAAAACGAGTCGTCGTTCGTCGACGATCTAGGCGCCGATTCCCTGGATACGGTCGAATTGGTCATGGCCCTCGAAGAGGAATTCGAGACCGAGATCCCCGACGAGGAGGCCGAGAAGATCACGACCGTGCAACAGGCCGTGGATTACATCAAGGCCCACCAGAAGAGCTAGCCGTGACCATGGACTCCGGGGCGCATGTCGACCCGGGTCGCGTGTCCCCCTAGGAGACAAGTTGTCCCGTCGCAGAGTCGTCGTTACCGGGCTGGGAATCATCTCGCCGGTAGGCAACAGCGTTGCCGAGGCCTGGAGCAACGTACTCGCCGGGCGGTCCGGCATTGCGCGCATTACGCGTTTCGATCCGTCCAGGGTTGCGAGCCAGATTGCCGGCGAGGTCAAGGAATTCGACGTGTCGCAATACCTTTCGCCGAAAGAAGCCCGGCGCATGGACACGTTCATCCACTACGGCATGGCAGCCGGGCTGCAGGCGTGGCGCGATGCGGGGATTACGCTCGCGGCGGACGATGCAGAGCGTGCCGGGGTGAACTTCGGCTCCGGTATCGGCGGGCTGCCGATGATCGAGGCGTCTTACGACGAATTGCGCAAGAACGGCCCGCGGCGTATTTCGCCATTCTTCATACCGGGGACCATCATCAACATGATCGCGGGCAATCTCTCGATCATGCTTGGGCTGAAAGGGCCGAACCTCGCGATCGTCACGGCATGCACGACCTCCACGCATTGCATCGGCGAGGCAGCCAAGTCCGTCCGCTATGGCGAGGCCGACATCATGATAGCGGGGGGCGCGGAGTCGACGGTCACGGAGCTCGCGGTCGGCGGCTTCGCGTCGGCGCGAGCACTCTCCACGCGCAACGAGGACCCGGCCGCGGCGAGTCGACCGTGGGACAAGGATCGGGACGGATTCGTCCTGGGAGAAGGCGCGGGAGCGATGGTGCTGGAGGAATACGAGCACGCGAAAGCACGCGGAGCGAAGATCTACTGCGAGCTGGTCGGTTATGGCGTTTCGGCCGACGCCTACCATATGACGGCGCCCTGCGAGGACGGAGACGGCGCGTACCGATGCATGCGCAACGCGCTGCGCGACGCGGGAGTCGAAACCTCCCAGATCGATTACATCAACGCGCACGGCACCTCGACCCCCTTGGGAGACATCGCCGAGACCATCGCCATCAAGCGCCTGCTCGGAGAGCGCGCCGCGAAGGTGGCCGTGAATTCCACCAAGTCGATGACCGGACACTTGCTAGGCGCCGCAGGTGGGGTCGAGGCGGTATTTACGGCGCTCGCCACGCTCGATCAGGTGTCGCCGCCGACCATCAATTTGCAGAACCCAGACCCGCAGTGCGACCTGGACTACGTACCCAACGTGTCGCGCAAGTTGCCGATACGCATCGCACTGTCGAATTCATTCGGCTTCGGCGGCACCAACGGAACGCTGGTGTTCGCGCGCGCTTGAGCGTCGAACGCCGGCTAAGCGTCGACCTTTCGCCGTCCAGCGCCCTGGCAGCGGCCATCATCGGCGCGCACGCCTTGGCGGGTGCATGCGTGGCGATGGCCTTGCCTGGGCCCGGCGCACTGGCGGTTGGGCTGCTGTTGCCGGCGCTCGGCCTCGCCGTGGCGTGGGACCGGGCGCTGCTGCGCGGCAGGAAATCCGTCACGGGCCTGATGATTGAGAGTCGGGCCGTCTTGCGTCTCAGGACGCGCGACGGCAGCGAGCTGGAAGTGCGGGTGGTCGGCCGCAGGCACGTAAGCCGCCTTGCGGTAATTGTTCCGGTTAGCGGCTCGATGCGGCGCACCATAGTGGTCGTGCGCAACATGCTTGACGGGGAGTCGTTCCGCAGGCTCAGGCTGTGGGCGCTATGGGGCGAAGTTCCCGGCCAGAGTCTGGACCGATGGCGGCCCGACCGGGCGGGCCGAGAACCAGCGAACTATTTGTAAGTGCGAGTGTCTGTGCGAAATAGACGTAGCGATCCGTCGTCGGGCCTGCAGGCAGCCCGCGACGTAGGATCCTCGCCGGGTGGGGCCGGGGCGTGAGCAGTCAAGACGTCGACCGGGAACTGGTGGCGAGGGCCCAGAGGGGCGACAAGCGCGCGTTTGAACTTCTCGTCGAGAAGTACCAGCGCAAGCTCGCGCGGTTGCTGTCGCGGTTCGTTCGCGACCCGTCGGAGGTAGAGGACGTGACGCAGGAGGCGTTTATCAAGGCGTATCGGGCCCTGCCGGGATTCCGCGGCGATAGCGCGTTCTACACTTGGCTTTACCGCATCGGCATCAATACCGCCAAGAACTACCTCATGGCGCTCGGACGGCGGGCGCCGACCTCGACGGAGGTAGAGGCCGAGGAAGCGGAAGGATTCGAGGAAGCGGATCAGTTGCGCGATATCAATACGCCGGAAAGCGTGTTGCTGTCGAATGAGATCGGGGCGACCGTGAATGCGACGATTGCCGAATTGCCGGAGGAACTGCGCACCGCCATCCAGCTGCGCGAAATCGAAGGCATGAGCTACGAGGACATCGCGCGCATCATGGATTGCCCGATCGGCACCGTGAGATCGCGCATTTTCCGCGCGCGCGAGGCGATTGCCGAGCGACTGCGGCCGCTGCTCGATACGAGCAAGGACAAGAGGTGGTAGAGCTATGAAGATCAAGATTTCGGCCCTGATAGACGGCGAAGCCTCGCGGAGCGAGGTTGGCGAAGCGCTGGCGGCCCTCCCGCGCGATCCGCAGGCCCTCGAGTGCTGGCGCATATATCACCTGATCGGAGACGCGATGCGCGGCCGCGGGATGCTGTCGCCGAACTTTGGCGCACGGCTCAGTGAGCGCCTCGCCAGCGAGCCGACGGTGCTGGCGCCGACGGCGATACGCAGCCGACGCGAGCGCGGCCGATGGATGGCGTTGTCTGCTGCGGCGAGCGTCGCTGCCGTCGCGCTGGTCGGCTGGCTCGCTTACGCGCCGAGAGAGGGTGGTCAGTCGTCGGCCCCGCAGGTCGCCATGGCGCCTCAGGTCGCGGCGCCGAGTAGCGCTGTCGCCGATGCCAAGCCACGGGTCGTGGCGCGCATCCCGTTGCCCAGCGAGGCCAATGATTATCTGCTCGCGCATCAGATCTATTCGCCGCGCGTAACGCTTCAAGGAATGGCTCCCTACATTCGCACCGTGTCGGACGAGGTCGTGGAGAAGAGCGCTCGATGAGCCGGCGGCTTATCGCCCGGGCACTGCTCGTGCGCTCCTTTGGCGCACTGCTCGCCGCGGCGGCCGCGGTGGCGCATGCGCAAAACTCCTCCGACGCGATCGAGTGGCTGCGCAGGATCTATCAGGCGACGCACAATCTCTCCTACGTCGGAACATTCGTTTACCAGCAGGGCGATCACAGCGAGACTTCGCGCATTACGCGGCTGACAGGCGCACACGGCAACATCGAGAAGCTGGAGGCGCTCGACGGAGAGCCGCGCGAGATCCTGCGCACGAATGATGCCGTGCGCTGCTACTTTCCGAAGAGCCAGACGGTCAAGGTCGATCGACGCTTCGACCATCGAGGGTTTCCCACTTTGCTGCAGGGGGAGATCGGCGCGCTCACACAGAACTACACCGTTGCCCTGGGCGACAGCGAGCGTATCGCGGGTTACCCGTGCCAAGTCGTCGTGCTCACACCGAAGGACAGCCTGCGCTACGGGTACAAGCTGTGGGCCGATACCAGCTCCGGCATGCTGCTCAAGGCGCTCACGTTCGACGATCGGAACCACACCGTTGAGCAGTTCACCTTTACGCAGCTGACCATCGGCAAGGTCTCGCCGGACGAAGTCAAACCGCAACAGACGACGGCACACTGGCACATCGAAGACGCCGCAGTCGCGCCTGCGAATCTGGAACAAGAGGGCTGGAGCGTTGCATCGGTACCTCCCGGCTTCCGCAAGGTGGTCGAAGTCAGGCGCACCCTGCATGGTTCGCGCACTGTGGAGCAAGTGGTCTTTTCCGATGGATTGGCTGCGGTGTCGGTCTTCATCGAACCGGTAACGGCTCAGGACAGGCCAGCTCGAACCGGTCTTGCAAGCATTGGCGCAACCAATATCTATACCCGCGAGGTGGCTAATCACCTTGTGACCGTGGTGGGCGAGGCGCCTGCCGCCAGTGTCCAGCGGATTGCCGAAACCGTAAACTACCGCCAGCCGAAGTAACGGCGCGGCGCAGCACCGCCGGCCACCGATCCATTAGAGACCGGAAGGGAGATATCGCATGAAAGGGGTGACAAGCGTCGTCGCGCTGTTCCTGCTCGCCGTAGGCAGCCAGGTAGCCGCGCAGGCGCGCGAGCTCCCGGATTTCACGCAACTCGTGGAGAACCAGGGTCCCACGGTCGTGAACATCAGCACCAAGCAGGCGGTACAGCGGAGCGCGCTGCCGCAAATTCCGGGAGTCGACGACGAGGAATTGCGCGAGTTCTTCCGGCGTTTCATGCCGCGCCGCCCGCCCGTCGAGCCCGGCCCGCGTTCCGAAGCCCGCTCTCTGGGCTCCGGCTTCATCATCAGCGAGGACGGCTACATTCTCACCAACGCTCACGTCATCGAAGGGGCCGACGAAATCGACGTGCGCTTCACCGACAAGCACGAACTCAAGGCGCGCGTGATCGGCAGCGACAAGCGCACCGACGTCGCGCTCATCAAGGTGGACGCGAAAGGGCTTCCATTCGTCAAGTTCGGCGACCCGGCCCGCCTCAAAGTCGGAGAATGGGTCGTCGCGATCGGCTCGCCCTTCGGGTTCGAGAACACGGTGACCGCGGGAATCGTCTCGGCCAAAGGTCGCTCGCTGCCCGAGGAGAACTTGGTGCCCTTCATCCAGACCGACGTGGCGATCAATCCGGGAAACTCGGGGGGGCCGCTGTTCAACTTGCGCGGGGAGGTGATCGGGATGAATTCCCAGATCTACAGCCGCACCGGCGGTTTCATGGGCCTTTCGTTCGCCATTCCGATCGATGTCGCGCTCGACGTGCAGAAACAGTTGCGCACCAATGGGCGCGTTGCGCGTGGCCGCATCGGCGTCGTGATTCAGGAGGTCACACGCGACTTGGCGACGTCGTTCGCGCTGGATGCACCGCGCGGCGCTCTCGTGAACTCGGTCGAGAAGGGCAGCCCGGCCTCCCGTGCGGGCATCGAGAGCACGGACATCATCCTCAGCTTCAACGGAAAGCCTATAGAGTCGTCGGTCGACCTGCCACGCATCGTCGGGGCGACTCCGCCGGGATCGAAGGTGCCGCTACAAGTGTGGCGCAAGGGCTCCCTCGTCCGGCTGACGATCACCGTTGGCGAACTGAAGGAAGAGCGTGCCGCGGGACCAGAGACGCCTGAAGTCGCGAAGCCGCCCACGGTAGCAGCGAACCGTCTCGGCATCGTCGTGACCGAACTTTCGGCCGAACAAGGCAAGGAGCTGGGTCTGCAGCACGGCCTGGTGGTCACCGATATTCGTCCGGAGGCGCGAGTGGAGGTGCAGCGCGGCGACGTACTGCTGATGCTCGCCCATGCGGGGAAGCAGACACGTCTCGAGTCAGTGAAACAGCTGAACGCCTTGCTGGACGGCCTCCCGAAGAACGCGGTCATCACGCTGCAAGTGAAACGCGGAGACGGCACGGCGTTCGTGACCGTCGCGGGCTTCGACGAACGGGGTTGAGCGACTGACGTGCGTCTGACGCTCTATGGACGCCGCTACTGCCATCTTTGCGAGGACATGGAGCGCGCACTCGGCCCTCTGCAAGATGAGTTCGGTTTCTCCCTCGACGTTGTCGACGTCGACCGCGATGCAGCGCTGGAGCGCAAGTACGGTGAGCGGGTCCCCGTGCTAACGGGTCCGGACGGCCGCGAAATCTGCCACTACTTCCTCGACCTCCGGGCGCTGGCCGATCGGCTTGCGGTAAAATAGGCGCCGTCTTCCATAAGGGTGCCCAAGGCACCCTTTTTCATGACCGCGCAGAGCCACATCCGAAATTTCTCGATCATCGCGCATATCGACCACGGCAAGTCGACGCTCGCCGACCGGTTCATTCAGATCTGCGGTGGCCTGGCGGACAGAGAAATGGCCGAGCAAGTGCTCGACACCATGGATCTCGAGCGCGAGCGCGGCATTACCATCAAGGCTCAGACGGCGGCGCTCGAGTACCGGGCACGTAGCGGCGAGACGTACCTCCTCAACCTGATCGACACGCCCGGGCACGTCGACTTTTCCTACGAGGTGAGTCGTTCCCTGGCTGCGTGCGAAGGCGCACTGCTGGTCGTCGATGCATCGCAAGGGGTCGAGGCCCAGACGGTGGCCAATTGCTATACCGCCATCGAGCAAGGCGTCGACGTCATACCGGTGCTCAACAAGATCGATCTCCCGTCGGCCGACCCGGAAAAGGCGATTCAGGAGATCGAGGACGTCATCGGGATCGACGCGCGCGACGCGATCCGGGCGAGCGCGAAGACGGGCGAGCACGTGCAGGACATCCTCGAGGCGGTCATCGCGCGCGTGCCGCCGCCGAAGGGGCATCCCGAGCAGCGGCTCAAAGCTCTGGTGATCGACTCGTGGTTCGACAACTACGTCGGCGTGGTGATGCTGGTGCGCGTCGTCGACGGCACATTGCGCCCAAAGGACAAGATTCTGTTGATGAGCACGCAGGCAGTGCACCACTGCGAGCAGATCGGCGTGTTCACGCCGAAAGCGCGCAACCGCGATGCGCTGTCAGCGGGGGAGGTCGGGTTCGTGGTGGCCGGCATCAAGGAACTGCGTGCGGCCAAGGTGGGCGATACGCTTACGCACGCGGACAAGCCTGCGCCCGGGCCGCTGCCCGGCTTCAAGGAGGTGAAGCCGCAGGTCTTTGCGGGTCTCTATCCGGTGGAGGCCAACCAGTACGAGGCGCTGCGCGACGCGCTGGAGAAACTGCATCTGAACGACGCATCGTTCCACTACGAGCCCGAGGTGTCGCAGGCCTTGGGCTTCGGGTTCCGCTGCGGATTTCTTGGGTTGCTGCACATGGATATCGTGCAAGAGCGGCTGGAGCGGGAGTACGGCATGAGCCTGATCACGACGGCTCCCTCGGTCGTGTACGAGGTCTTGTTGCGCGACGGATCGGTCGAGCCGGTATCCAATCCCGCCAAGCTTCCGGAACCCTCAAGAATCGAAGAAATCCGCGAGCCCGTGATCGCGACAACGATCTTCGTGCCGCAGGAGTACGTTGGCCCGGTGATCACGCTGTGCACGCAAAAGCGCGGCACGCAGACCAACATGCACTACTCCGCGCGTCACGTGGTGCTGTCCTACGACCTCCCTTTGAACGAGGTCGTGCTCGACTTCTTCGATCGGCTGAAGTCGCTCACGCGCGGCTACGGCTCGCTTGACTACGAATTTAAGGAATACCGTGCGGCGGACATGGTGCGGCTGGATGTGCTGGTGAACGGCGAGCGCGTCGACGCCCTTTCCAGCATGGTGCACCGCTCGGCCGCGCAATCACGCGGGCGCGATCTGGTTTCGCGCTTGCGCGGCCTGATCCCGAGGCAGATGTTCGATGTGGCCATTCAGGCGGCCATCGGCTCGCATATCGTCGCACGCGAGAACGTCAAGGCGCTGCGCAAAAACGTGTTGTCGAAGTGTTACGGGGGCGATGTAACGCGCAAGAGGAAGCTGCTTGAAAAGCAAAAGGAAGGGAAAAAGCGCATGAAACAAGTCGGGTCCGTTGAGATACCGCAGGAAGCGTTTCTCGCAGTGCTGCAGATGGGCGACAAGTGAACTTCGCCCTGTTCCTGTTTATCCTGCTCGTGGCGACGGGCGCCGTTTGGGCGATCGAAGTCATCTGGCTGCGCAAGAGGCGTTCGGAGAACGCGCGCCAGCCGTGGTGGATCGAGTATTCCGTCAGCTTCTTCCCGGTCATCCTGATCGTCTTCCTGCTGCGCTCGTTCGTCGTGGAGCCGTTCAAGATTCCTTCCGGGTCGATGATCCCGACGCTGCAGGTCGGCGACTTCATCTTGGTCAACAAATTCGCGTATGGCATCAGGCTGCCGATCGTCAACGAGAAGGTGATACCGATCGGGGAACCGAAACGCGGCGACGTCATGGTGTTTCGTTACCCGGAAGATCCCTCGCTCGACTACATCAAGCGCGTCGTCGGGTTGCCGGGCGACCGGGTCGAATACCGCGATAAGCGGCTCATCATCAACGGCCACCTGATACCCGAGCGCCAGATCAGCGACTACCTTTCGAAGGACACGATGCAGTACTACAGTCGCTACCTCGAGAAGCTCGACGGCGTGGAGCATCAGATCCTGATCGATAACAACGCACCGGCGTTCGTGCCGCAGATCATGAAGTTCCCCTATTCGCAGGATTGCAACTACAATGCCGACGGCCTGGTGTGCAAGGTGCCGCTCGGGCATTACTTCGTGATGGGCGACAACCGGGACAATTCGAGCGACAGCCGGGTCTGGGGTTTCGTGCCGGAAGCGAACATTGTCGGCAAGGCGTTCTTCATCTGGCTGAACCTCAACGACTTGAAGCGGTTCGGCACCTTTAA
>JBLMWT010000249.1:0-8878 GCA_050257375.1 Sphingomonadaceae bacterium
GCGAAGGCCGCTTTCTCATCGACCGCCCGCGCCTCGGCGTGCGCAGCGGCAGGTGGGTGGCCGCTGCCGGACAGCCGATACGCGACGAAGCGGGGGTGGTCGTTGGCGTGGTGTTCGCCACCATCGACCTCTCGACGTGGCAACCGCTTGCGAGCTTCGCTGCGCTTCCCGCCAATAGCGTGCTCGGCATGATCGACGAGCAGGGCTATATCCTGGGGCGCGTGCCGCCCGGCGGTCGCGTCGGCACCCGCTCGGACACGCCGATCGTGCGGCTCGCGCTCGCGCGCCACGAGGGCATCGAAAGCGTGCCGGGCAATGACGGCATCGAGCGCGTCTTCGCGTTCCGCCGCATACCCGATTCGAGCTGGACGGCGATCGCCGGGGTACCCGCCGTCGGCCTGGGGTTCCTCTTGCGCCAGCACACGGGGGCGATCGCAGTCGCCTTGCTCACCATCGCGGCGGTGATCGCCGCCCTGCTCGCAGTGGCGCGCGCGTTCAGCCGGATGCTGGACCAGCACGACGCGAACGAACGCCGCCTGCGCGAGAGCGAGGGACGCTTTCGCAGCCTGGCCAACCTGTCCTCGGACTGGTACTGGGAGCAGGACGCCGAGCTGCGCTTCACCTCCTATTCCGGGGACGTGGAGGAAAAATCGGGCCGCAGCGTTTCGGCCTCGCGTGGCCGCCGGCGCTGGGAATTGCCCGACACGACGCCCCTCGCCGGAGACTGGCAGGCGCACCAGGAGGCGCTCGCCGCGCGCCTGCCGTTTCGCGATTTCGAGATGCGCCGCGCGCTGCCCGACGGGAGCGAACGCTACCTGTCGATCAGCGGCGAGCCGGTGTACGACGAGGCGGGCGCCTTTCGCGGGTATCGCGGCAGCGGCCGCGACATCACGGAGCGAAAGAGGGCCGAGCAGCGCCTCGCGCTGCTGACCAACTTCTACGCGGCGCTGTCGCAGGCGAGCGAGGCGATGGTGCGGGCCGCCAGCGAGGATGGGATGTACCGGGAGGTGTGCCGCATCTGCGTCGAGCACATGGGCTTTACGGCCGCCTACGTCGGCGCGGTGCGGCGCGAGCGCGGCTGCATCGAGCCGGTCGCCTGCGCCGGAGCGGATTGCGATCAGATCGCGCGCCTCGTCATTCCACTCGATGCGAGCGACCCCCGCGCGCGCGCCAACGTCGGCACGGCCGCGCGCAGCGCTGCGCCGCGGATCTGCAACGACGACGATGCGGATCCTGCGAAACAGGCGTGGAGGGAGAGCGACATACGGCTCGAGTCGCGCTCGAGCGCCGCCTTTCCTCTCCTGCGGCACGGCGAAGTGGTCGCGGTGCTTTCCGTGCACGCGCGCACGCCGGGCTTTTTCGACGACGAGCTCGTCGGCCTGCTGACGCGCATGGCCGGCGACGTGTCGTTCGCGCTGGAAAAGCTCGGCGAGCAGGCGCTGCGCGAGCGGGCGCAGGAAGAGCTGGCGCGCCTGAACCGCGAGCTCGAAGACCGCGTGCGCCTGCGCACCGCGCAGCTCGAGGCCGCGAACGCGGAGCTCGAGGCGTTCAGCTATTCGGTGTCGCACGATCTGCGCGCGCCGTTGCGCCACGTGGAGGGCTTCGTGCGCTTGCTCGAGCGCGAGCACCCGCCCGCGACGGAGAAAGCGGCCCATTACCTGCGCACCATCGTCCGCTCGGCGCACAAGATGTCGGTCCTGATCGAAGACCTGCTCGCGCTGTCGCGCGCATCGCGCGCGCCGCTCGAAAAGCGCGACGTGCCGCTCGGCCGTCTGGTGAAGGAGGTGGTGCAGGAGCTCGCCCCCGAATGCGCCAACCGGCGCGTGGAGTGGCGCATCGGCGACCTGCCGGTCGTGCGCGGTGACCGCGCGCTGCTGCGCGTCGTGCTGCAGAACCTCCTGTCCAACGCGATCAAGTACTCGCGCCGCAGCGACCCGGCGGTCATCGAAGTGGGCGCCGAGCGGCTCGGGGAGGGCGAGAGCGTGGTCTTCGTGCGCGACAACGGCGTGGGCTTCGACATGCGTGAGCGCGACCGGCTGTTCGGCGTATTCCAGCGTCTGCACGGCGAGGACGAGTTCGAGGGCACGGGCGTCGGCCTGGCGACCGCACGGCGGGTCGTGCATCGGCACGGCGGGCGCATCTGGGCGGAGGGCGCGCCGGGGCAGGGCGCCACGTTCCGTTTCACGGTCGAGCGCGCGGCGCACGCCGCGGCACAGAGCTGAGCGTGGAGAGCCTGCGCATCCTGGTGCTGGAGGACGAGCCGGCCGACGCGGAGCTCGCGCTGCAGATGCTGCTCGACGCGGGCATCGCCTGCGCACCCACGGTGGTGGCGGCGCGCGCGCAGTTCGAGCGCGCCCTGGCGGGCGGCGGCTTCGAGCTCGTGCTGGCCGACTACAGCCTGCCCGGCTATACGGGGCTCGAGGCGCTCGAGCACGTCCGGCGGCGCGACGCGCTGCTGCCGTTCATCCTCCTTTCGGGGGCGCTCGGCGAGGAGCGCGCGGTCGATGCGCTGCGCGCCGGCGCGACCGACTACGTGCTGAAGGATCGCCTCGCACGCCTGCCCTCCGCGGTGCGCCGCGCGCTGGAGGAAAGGCGCGCGCGCGAGCGCCACCTGGCGACGCAGCTGCGCCTGCAGCAGCTGTCGCGCAGGCTGCTGGAAGTTCAGGAGCGCGAGCGCCGGCACCTGGCGCGCGAGCTGCACGACGACATCGGCCAGGCGCTCACGGCGCTCAAGATCCAGCTCGAGTCGCTCGCGCTCACGAGCGGCGCGGGCGCACTGCGCGAGCGGCTGGCCGAGAGCGCCGAGACCACGCGGCATGCACTGGAGCGCGTGCGGCTGCTTTCGCTCAGCCTGCGCCCGCCGCAGCTGGACGACCTGGGCCTGGTCGCCGCGCTGCGCTCGCACCTCGACCGGCAGGCAGCGGTGGGAAGATTGATTCCGCACTTCGAGGCCGAAGACGTCCCTCGCGCGCTTCCGCCAGTGGTCGAGACGGCATGCTTCCGCATCGCCCAGGAGGCGATCAACAACGTGCTGCGGCACGCCGCCGCCTCCAACATCTGGCTGCGGCTGTTCGTCGCGGGGGAGAAGCTCGCTCTTTCGGTGCGCGACGACGGGCGGGGCTTCGACCCGGAGACGGCTTTGCGCGGCGCTGCGGGGGGCGCGAGTCTCGGACTGGCGAGCATGGAGGAGCGCGCCACTCTCGCCGGCGGCGCGCTGCAGCTGCGCTCCGCGGCCGGCCAGGGCACGGTGCTGCTCGCAACGTTCGGGCTCGAGCGCACGGCCGCGGAACCGGGGACCGAGTGACGCACGGCGCCATCCGCGTGCTGCTCGCCGACGACCACGTGCTCGTGCGCGCCGGCATCCGCTCGCTGCTCGATGCCATGGCGCAGGTCGAGGTGGTGGGCGAGGCGGGCAGCGGGGAGGAAGCGATCACGCTCGCCGCGCAGCTGCGGCCGGACGTGGTGGTGATGGACATCGCCATGAAGGGGATGAACGGGCTGGACGCGACCGCGCGCCTGCGCGAGCAGCTCCCCGAAATGCGCGTGATCGTGCTTTCGATGTACTCGAGCGAGGAATACGTCCTGCAGGCGCTGCGCGCCGGCGCGTCGGGCTATCTGGTCAAGGACGCGGCGACCGCCGAGCTCGAGCTCGCGCTGCGCGCCGTGGTGCGCGGCGAGATCTGGCTCAGTGCGTCGATCTCGCGCCAGACGGTAGATGGCTATGCCCGGCGCATGGGCGCGGGCGCCGAGCAGGACGCGCTCACGCCGCGGCAGCGGGAGGTGCTCGGGATGATCGCGCGCGGCCGCAGCACCAAGGAAATCGCCTACGAGCTCGGCCTCTCGGTGAAGACGGTCGAGACGCACCGCGCGCAGATCATGGAGCGCCTGGGGATACGCGACGTCGCCGGATTGGTGCGCTACGCCATCCGGGTGGGGCTGGCGGCCGCCGACATGTGAGGAAATGCCGCAGGCGCATCGGGGATTCCCCGATGGCGTTGCCCGGCCGCCCGCGGCACCGTAGGGCCCGTGAACCCGCATTCCCCAGCGCCGCGCGCGGCCGCCGCCGCACGCATTTTGCTCGTCGAGGACGATCCTGCCGACGCCGAACTGACGCACGGCTACCTGGAGGAGGCGATTCGGGACGGCATCGAGGTCCTGCACGCGCGCACGCTCGAGGAAGCCTTCGGCATCCTGGCCACGCACGCGATCGATCTGGCGCTGCTCGACCTCGACCTGCCCGACAGCGCGGGCCTGCGAACGCTCGAGCGCTTTCGCGGCGCCGCGCGCTGCCCGGTGGTGCTGGTCACCGGACACGACCATCCCGCGCTGCGCCGCGAGGCGCTGGTGCGGCGCGCCGAGGAAGTGTTGCCGAAGAGCCGGCTGGACGCGGAGAGCCTGATGCGGGTCGTCGGCCGCCTGACCGGCGCGCGGCACGCCGGCCCGACGCAGCCGGAGGGCGCGCGCCAGATGCTCAGGCGCAACGAAAGGCGGTTCCGCGCGTTGATCGAGAACAGCAGCGAGGCGATCGCGCTGGTCGACGCCTCGGGCGGCATCCGGTACACCAGCCCGGCGATGCGGCGCATCCTGGGCTACGGTCTGGGCGACGAGGATACGCGCAACGCCCTCGAACTGCTGCATCCCGCCGAGCGCGAGAGCGTGGAGGCGCGCTTCTACGCGACCGCTGCCGCCGCCGGGAGCAAGGCGACGCTGCGCGCGCGCTTCCGGCACAAGGACGGCAGCTGGCGTCTGCTCGAGGCGGTGCTACACAACCGCCTGGACGACCCGGACGTCGCGGCGCTGGTGGTCAATATCGCCGACCTGACGCGGCAGGCCGAGGTCGAGCAGCGCTTCCGGGCGACCTTCGACCAGGCGGCGGTGGGCATTGCGCACCTCGACATGGACGACCGCTTCCTGCTCGTCAACGGCAGGCTGTGCGAAATCCTCGGCTACGAGCGCGACGCGCTGATCGGCAGGCCGATCAGCGCTTTCTCGCATCCGGACGACGCCCAGTCGACGCGCGAGCAGCGCAGGCGCATGGCGGCGGGCGAGATCGCGCACGCGACGGTGGAGAAGCGCTACCTGCGCCGCGACGGCGCGCCGATCTGGGTGCGGCTCACCGTATCGCTGGTGCGCGACGATCTGGAGGCTCCCGCGTACTACATCGTCGTGCTGGAGGACATTTCGGAGCGGCGCGCAGCGCAGGCGGCGCTCGAGCGCAGCGAGCAGCGCTTTCGCAGCCTCACCGAGATGTCGTCGGACTTCTACTGGGAAACCGACGACGAGCACCGTCTGCGCGAACTGGTCTACGGCCCGCAGCACCACACCGCGATCGACCTGTCGCGTCATCGCGGCCTTCCGCGCTGGGAGATCCCCTACGAGTCGCCGGACGCCGAAGGCTGGGGCCGGCACCGCGCGACCCTGGACGCGCGCCTTCCGGTCCGGGATTTCGAATTCTCGCGGCGCGTGCCGAGCGGCGAGGTCGTCCACTACTCGATCAGCGGCGACCCCGTGTACGCCGAGGACGGCGCGTTCCTGGGCTACCGCGGCATCGGCAAGGAAATCACCGACCGCAAGCGCAGCGAGCTGAGCGTGCGGCGTCTGGCGAGCCTGTACGCCGCCATCAGCGCCGCCAACGAGGCGATTCTGCGCGCGGAGTCCCGGGAGGAGATGTTCAGCGCCGCGTGCGAGATCGCGCTGGAGAGCAGGGGCTTTTCCGTCGGCACGGTGCTGCTGCTCGACGCGCAGACGCGCGAGCTGAAGTGCGCCGCGGCGAGCGGTCTCGCGGCGGCGCGCATCGACGCGCTCGGCCTGTGTGCCGATGCGGCGCTGCCGGGCGGCCGCGGCATGGTCGGGCACGCGGTGCGCACCGGCGAGGCCCAGATCTCGAACGACTTCCGCGCCGAAGTGGCCAGCGCCGCGCGCATCGAGGAGCAGCTCGGCATGCGCGTGGGCTCCGGCTGCGCATTCCCGCTGCGCTGCGACGGCGCGGTGGTGGGGGCGTTCGCGCTGCTGCACGCGGACCGGGACGCGTTCGACGAGGAGACGGCCGCACTGATGTGGCGCCTGGCCGACAACATCTCGTTCGCCCTGGAGGGCTTTCATCGCGATGCGCGCAGGCGCCTGGCGGAAGAGAGCCTGCGCGAGAGCGAGGAGCGCTTCCGCAGCCTGACGGCGCTGTCCTCCGACTGGTACTGGGAGCTGGGCGAAGACCTGCGCGTGAGCTACGTCTCGCCGGGATTCGAGAAACTGGCCGGCACAACCGCAGATAAGGTGCTGGGCCGGCTGCGCTGGGAGACGCCAGGCGTCACGCCGCTCGGCACCGGCTGGGACGAGCACCGCGCGACGCTGGAGACCCGCCTGCCGTTTCGCGAGTTCGAATATGTCCGCACGACCACGGACGGGGAGCGGCTGGTGCTGAGCATCAGCGGCGAGCCGATATTCGACGCCGCGGGCGCGTTCAAGGGGTACCGCGGCACGGGCCGCAACGATACCCGCCGGCGGCGCGACGCGGAGCAGCTGCGCAGATTCCGCGCCGCACTCGACGTTTCGCCGGACATGATCTTTCTCGTCAACTGCGCGACGCTGCGCCTCATCGATGTGAACGACTCCGCCTGCGACGCGCTGGGCTGGTCGCGCTCGGAGCTGCTCGGCCAGACTCCCACCCTGGTGCTCGCCGATCGCAGCGAGGAGGAATTGCGGGCGGCGTACGAAGCGCTGCTCGCGGGCGACGCCTACGGCGAGCCCCATCGCGCCAGCTACCGCCGCAGCGACGGCTCGCTGATGCCGGTGGAGATCACGCGCCGCGCGCTGCGCACGGCGGACGGGGTCTATGTCGTCGCCGTCGCGCGCGATCTCACCGAGCGGCTCAAGTCCGAAGAACGGCTGCGCCACAGCATCGAGCGCTTCGAGAGCGTGTCGCGCGCCACCAATGACGTCATTCGCGACTGGGACCTGCGCACCGACGGAGTCTGGTGGAACGAGAACTTCCAGCGGGTCTTCGGCTGGCTGCCGCGCGAAGTAGGCGCCTACGTCGAGTCCTGGACGGGCCGCATCCACCCCGAGGAGCGGGAGGCGGTGGAGCGCGGCGTGAGCACGGCGGTCGAGGCCGGCGAGAAGAGCTGGTTCGCGCGCTACCGCTTCGAGCGCCGCGACGGCAGCTACGCCGTGGTCGAGGACCACGGGCTGTTGATGTACGACGAGCTCGGCGCGCCCGTGCGCATGATCAGCTCGATGACCGATGTCACCGAGCGCGTGCAGGCCGAGGAGCGGCTCGCAGCGCACGCGCGGCGCCAGGAGGCGGTGGCGCGCCTCGGACAGCTGGCGCTCGAGCGGACGGGGCTCGACATGCTGTTCGCCGAAGCCGTGCGCGTGCTCAAGGCGAGCGGTGCGGACGCTGCGGTGCTCGCCGAGCTTGGCCCGGCCGAGGGCGAGTTCCTGGTGCGGGCCGCCTCGGGCGCGGGCGCAGAGGACGCGGTCGGCCACGTGGCGAACGTGACGACGAACAGCCGCTGGCGCGCGGTGCTGGACGGAACCTCCCACGTCGTTTCCGATCGCGCCTACTTCCTGGAGCGCGCACCGGGTCACCCGTGGTCGCATTGGCTGCGGTCGATGGGTTCGGGTGTGTACACGCCGCTGCGCGGCGACGCGGCGCCGCTCGGAGTGCTCGCCATGTATTCGCTGCGCGAGAACGCCTTCGGCGAAGAGGATGTAAGCTTCCTGGAGGCGGTCGGCAACGTCATTTCGACCGCCGTGCAGCGCCGCGAAGCGCAGTCGCGCCTCGCCTACCTCGCGCAGTTCGACACGCTGACCGGCTTGCCGAACCGCAACCTGCTGCAGGACCGTCTGCAGCAAACCGTTACCCAGGCGCGACGCCTGAAGCACTCCGGCGCCGTGCTGTTCATCGACCTGGACCGCTTCAAGCTGGTGAACGACACGCTCGGCCACCAGCTCGGCGACGCGCTCATCGTGCAGGCCGGACAGCGCTTGCAGGATTGCGTGCGGCCGGGCGACACCGTCGGGCGCGTGGCGGGCGACGAGTACGTGGTCGTGCTCGCGGAGCTCGCGCAGGCCGCCGACGCCTCGCTCATCGCGCAGAAGATACTCGACGCCCTGGCGCTGCCCTTCGCTCTGGGCGAAACCGAGGCCTTCGTCACCGCCAGCATCGGCATCGCGGTGTTTCCGGCCGACGGCGAAGACGCCGAGACCCTGCTGCGCAACGCGGACCTGGCGATGTACCGCGCCAAGGAGTCCACGCGCAACGCCTTCTGCTTCTTCGACGCCGAGATGAACCAGCGCTCGGCGGCGCGCCTGCAGCTGAACACCGACCTGCGGCGCGCGATCGAGCGGCGCGAGTTCCTGCTGCACTACCAGCCGAAAGTCGAGCTTGCGAGCGGCGCGCTGATCGGCGCGGAGGCGCTGCTGCGCTGGAACCACCCCCAGCGCGGCATGGTCTCGCCCGTCGAATTCATCCCCGCGCTCGAAGAGTCGGGCCAGATCCTGGCGGTCGGCGAGTGGGTGCTACAGGAGGCCTGCGCGCAGCTGCGCAGATGGAGCGACGCGGGCCTCGTGCCGCTGCCGGTGGCGGTCAACCTGTCGGCCAAGCAGTTCCAGCGCAGCGACCTCGACGCGATCGTGGGCCGCACGCTGCAGGCGAGCGGTACGCCTGCCGAGCTGCTCGAGCTCGAGATCACGGAGAGCTCGCTGGTGGAAAAGCCGGCGGAGGCGGTGCGCATGCTGCGCAGCCTGCGCGCCATGGGCGTCAAGATCTCGGTGGACGACTTCGGCACCGGCTATTCGAGCCTGTCGTACCTCACGCGCCTGCCGCTGAGCGCGCTCAAGATCGACCGCAGCTTCGTGCGCGACGCGCAGACGAGCAGCG
>JBLMWT010000250.1:0-4978 GCA_050257375.1 Sphingomonadaceae bacterium
GGCCGTGATCGCTTCGCTCGAGCAGCTCGCGCGCCAGGCGCGCGACGCTTCGGTGAAGCCGGACTTCGCGGTGTTCCGCGCGATGATCTACTACATCGACGCCTTCCCCGAGCGCCAGCACCATCCCAAGGAGGATGCCCAGCTGTTCGCGCGCCTCGCGGCGCGCGCGCCGCAGGCGCAGGGCGTGCTCGATGAGCTGAAGCGCGAGCACGCGAAGGGCGCCGAGATGATCCGCGAGCTGGAGCACGCGGTGCTCGCGCTGGAGCAGGACTGGCCGAAAGGCGCCGAGGCCTTCGCCGAGCGTGTGTCCGCCTACGCGCAGTTCCACCGCGCGCACATGCGCACCGAGGAGCACGAGGTGCTGCCGCTCGCCGAGCGCGCCCTCGGGCGCGAGGATTGGCAGGCGATCGCCGCAGCCTTCTCGGAGAACACCGATCCGCTCTCCGGGGCACCGGTGGAGCGCGGCTTCCAGGAGCTGCTGTCGCGCATCGTGTCGATCGCGCCCGAGCCGGTCGGCCTCGGCCGGCGCTGGGACAAGAGGCCTTCCTGAGCCGCTAGCGCGGCAGCCGGCACTCGAGCTCGCGGACGTGGCGCGCGAGCTCTTCCAGCCGTTCGCGGTACGCGAGCACGAGCGCCAGGCCGGGGAGCGAGAGCTCGAAATCCGCCCTCAGGCGTGCGGCCGCACGCGCGAGCGGCAGGCTGCTCGCCGGGAACGACCAGTCGCGCTCGTGCGCGCCCCGCGGCTCGAACACGCCGTAGTCGACCAGCTCGATGATCTCGGAGCGCGTCAGCCCGGAGGCGGACTCGAACTCGACGAACACGATCAGCTCGTCGCTCACCCGAAGTGCCCCCGCGGGTCGAATTTGGACTCGTCGCGCAGCGCCTCGAGGAGCTTCCGCTCGCGCTCGGAGAGCACGCTGGGCACCGCGACCGACAGCACGGCGTACAGGTCGCCCGCGCTGCCCGCCGGGCGCGGCAGCCCCTTGCCGCCCAGGCGCAGGCGCTGACCGGCCTTGGAGCCGGCCGGGACCCTGAGCGACACGCGCCCCTCCAGCGTCGGGATCTCGATTTGCGCGCCGAGCGCCGCCTCCCAAGGCGTCACCGGCACGTCCAGGTAGAGGTCGTGGCCGCTCACCTTGTAGAGCGGGTGCGGGTGCAGCGCGATGTTCAGGTAAAGGTCGCCCGCGGCTCCGCCCTTGCGGCCCGCGCCGCCCTTGCCGCGCAGGCGCAGCTTCTGCCCGTCGGTGGCGCCCTTCGGAATGCGCGCCTGCACCCTCTGGCCGGGGCCGAGCTCGAGCGTCACCTCGGTGCCGCGCGCCGCGTCTTCCAGCTTCAGGTGCACCGTGACCTCGTAGTCGCGTCCGCGGCGCGGCCCCTCGGCCCCGCGCATGCCGCCGAAGGAGGCGAAGAGGTCGGACAGGTCCACGCCGCCCAGGTCCTCGAATCCGCCGGCGTGGAAGCGCTCGGCCCAGTCGGGCGGCGGGCGGAAATCCTGGCCCGGCCGGTAGCTGCCCAGGCCGTCGTAGGCCGCGCGCTTCTCCGGGTCCTTGAGCGTCTCGTACGCCTCGGCGACTTCCTGGAAGCGCGCCGTGGCGTCGGGCTCCTTGGAGACGTCCGGGTGATACTTGCGCGCCAGCCGCCGGTAGGCCTTCTTGATCGCCTCGTCGTCCGCTCCGCGCGGCACGCCGAGGATCGAGTAGTAATCCTTGTATTTCATACGCCCGGAAGACAATGGGGGCGAGCCGCCCCGCTTTCCAGTTCAGCCGGGCTTGGCCGCGCAGGCGCGCCCGCCCGGCGCGGCGTCAGGCGCCTAGCGGCACACGAGCACCGGCACCTTGGAATGCGTCAGCACCTTGGTCGTCTCGCTGCCCAGCAGCAGGCCCGAAAGGCCCCGGCGTCCGTGCGAGGCCATGACGATCAGGTCGCACTTCTTCGAGCGGGCGGCCTTCACGATGCCCTCCCACGGCTGGTCGTCGGTGACCCACGCGGTCTTGCACGCCACCTCCGCGCTCTTCGCCTCGCGCTCGACGACTTCGAGCGCCTTCGCGGCCTCCTTCTCCGAAAGCTCCTTGTAGCGCTTGGGCGAGATCTCGGGCACGTAGATCGCCGCCTCGCCGTACATCGGCGGCACGTAGGGCGGGATCACGTACAGCCCCGTGAGCCGCGCGCCGACCTGCTTGGCGAGCGTCGCGGCGGCCTTGACCGCCTTGGCCGAGAGGCGCGAGCCGTCGGTCGGGACGAGGATGTGCTTGTACATGGCTTCTCCTTGTTGTCGTTGGTCTTTGCGTCGGCGCCTATTCTAGACTGGCTGCCGCTGCTTGCCGTGAGCGATGTCGGCGAGCCGCTCGCGATCGAGCAGCGTCACGTCGCGCCGCGCGACGGTTACGGCATTGCGCTGCCCGAGCTCGCGCAGCAGGCGCGAGAACGTCTCCTTGGTGACGCCCAGGCGCGCCGCGATCACGGTCTTGGTGGCGGGCAGGCGCACCGTCACGGGCGATTTAGCCTG
This sequence comes from Sphingomonadaceae bacterium, assembly GCA_050257375.1. Taxonomy (GTDB): domain Bacteria; phylum Pseudomonadota; class Gammaproteobacteria; order Burkholderiales; family SG8-39; genus DAHVFK01. The sequence goes on from JBLMWT010000250.1 coordinate 2,507, forward strand.
CGGCTCCGCGAGCGAATCGAGGTAGGCCGCGACGCGCTCGAGCGCGCCGTGCAGGCTGGTCGCCTCGACGTCGGCGACCATCTCGTTCATGCGCTGGGAGAGGTTCGCGATCAGCTTGCGCGCGAACCCCGGCTCGCGCTCGATCATGCCGTTGATCGCGCCGACCGGCAGCAGCACGAGGAGAGTATCCGCGAGCGCCACCGCGTCGAGCGGCATCGGCGTCTCGAGGAACGCCGCCGGCTCGCCGAAGATCTCGCCCGGACCCACCAGGCGCAGGATCTTCTCCTCGCCCGCGTCGCCACGCAGCGAGAGCTTGACCATGCCGTAGGCGACCGCCATCAGGCCTGGCAGCTTGTCTCCGCGATGCACGATCAGCGTGCCGCGGCGCGCGTGCTGGGTGCGCGCCTGGCGCGCGAGCTCCGCCAGGTGCGCGCGGCTCGCCTGCCGGAACATCGGCAGGTTCGCGATCACGCCTTCGACCAGGTTGCCATTTCCGGCGGACATCGTTTGCGCTTGACTCCCGTGCGGGAATGCTCGCATGACCGCAAGACGGGGATTTGAGACAGATCAAGTTTTTCCGCCGGCGTCCGGCGCAGGATGAGCGTGCGATGCTGACGATCGGTGGGCGCGAGTCGCTGCCTCTGGTGCAGGGCGGCATGGGCGTGGGCGTCTCGGCGCACCGGCTGGCGGGCGCCGTGGCGCGCGCGGGCTGCGTCGGCACCATCTCGAGCGTCGACCTGCGGCGCCACCACCCGGACCTGATGCGCGCCACGGGGCGCTCGCGCGACCGCGCCGCGATCGAGCGCGCCAACCTGATCGCGCTCGACCGGGAGGTCCGCGCCGCGCGCGAGCTCGCCGGCGGGCGCGGCGCGATCGCGGTGAACGTGATGCGCGCGGTGTCGCAGTACGAAGACTACGTGCGCCAGGCCTGCGCGAGCGGCGCGGATGCGGTCGTGGTGGGCGCGGGGCTCGCGCTCGACCTGCCGGAGCTCGCGCGCGACTGGCCGCAGGTGGCGCTGGTGCCGATCGTGTCGGAAGCGCGCGCTGCCTCGCTCATCGCGCGCAAGTGGCTCAAGCGCGGGCGCGCGCCCGACGCGATCGTGGTCGAGCATCCGCGCTTCGCGGGCGGGCACCTCGGCGCGCCGAAGATCGGCGAGGTCGGCGACGCGCGCTTCGACTTCGCGCGCGTGCTGCCGGAGATCCGCGCGGCGCTGCACGAGCTGGGGCTGGACGCGGACCGCATCCCGCTCATCGCCGCGGGCGGCATCGGCTCGCGCGCGCGGCTGGAGGCGGCGCTGGCCGCGGGCGCGGACGCCGCGCAGGTCGGCACCGCTTTCGCGGTCGCCGAGGAGGGCGACGCGCACCCGAATTTCAAGCGCGTGCTGGCCGAGGCGCGGCCCGAGGACATCGTGGTGTTCATGAGCGTCGCGGGGCTGCCGGCGCGCGCGGTGCGCACGCCCTGGCTCGCTTCGTACCTCGAGAAAGAAGAGGTGCTCGCGCGGCGCGCGAAGAAACGCCGCGCCTGCACGCTCGGCTTCGACTGCCTGGCGCACTGCGCGCTGCGCGACGGCGACCCGAAGGGCGGGCAGTTCTGCATCGATCACCACCTCGCCGCCGCGCTGCGCGGCGACGTCGAGCACGGGCTGTTCTTCCGCGGCTCCGAGCCGGTGCCCTTCGGCGCCGAGATCCGGCCGGTCGCCGACCTGGTCGAGCTGCTGCTCGGACCCGCGGCGCGCGCCTGACGCGCAGCGCGGATGGACGCGTCCGCCTACCTGATCGCCAAGTCGCTGCACGTCGGCGCGGTGGTGCTGAGCCTCACCGGCTTCGCGGCGCGCGGCGCGCTCATGCTCGCCGGCTCGCGCCTGCTCGAGGCGCGCTTCGTGCGCGTCGCGCCGCACGTGGTCGACACGGTGCTGCTCGCGAGCGCGCTGTGGCTCTGTTGGGTGATCGGGCAGTACCCGTTCGTCCAGGGCTGGCTCACTGCGAAGGTGCTCGGCCTGCTCGCCTACATCGTCCTCGGCTCGATCGCGTTGCGGCGCGGGAGGACCCGCGGGGTGCGCGTGGCGGCTTTCGTCGGCGCGCTTGCCGCGGCCGGCTACATCGTGTGCGTGGCACTCACGCGCGACCCGCGCGGTCCCTTCGCGCTCCTCGGCTAGAATGGCGCCCATGAAGATCCTGCTGGCCGTGGACGGCTCGAAGCCTTCCCTGGACGCGACCAGGAACCTGATCGAGCACGCCGGCTGGTACCGCGAGCCGCCGCAGGTGGAGCTCGTGCACGTGCACCTGCCGGTGCCGAAGCTCCCCGGAGTGAGCCGCTTCATCACGAAGGCGCAGCTCGCGCGCTACTACGAGGACGAGGGCGAGGCGCAGCTCGCGAAGGCGAAGCGCCTGCTGACTGCGGCGGGCGTCGCGTTCCGCGCGCGCGTGCTGGTCGGCCCGGTGGCCGAGACGATCGTCAAGCACGCGCGCGAG
>JBLMWT010000251.1:0-13975 GCA_050257375.1 Sphingomonadaceae bacterium
TCACCGAGCTCGCCAAGGCGCGCGGCGAGCGGCGCACGCTGTACGTGCTGGACGAGCCGACCGTCGGGCTGCACATGGCCGACGTGGAGAAGCTGATCCGCGTGCTGCACCGCCTGGTCGACGCCGGCAACGGCGTGGTCGTGATCGAGCACAACCTCGACGTGATCGCCGAGGCCGACTGGATCGTCGACCTCGGGCCGGAAGGCGGCGCAGGCGGCGGGCGCATCGTGTTCCAGGGCGCGCCCGAAGACGCCGCGGCGGCCCACTCGCACACCGCGCGCGCACTGTCGGCCTTCCTCGCCGAGCGCAGCGCGCATGCTGGACATTGACGGCGCGCACGGCGAAGGCGGCGGCCAGCTATTGCGCACCGCGGTCACGCTCGCCGCGGTCACCGGCCGGCCGGCGCGCATCCACGACATCCGCGCGCGACGCGCGAAGCCCGGGCTCGCCGCGCAGCACCTGACTGCGGTGCGCGCGGTCGGCGCGCTGTGCGGTGCGCACATCGACGGTCTCGTGCTCGGCACGCGCGAACTCTCGTTCGTTCCGGGCACGCTGCGCGGCGGCGAATTCCGCTTCGACGTCGGCACCGCGGGCAGCGTGACGCTCGTGCTGCAGGCGCTCGTGCCGGTCATGCTCGCGAGCGGCGCCGCCTGCCGCGTGGTGGTCACGGGCGGCACCGACGTGCGCGCCGCGCCGCCGCTCGATTATTTTCGCGCCGTGCTGCTCGGCCTGCTCGAGCGCATGGGCGCTCGCCTGCGGCTCTCCGCGCGCCGGCGCGGCTATTTCCCGCGAGGCGGCGGCGAGGTCGAACTCGCGGTCGAGCCGGGCACGCGCCTGTGCCCGTTCGCGGCCGAGGCCCCGGGGCGGCTGCGCGCGCTGCGCGGCGCCGCGCACGTCGGCAACCTGCCGGTGCACATCGCCGTGCGCATGCGCGATGCCGCGCTCGCGGCCCTGCAGTGCGAAGCGGCGATCGAGCTGGCCGTGCTCGGCGAGGACGGCGCCCAGGGGCGCGGCGGCGCGATCGTCACCTGGGCCGAGACCGAGGCGAGCGTGCTCGGCGCGGGCGAGGTCGCCGAGCGCGGCGTGCCCGCCGAGACGCTCGGCACGCGCGTCGGCGCCGGGCTGCGCGCCGACCTCGAGGCGGGCGCCTCGCTCGACGTGCACGCCGCCGACCAGCTCCTCGTCTACCTGGCGCTCGCCGCCGGCCGATCGGTCTTTACGACGCGCACGCTGTCCAGCCACGCGCGCACGGCGATGTGGCTCATCGAGCAGTTCCTGCCGGTGCGCTTCTCAGTGGCCCCGCAGGGCGCACTGACCCGGGTCGAAGCGCGCTGACTCAGGAGCGCTGCGCGACCCGGTAGCCGACCGGCAACAGCCGGATGCCGTACTTGTCCTCGAGCGTGCCCCACAGCCCGCGCGGCAGGTAAAGCGCGAACACCACTGCAGTTGCCCCGAGCCCGACCAGGTACCAGATGCCGCTTGCGCCGAACAGGTTCTCGATCGCGAAGAACACGATCGCGCCGATGATCGGGCCCTCGAAGGTGCCGAGCCCGCCCACCAGCACCATGAAGATCATGTACGCGGTCCACTGCACGCCGAAGTAGGTCGACGGCTGGAAAGAGATGGAGGTCGCCAGGTACAGCGTGCCCGCCAGGCCGCAGCCGGCGCCGGCGACGACGAACGCGATGCGCTTGGCGGTCAGCACGCGCACGCCGAGCGACGCGGCTGCCTCCTCGTTGTCGCGGATGGCCTGCACCGCGCTGCCCAGCCTGCCGCGCAGCAGCGCGAACATCAGCGCGAGCAGGCCCGCCATCGACGCCAGCGCCAGCCAGTAGTTGAAGTCCCTGCGGCTGCCGGGCGCGAACGCGTTCAGCGCGATGAGCGAAGTCCCGGTCTCGCCGTTGATCAGGCGGTCGAGGTTGACCAGCAGGTGGAACAGCTCCGCCAGCACCCACATCCCGATCGCGAACTCGCCGCCGCGCAGCCGCAGCGCGAAACCGGACACCGCGTACGCCACCGCGCCCGCGAACACGGCGCCGAGCACGAGCGCCGGATAGACTGGCAGCCCGAAGCTGGACAGGCGGATCGCCGCATAGGCGCCGATGCCGAAGAACGCCTGCTGCCCGACCGACACCAGGCCGCCATAGCCGGCGAGCGCGTTCCACATCGTGGCGAGCAGGACATAGATGAACAGCGTGGTCAGCCGGTCGATCGCGTAAGCCCCGAGGAACAGCGGGCCGAGGGCGAGCACCACCATGAGCGCGGCGACCGCGCCCATCGCGACCACCGACAGCGGCGTCCAGCGCTCGATCGAGATGCCGGCGCGCACGCTCACGAGGCTCTCCGCATGCGCTGGAGCAACAGGCGTCCGCCCAGCACCACGAGGAACACCGCGTGGCCGGCGATCAGGAAGCCGTTCGGCGCGATCTGGGCGCCGACGTTCTGCGCCACGCCGAGCACGATGCCGCCGAGCAACGTCCCCCACATCGATCCCAGCCCGCCGATGACCACCGCCTCGAAGGCGAAAATGAGCTGCGCCGGCCCCGCATAGGGAGCGAAGGCCGCGCGCATGCCGAGGAACGTCCCGGCGATCGCCACGGTCATCACGGCGATCGCGGCCGCGGCGGCGTACACCGCGCGCGAGTCGACGCCGACCAGCTCGGCGGTATCGGGATCCTCGGCGGTAGCGCGAATCGCGCGGCCGAGCGGCGTGCGCGCGAGAAACAGCTGCAGGCCACCCAGCAGCGCGACCGCGACGACGAAGATCAGCCCCGCCAGTTGCCCGACGTAGATCTGGCTGCCGAAAGACCAGCTGTCGTACGCGAGGTCGCCGATCGCGGGTGCGAGCGAGCGGGTGTCGGCGCCGAATTGCGCGAACAGCAGGTTCTGGATCACGATGCCCAGGCCGAAGGTGGTGAGCAGGGGCACCAGCGCGCCGGCGCGCAGGCTGCGCTCGAGCATCACGCGCTGCAGCAGCCAGCCCAGCGCGCCCATCACCGGGACGACGATGGCCAGCGCGAGGAACGGCGACATGCCGCTGTGCTCCACGATCGCCCACACCAGGAAGGCGCCCAGCACGGCGAGGTCGCCGTGCGCCAGGTTGATGATTCGCATCACGCCGAACATGAACGACAGCCCGCAGGCGATGAGCGCGTAGTAGCCGCCCAGCAGCACGCCCTGGATGATCTGGTTCAGCCAGATCATGCCGCTTGCTTCGGCACAGCGCCGCGCCCGAGCCCGAAGTAGGCCTCGGTCACCTGCTCGCGCGTCATTTCGGACGCAGCGCCCTCGAGCACGATGCGCCCTTCGAGCATGCAGGCGACACGCGTCGCGACGCGCAGCGCGCGCCCGAGATCCTGCTCGACCAACAGCAGCGTCGCCCCGCCGGAAATCAGGTTTTCGAGGCACGCATAAACGCGCTCCACGGCCACCGGCGCGAGGCCGAGCGAGACCTCGTCGAGGAGCAGCACGCGCGGATTCGTGAGCAGCCCGCGCCCGATGGCGGTCGCCTGCTGCTCTCCGCCGGACAGGCTGCCGGCCTTCGCCTTGAAGCGCGCGCGCAGCATCGGAAACACTTCGAGCACGCGGTCGATCGTCCACGGTCCCGGCCGGCCGCTGGCGCGGGCGACGAGCAGGTTTTCCTCTACGGTCATCCCGGGAAACAGCCGGCGGCCTTCGGGTACGAGCGCGATGCCCTGCGCGACGCGCCGGTGCGCGGCAACGTGGGTGACGTCCACGCCGTCGAGCAGCACGCGGCCGTCCGCCGGCCGGTGAGCCCCGGCGATCGCGCGCAGCAGCGTGGTCTTGCCGGCGCCGTTGGCGCCGACCAGCGCGAGCGTTTCGCCTTCGCGCACCGCAAGCGACACGTCGCGCACCGCCTGCAGCTGGCCGTGGCGCACGTCCAGACGCTCGATCGCGAGCAGGCTCACGCCGCGGCCTGGCCGAGGTAGGCGTCGATGACGGTCGTGTCGGCCATCACCGCGGCGGGCTCGCCGTCCGCGATGACGCGCCCGGAGTCCATGCACACCAGCCGGGTGACCACCTGCAGCAGCACGTGCACGATGTGCTCGATCCACACGATCGCGATCCCGCGCTCGCGCAGCTTGAGAATGGCTTCGACCAGCTCGCTGGCTTCCGCGTCGGTCAGGCCGCCGCCGATCTCGTCCAGCAGCAGCACGACCGGGTCGGTGGCGAGCGCGCGCGCGAGCTCGAGGCGCTTGCGATCGAGCAGGCCGAGCGTCTCGGCGCGCCGGTTGGCGACCTTCAGCATGCGGCACAGCTCGAGCGAGTCGAGCGAGCGCTCGTAGGCCTGCGCGCCGCGCTTTCCGGCACCCGCGGTGGCGGCGACCAGCACGTTCTCGAACACCGTCATGCCGCCGAACGGCCGCGGCACCTGGTGCGAGCGCGCGACGCCGAGGCGGCAGCGCTCGGCCGCCTCGGCCGCGGTTACGTCCGCGCCTCGGAAGCGCACCGTGCCGGCGCTCGGCGCGTGCGCGCCCGAGAGCACGCTGAGCAGCGTGGTCTTGCCGGCCCCGTTCGGGCCGACGATGCCCACCGCCTCGTTCGCGCCGACGCCGAAGTGCACGTGGTCGAGCACCAGCAAGGCGCCGAAGCTCTTGCTGATGCCCTCGGCGGCGAGAATCACCGCTGGCGCGCCGTCACGCGTTGTACGGTATCAACTTCGCGGCGATCGGCACGTTCGGGTCATCGGCATGCTCGGTGATCGGCAGCGCGAGCTTGAACTTGCTGCCCGCCGGCGCCTTCACCCACTGGCAGCCGATGATCGGGGTCGCCGAGACGTTCGGCACCGGACCGCTGGTGAAGTCGATCGGGCCGACCGGCGTGACGACCTTGAGCATGCTCATCGCCTTGGCGACGTCCGCCTTGTTCTTCGGGTTGCCGCTCTTCGTCAGCGTCGCGAAGCCCGCGTCGAGCAGCGCCATGCTGGCGCCGACCTGCTGGGTCCACTGCCGCCCGGTCGCCTTCTCGTAGCCTTCGCCGAGCGCCTTCGAGGACAGCCCCGTGAGCGGCGACTTGTACGGCCAGGTCGGATGCCAGTAGCAGCCGGTCGCCAGCTTGTAGCCGAGCGAGCCAAGCGCCTCGACCTGCGAGGGGAACAGGCCCGTCTTCGCGATCTGGGCGATCTTCACCATGCGCGTGTAGCCTTGCTGCGCGGCCTGGCGCCAGAACGTCGCGAAATCCGGCGGAATCGGGAAGGTGTTGAAGATCTCGCACTGCTCGCTCTTGAACTTCGCGATCTGCGCGGAGTAGTCGGTGGTGCCGTCCTCGTAGCCGCCCGGATCGACGATCGTGAAGCCCGCCTTCGCGAGCTCGGGCGCGAGGTGCTCGCGCACCGCATTGCCGTCGGCGTCGTTCGGATACAGGATGCCGACCTTCTTGTTCGTCGTGACCGGACCGTTCCACTGCGAGTTGTAGCACTTGAAGAAGTCGCCGCCACCGAAGCAGAAGTGGTAGGTCCAGTGGAACGGCGAGGGCTGGCCCGGCTTCGCGCCGCGGCCGAAATACCACGCTTCCCAGGGCACGATCGTCGACAGGCACGGAACGCCCGCGGCCTCGCAAGCATCGGACACCGGATTGACCACCTCCGGCGTCGAGGTCGTGAGCATCAGGTCGACGTGCGCCTCGTCGATCAGGCTCTTCGCGAGCTGGCTGGCGCGCGTCGGGTTGGACTGCGTGTCGCGGTCCAGGATCTCCACCTTGTAATGCTTGCCGTCGACGCGCAGCCCCTTGGCGAGCGCCTTGCGCGCGAGTTGCAGGACGTACGGGTCGCATTCGCCGAAGCCGGCGAGCGGGCCGGTGCGCGGGCTGATGAAGCCCACCCGCAGCGTGTCGCCGCCGCTCGCGGCGCGCGCCAGCGCGCCCGGTAATCCTGCCGTTGCGAGCGCCGTGCCGGCGGCCTGCACCAGCCGCCGGCGCGTGAGATTCGCACCCAGTTTCTTGCTCATCAGTCCCTCCTCCGTAGGTTTTCGCCCTCTCCGCGAGCCGCGGTCGAACGAACGCCGCGATAATATGAAGGATTCCAAGCGGGCAATCAAAAATAAGTTGCAGGAGCGGGTGCCACCCCTGAGATATAGTGCAGGATCATGCCGCGCAGGCGCATCCTGATGTTGGGCGCCGCGGGGCGCGACTTCCACAACTTCAACGTCGCGTACCGCGACGACCCGGCCTGCGAGGTGGTGGCTTTCACCGCGGCTCAGATTCCGGGGATCGCCGGGCGCCGATATCCTCCATCGCTCGCCGGCCCGCTGTATCCGCAGGGCATCCCGATCGTCCCCGAGGAAAGGTTTGAAGCGCGCGTCAGCACAGACGGCGTAGACCTCGTAGTACTCGCTTACAGCGACCTTGCGCATGTCGAGGTGATGCATCGCGCGTCGCGCGCGCTCGCCGCGGGAGCCGACTTCGCACTGCTCGGCCCGACCAGCACCATGCTGCGTGCGCGCGTGCCGGTGATCGCGGTCACGGCAGTGCGCACCGGCGCCGGGAAGTCGCCGGTCGCACGCTGGCTCGCGGCGCGCCTGCGCGCCCGCGGCCTGCGCGTCGGAGTGCTTCGCCATCCGATGCCGTACGGCGACCTGGAACGCCAGGCGGCGCAGCGCTTCGCCGCGCGAGGGGACCTCGACGCCGCGCAGTGCACGCTCGAGGAGCGCGAGGAGTACGAGCCGCACCTCGCCGCCGGCGGCATCGTGTACGCGGGCGTCGACACGGCGCGCGTGCTCGCGCTCGCCGAGCCCGAGTCCGACGTCATCCTGTGGGACGGCGGCAACAACGACTTCCCCTTCGTGCGCCCCGACCTGCACGTCGTGCTGGTCGACCCGTTGCGGGCCGGCGACGAGATCGCTTATCACCCGGGCGAAACCTGCCTGCGCATGGCCGACGCGGTCGTGGTGTCGAAGGTCGATTCCGCGAGCGGCGACGAGGTCGCCGCCGTGACGCGCAGCGCGCGCGCCGCCAATCCGCGCGCACCGGTCTTGCGCGCGGCGCTCGAGATCCGGCTGGACGACCCGGGCGCGGTGCGCGGCAAGCGCGTCCTGGTGATCGAGGACGGGCCCACGGTCACGCACGGCGGCATGCCGTATGGCGCAGGCTATCTCGCGGCCACGCGCGCCGGCGCCGCGGCGATCGTCGATCCGCGCGCCGCGGCTGCGCCCACGATCCTCGAGATCCTGCAGCGATTTCCCAACCTCGGAAACGTCCTGCCCGCGATGGGCTATTCGCCCGCCCAGCTCGCCGCGCTCGCGCGCAGCATCGATGCGGCCGACGCCGACGTCGTCGTCGCCGCGACGCCGGTCGATCTCGCCGCGCTCCTCAAGCCGGCCAAGCCGGTCGTGCGCGTACGCTACGAATTCGTCGACCTCGACGTCCCCGGCCTGGCGGGCGTCGTCGACAACTTCCTCGCGGGAGTGAATTAGTTCCACTCGACTTCGTCAGGATACGTCGCGGCGTGATGCAGTTAACTGCGAAGTTCCGTCGCCAGATGCAGGATCCGACACGAGAAAGCCGCATTTCGCGGCAACCGTGGAAGGAACCATGCGTAACTCCGGAATCTTCTTGGCACTCGCCCTTGGTCTGGCCGCCGGCTCGGCCGCCGCGGGCGATCTCGACACTCTGCTCGGTGGCGGACTGGGCGGCGCAGGCGGCGCAGCGATCGGCCAAGCCGTAGGCGGCAAGAACGGCGCGATCGTCGGCGGAGCGGTCGGCGGCGCAGTCGGCGGCGCAGTGACCACGCACGGCTCGGCGCGCAAGGGTGCCGTGATCGGCGGCGCGATCGGCGGCGGGACGGGCGCGGCGGTCGGCGAGTCGGTCGGCGGCAAGAACGGCGCGATCGCGGGCGCAGGCATCGGCGGCGCCGCGGGCTCGATCGTCGGCAAGAGCATGACGGAGGGCTCGGTCTCGACGGCGGCCCCTGCTCCCCGCTACAGCGGCGAGCGCACGGTGCGCTACGAAGATCGCCACGAGCGCCACTACGAGTACGACGATGACGACCACGATTGCAGGGGTCCGGGAAAGTGGAAGGAGCACCCCGGCCGGGGGCACGCCTACGGGCACTCCAAGCATCGCTGCTGAGCAAAGCTCCCACCGGTAAGACCCCGCATGAAAAGGCCCACCTCGGTGGGCCTTTTCCATTTCAGCTGTCGTGAAGCGGCAACAGGGTTTGCGGAACGAAACAGGCCGCGGCACGTACATCGTTTCCGTCTCATAATCCGCCTGCCACTTCCCCCGGAGCATCCATGGTCACTCTTTACGTGAACGGCAAGCGGGTCAGCCTCGATGTCGCGGACGACACGCCGCTGCTCTGGGTGCTGCGCGACAACCTCGGGCTCACCGGAACGAAGTTCGGCTGCGGGATGGCGCTGTGCGGCGCGTGCACGGTGCAGCTGAACGGCACGGCGGTGCGCTCCTGCTCGACGCCGATCTCCGCCGCGGCGGGCAAGCACGTGCTGACGGTCGAGTCGGTCAACATGACGCGCCAGGGGCGCGCGGTGCAGGCGGCGTGGACCAAGCACGACGTGCCGCAGTGCGGCTATTGCCAGAGCGGCCAGATCATGAGCGCCACCGCGCTCCTCATGCAGAACAAGTCGCCGAGCGACGCGGACATCGACGCCGCGATGAGCGGCAACATCTGCCGCTGCGGCACGTACAACCAGATCCGCGCCGCGATCAAGGATGCCTCCGTCGCGCTGGGAGGACGGGGATGAGCGCGCTGTTCAAGGCCTCGCGCCGCAGCTTCCTCAAGGGATCCGCCGCCGCGGGCGGCGGGCTGGTCATCGGCTTCGTGCTGCCCGCCGGCGGACGCCTCGCCGAAGCCGCGGCGTCGTTCGCGCCGAACGCGTACCTGCGCATTGCCGCGAACGGTCGCGTGACCGTGGTGTGCGGTCTGTCCGAGATGGGCCAGGGCGTGCTCACCGCGATCCCGATGCTGGTCGCCGAGGAGCTCGACGCGGATTGGGCGAAGGTCGGCGTCGAGCAGGCGCCGGTCGACAAGGCGTTCAATAACCCGGTGTTCGGCATGCAGGCGACCGGCGGCTCGACCTCGGTGCGCGGGCACTGGGAGCCGATGAGGAAGGCAGGCGCCGCGGCGCGCGAGATGCTCGTCGCGGCGGCGGCGCAGACCTGGAAGGCGAAGCCCGCGGACTGCCGCACCCGGAAGGGCGTGGTGATCCACACGAGCGGCAAGAAGCTGACCTACGGCCAGCTCGTCGCGCGCGCCGCAAAGCAGCCCGTGCCCGCGAATCCGGTGCTCAAGAATCCGAAAGACTTCACGATCCTCGGTCAGGGCCTGCACCGCCTCGATACTCCGCAGAAAGTGAACGGCAAGGCGAAGTTCGGCCTCGACGTGCGCCTGCCCGGCATGTTGATCGCGGTGATGGCGCGCCCGCCGGTGCCCGGCGGCAAGGCGCTGTCGGTGGATGATTCGAAGGCGAAGGCGGTGAAGGGCGTGCGCCAGGTGATCCAGATCCCGCAGGGCGTCGCGGTGCTCGCCGACGGCTACTGGGCTGCCAAGCAGGGACGCGACGCGCTCGAGATCAAATGGGACGACGGCCCGAACGCGGGGCTGTCATCGAGCGACATTTCGAAGATGCTCGCCGAAGCGACCACGGTGCCGGCCAAGGTCGGCCGCGACGAGGGCGACGTGCGCACCGCCGGCGGCGCGAAGGCGATCGAGTCGCACTACGAAGCGCCGTACCTCGCGCACGCCTGCATGGAGCCGATGAACTGCACCGCGTGGGTGAAGCCGGACGAAGTCGAGATCTGGGCGGGAACGCAGTCGCAGGGCCCGAGCCAGGGGATCGTCGCGCAGGTGAGCGGCGTCGCGCCGGGCAAGGTGAAGATCCACACGATGTTTCTCGGCGGCGGCTTCGGCCGGCGCTTCGCACCGGATTTCGTCGTCGGCGCGACGCTGCTGTCCAAGATGTCGGGCAAGCCGGTCAAGCTGGTGTACGCGCGCGAGGACGACATGCGCGCGTACTTCTACCGCCCGGTGTCCGCCACGCGCTTCACCGGCGCGCTCGACGCGTCGGGCCGGCCGGTCGCGTTCAGCGCGCGCGTCGCGTCGCCCTCGATCATGGAGGGCTCGGGCTTCATGAAGATTCCTGCGAACGGCGTGGACAAGTTCGCCGTCGAGGGGGTCGAGGACCTTCCCTACGACATCCCCAACCTTCGCGTCGAGTACGCACGCGTCGAGCCGGGCGTGCAAGTATGGTTCTGGCGCTCGGTCGGGCACTCGCAGAATATCTTCTTCAGCGAGAGCTTCATCGACGAGCTGGCCCACGAGGCGGGCAAGGATCCGTTCGAGTTCCGCCGCAGCCTGCTCGGCAAGCAGCCGCGCTACAAGGGCGCGCTCGAGCTCGCCGCGGCGAAGGCCGGCTGGGGCGCACCGCTGCCTGCGGGCGTTTTCCGCGGCATCGCGGTGGCTCAGTCCTTCGGCAGCTATGTCGCCGAGGTGGCGGAGGTTTCGGTCGCCGACGACGGCGCGGTCAAGGTGCATCGCATCGTTGCCGCGGTCGACTGCGGCAGGACCGTCAACCCCGAGATCATCAGGCGCCAGATCGAGAGCGCAATCGCCTTCGGGCTGTCGGCCGCGCTGTACGGCAGGATCACCCTGAAGGACGGCAAGGTCGAGCAGGGCAATTTCGACTCCTATCCCGTGCTGCGCATGAACGAGATGCCCAAGGTCGAGGTGTACATCGTGCCGAGCACGGAGAACCCGGGCGGCATCGGCGAGCCGGGACTGCCGGCGGCGGCGCCCGCGGTGACCAACGCGATCTTTGCCGCGACCGGCAAGCGCATCCGCAGGCTGCCGATCGACCGCGACCTGCTCAAGAAGGCTTGATCGCGTATAATGCGCGCCGAGGGTTTCTGTTGCGCGTCTTCCGGTTAGCGCGCCAGTCGTTTCCCGTCCCGTCCTGGGTCGGGAATCACCAAGCCTGAAAACGGGATCTGCCTGAACCGGCATCTAGCAGGCCGATCGTCAGGAGATGGACATTAGCAAGTCATTCGAAGGCCTCGGCCTGTCCGCAGCGCTCGTGCGCGCGGTCGCCGACCAGGGCTATTCCGAGCCCACCCCGATCCAGTCCCAAGCCATTCCCGTCGTGCTCGCCGGCCGCGACCTGCTCGCGGCGGCGCAGACCGGCACCGGCAAGACCGCCGGCTTCACGCTGCCGATGCTGCAGAGGCTCGGCGCGACGCGCCCGGATCACCGCGCGGTGCGCGCGCTGATCCTCGTACCCACCCGCGAGCTCGCCGCCCAGGTGCAGGAAAGCGTTCGCACCTACGGCCGCCACCAGCATTTGCGGGCGGCCGCGATCTTCGGTGGCGTCGGCATCAATCCGCAGATCGACGCGCTGCGCCGCGGGGTCGACATCCTGGTCGCCACGCCCGGACGGCTGCTCGACCATCTGCAACAAAAAACCGTCAAGCTCGACAAGGTGGAAATCCTGGTGCTCGACGAAGCCGACCGCATGCTCGACATGGGCTTCATTCCCGACGTGCGGCGCATTCTCGCGCACCTGCCGAACGAGCGGCAGAACCTGCTGTTCTCGGCGACCTTCCCGGAAGAGATCCGCAAGCTCGCCGCGTCCTTCATGCGCGATCCCGTCACGGTCGAGGTGGCGCGCCGCAATACCCCGGCCGAGCTGGTGGCGCAGGTGGCGCACCCGGTGGACGCGAGCCGCAAGCGCGCCCTGCTCGCCCACCTCGTGAAATCCAACGACTGGCGCCAGGTGCTGGTGTTCACGCGCACCAAGCACGGCGCCAATCGGCTTGCCGAGCAGCTCTCGCGCGACGGCATCGAGTCGGACGCGATCCACGGCAACAAGAGCCAGAACGCGCGCACGCGCGCCCTCAGGCGCTTCAAGGACAACGAGCTGCGCGTGCTGGTCGCGACCGACATCGCCGCGCGCGGCCTGGACATCGAGGCCCTGCCGCACGTGGTGAACTTCGACCTGCCGCACGTGCCCGAGGACTACGTGCACCGCATCGGGCGCACCGGCCGCGCAGGAAGCTCGGGCGAAGCGGTGTCGCTGGTAAGCCACGAAGAGCGGCCGCTGCTCTCCGCGATCGAGAAGCTCATGAACCGCCAGGTGGAGAGCAGGACGATTGCCGGGTTCGAGCCCGGCCAGGCGCAGGCCAAACCCGAACCGCGACACAAGCCGCAGATGCAGCGCAAGCCCGAACAGCCCAGACACCAGCAACCGCGTCGCTCGCGGCCGCGCCGGCATGGCGAGCTGCGCATCGATCGCGGCGCGGAGTTCGAGGCGCAGATTCAGGAGGCGCGCATGCGCGCGCGCGAGGAAGCGCGCACCGAGCCCTACGAGGCGCCGCCCGCGCCCGCCGCACGCCCGGAGCCGCGCGAGCCGCGCCAGCCGGTGGTGACGAAGAAGAAACAGCGCGCCTGGCTGCTCGGCACGCCGCGCGACGAATCCTGATCCTCCGGGAACGGCACGCACCATGCGCGAACCCCAGCCGCAGTCGATCTACCTCAAAGACTACACGCCGCCGCCTTTTCTGATCGAGCACGTCGCGCTCGACGTGGACATCCGCGCCGACGACGCGCTGGTGAGCGCCGAGCTGCGCGTGCGGCGCAACCCGCGCGCCGCGGACCCGAAGGCGCCGCTCGTTCTCGACGGCGACGAGCTCGAGCTGCTCGCGGTTTCGATCGATGGCGTGACGCTGCGCGACAACCAGTACCAGCTCGATCCCGAGCGCCTGGTGATCGGCGCGCTGCCGGACGCGTTCCGCCTGGGCACCGTGACGCGCATCGTGCCGCACCAGAACACCAAGCTCGAAGGCCTGTACGCGACCAAGAACGGTTTCGTCACGCAGTGCGAGGCGCAGGGCTTCCGGCGCATCACCTGGTTCGTCGACCGGCCGGACGTGATGGCGCGCTACCGCGTCACCGTGCACGCCGACAAAGCCGCCTACCCGGTGCTGCTGTCCAACGGCAACCTCGTCGAGGCCGCCGACGAGCCCGGCGGGCGGCATCGCGCGACCTTCGAGGATCCGTTTCCCAAGCCCTCGTACCTGTTCGCGCTGGTGGCGGCCAACCTCGAAGTGCTCGAGGACCGCTACAAGGACAAGCAGCTCTTCGTCTACGTTGAGCCGGGCAAGCTCGACCAGGCCGGCTGGGCCATGGACTGCCTGAAGCGCGCCATGACCTGGGACGAACGGCGCTTCGGCCTCGCGCTCGACCTCGACCAGTACAAGATCGTCGCGGTCGGCGACTTCAACTCCGGCGCGATGGAGAACAAGGGCCTCAACATCTTCAACACCAAGTACGTGCTGGCGCGCCCCGACACGGCGACCGACATGGACTACGTCAACATCGACCGCGTGGTGGCGCACGAGTACTTCCACAACTGGACCGGCGACCGCGTCACCTGCCGCGACTGGTTCCAGCTCTCGCTCAAGGAAGGCCTCACCGTGTTCCGCGACCAGGAATACGGCGCCGACACCTACTCGCGCGCGGTGACGCGCATCGCCGAGGTGCGCATGCTGCGCGCGGCGCAGTTCCCGGAGGACGCCGGCCCGATGGCGCACCCGGTGCGCCCGCAGTCGTACATGGAGATCCGCAACTTCTACACCATGACGGTGTACGAGAAAGGCGCGGAAGTGGTGCGCATGCAGCACACGCTGCTCGGCGAAGAGCGGTTCCAGAAGGGCATGCGCCTCTACTTCGCGCGCCACGACGGCCAGGCGGTCACCTGCGACGATTTCGTGCAGGCGATGCAGGACGCGAGCGGCGTGGATCTCGCGCAGTTCAGGCGCTGGTACGACGTCGCCGGCACCCCGGCGCTCGACTGCCACGGCCGCTACGACAAGGGCACCTTCACGCTGAACGTGAAGCAGTCGATGAATCCGCCGTTCCACATCCCGCTTTCGGTGAAGATCGGGCAACACGAGCAGGTTCTTTCGATTTGTCTGCCCGAGCAGGAATTCGAATTCAAGGACCTGAAAT
>JBLMWT010000252.1:0-11259 GCA_050257375.1 Sphingomonadaceae bacterium
TGGGAAGGTCGCGACTATCAGGTGTGCGTCATCGAAGGAGACCCGACATGAACGAAATCCAATCGGACGCGTTGGTGCTGTTCGGCGCGACCGGCGATCTCGCCCGCAAGAAGATCTTTCCCGCGCTGTACCAGCTGGTCAGGGCCAACAGGCTCGAAGTGCCGGTGGTCGGCGTCGCGCTGAGCGGCTGGGACGCGGAGCGGCTGCGCGCCTACGTACGCGACAGCGTCGCGCAGCACGGCGAAGTCGACCGCGCGGCCTGCGAACGGCTGTGCGGGCTGCTCTCCTATGTCGACGGGGACTACCGCGAGCGCGCCACCTTCGAGCGCCTCGGCAAGGCGCTCGGCGGCGCCGCGCGGCCGTTGCATTACCTAGCCATCCCGCCGGCGATGTTCCCGACCGTGGTCGACCGCCTCGGCGGCTTGCAGAGCACGCGCGCCGCGCGCGTGGTGGTGGAAAAGCCCTTCGGACGCGACCTGGCGACGGCGCGCGCGCTGAACCGCACGCTGCACGGCACGTTCGCCGAGGACGCGATCTTCCGCATCGACCACTACCTCGGCAAGGAGCCGGTGCAGAACCTGTTGTACTTCCGCTTCGCCAACTCTTTTCTCGAGCCCCTGTGGAACCGCAACTATGTGCGCGACGTGCAGATCACCATGGCCGAGAAGTTCGGCGTGGACGGCCGCGGGCGCTTCTACGAGGAGGTCGGCGCGGTGCGCGACGTGGTCCAGAACCACATGTTGCAGGTGCTCGCGAACCTCGCGATGGAGCCGCCGGTCGGCATGTCGAGCGAGGCGCTGCGCGACGAGAAAGTGAAGGTGTTCAAGTCGATCCGCACGCTGACCGGGGCGAGCCTAGTGCGCGGCCAGTACCGGGGGTACCGGGAGATCGACGGCGTGGCGCGCGACTCGCAGGTCGAGACCTTCGCCGCGATGCGCGTGCACCTGGACTCGTGGCGCTGGGCGGGCGTACCGTTCTTCATCCGCGCCGGCAAGTGCCTGCCGCTTACTGCCACCGAGGTGGTCGTCGAGCTGCGCGATCCGCCGAAAGACGTGTTCGGCGAGGCCGTGCCTCCGCACTGCAACTACGTGCGCTTCCGCCTCGGGCCCGGCCAGGTCGCCATCGCGCTGGGCGCGCGTTCGAAGAAGCCGGGCGCCGCGATGGAAGGGGAAGAGGTCGAGCTCTACGCGTGCAATACGCGCGACGATGAGGCCGGCGCCTACGAGCGGCTGATCGGCGACGCGCTGAAGGGCGACAACACGCTGTTCGCGCGTGAGGATGGCGTCGAGGAGGCCTGGCGCATCGTCGATCCGATTCTGCGCACCCCCAAGCCCGTGTTCTCGTACGAGCCGGGCAGCTGGGGGCCGGCCGAGTCGCAGGCGCTCACCGCCGACGTCGGCGGCTGGCATCCGCCGCTGCCGGAGGACGTGCTTCACCCGCAATAGGGCAGGCGCAGGGCTCTCGACTACGTCGAGGGGGACAGCAGAGCAAGTGCTTTGAGCAGCTGCGCGTCTTTGCTCGCGTGCAGTTGCGCAGCGCTCAGGTGGGCGAGCGACTCCGGAAATACCGGAGCGACGCCGGTTGCGAGCGCGACCGGCACGTTGGGCGTGATGCCCTTGTGCCAGATCGTATGTCCCTTCGGCGTGAGCCATTCGAGCACCGCGAGCATCAGCGCGGAGCCGTCGGGCAGGCGGAACTCGTTCAGCACGGTCCCCGTGCCGAACGTCTTCTGACCGACGACCACCGCGCGGCCGGCGTCCTGCAGCGCGCCGGTCAGGATCTCGCTGGCGCTCGCAGTTCCGCCGTTGACGAGCACGACGAGCGGCAGGGTGGTTCTGTCCTTGTCGGGTTGCACGGCGACCGGCTGCACGTTGCCGCGCGCGTCCTTCTCGAGCAACGCGTTGCCGCCGGGCAGGAATTCGCCCGCCGCGGCGACCGCCTGATCGAGCAGGCCGCCGGGATCGTCGCGCAGGTCGAGCACGAGCGCACGGGCTCCGGCGTCCTGCGCCGCCGAGAGCGCCTTGCGCAGGCCGTCCGCGGCGTTCTTGCTGAACGCAGCGATGCGCACGTCCGCGATGAGCGTCCCCGGGAGGAGTCCCCAGCTCACGTTTTGGACGTGGATCACGGCGCGCACCATCGTCAGGCTGCGCGTGTGGTCGCTCTGCGGGTCGCGCACGGACAGGACGACGCTCGTGCCGGCCGGACCGCGGATCTTGCGCACCACCTCCTCGAGCGTCTCGCCGGCGACATCCTTGCCGTCAACCCGGAAGACGATGTCGCCCGCGCGCAGGCCCGCCTTCTGAGCGGGAGAGCCGTCCAGCGGCGCAACGATGACGACCTGCTTGTTGCGCATCTGCACTTCCGCACCGATGCCGGGAAAGCGGCCGCGCATCCGCTCGTTGTCTTCTCGCACCATCCGGGGCGTGAGAAATACGCTGTGCCCGGTGTCGCCGAGCGAGTCGACCATGCCACGGATCGCGGCGTGCGTCATGCGCTCCGGCTTGATTGCGGCCCGGTCGACGTAGTTGTCCTCGATCAGGTTCCAGGCCTGCGCGATGATCGCGAAGTCGGGCTTGGCGGTGGCGGCGAGCACGTGCTTTTCCAGGAACACGCCCGTCGTGATGGCGCTGAGCAGCAGGCCGAGCAGCGCGGCGAGCGAGAAGCGGTATCCACCATGCATATTCACGTCGTCCTTTCGATCGATGACCGGTCCCGCCGGATTGTGCGCAGGCTGGCTTAAGCCAGCCTTGCGCGGGCTTCACTGCTCGAGCAGCAGCCGGTTGACCCGTTTGACGAAGGCGGCCGGGTCGTCGAGGTGACCGCCCTCGGCGAGCAGCGCCTGCTCGAAAAGCAGGCCCGCCCAGTCGCCGAGCCGCGCCTCGTCGGCGACCATGCGCGCGTACAGCGGATGGCCGGGATTCAACTCGAGGATCGGCTGCGCCGCGGGCGCCTTCTGTCCGGCGGCCTTGAACAGGCGCTGCAGGTGGCCGCTCGGGTCGTGTTCGTCGGCGACCAGGCAGGACGGTGAGTCGGTCAGGCGCAGCGTGACGCGCACGTCCTTGACGCGCTCGCCGAGCGCGGCCCTGATCTTTTCCACGAGCGCCTTGTTCTCTTCGGCGGACCTTTCCTGCGCCGCCTTCTCCTCGGTGTCGGCGAGCGCGCCGAGGTCCAGTCCGCCGCGCGCGACCGAGGCGAGCGGCTTGCCCTCGAACTCCGCGAGGAAGCCGAGCAGCCATTCGTCGACGCGGTCGGTGAGCAGCAGCACCTCGATGCTCTTCTTCCGGAAGATTTCCAGGTGCGGGCTGGAGCGCGCCGCGTCCCAGCTGTCCGCGGTGACGTAGTAGATCTTCTCCTGCCCGGGCTTCATGCGCGCGACGTAGTCGGCGAGCGATACGGCCTGTTCGGCCGAGTCGGCGGCAGTGCTCGCGAAGCGCAGCAGCCGGGCGAGCGTCTCGCGGTTCGCATGGTCCTCGCCGAGGCCTTCCTTAAGCACCTGGCCGAACTCGTTCCAGAACCTGGCGTACTTGTCCTTCTGGTTCTGCGCCAGGTCCTCGAGCAGCGCGAGCACGCGCTTGGTCGACCCCTCGCGGATCGACTTCACGTCGCGCGACTCCTGCAGGATTTCGCGCGACACGTTGAGCGGCAGGTCGGCCGAGTCGATCACGCCGCGCACGAAGCGCAGGTACGTCGGCAGGAGTTGCTCGGCGTCGTCCATGATGAACACGCGCCGCACGTACAAGCGCACGCCGCGGCGCTGCTGGCGGTCCCACAGGTCGAACGGCGCACGCTCGGGGACGAACAGGAGCTGCGTGTACTCGGTGCGACCCTCGACCCGGTTGTGCGTCCAGGCGAGCGGCTCGCCGAAATCGTGCGACACGTGCTTGTAGAACGCTTTGTACTGCTCTTCGCTGACCTCGCTCTTGGGGCGCGCCCACAGGGCGCTCGCCTGGTTCACCGTCTCCCATTCGCCGCCGTCCTTCTGCATGCGGATGGGCAGCGAGATGTGGTCCGAGTAGCGCGTGACGATCGAGCGCAGCTTCCAGTCCGACAGCAGCTCGTCCTCGCCGGCGCGCAGGTGCAACGTGACGTCGGTGCCGGGAGCCGCGCGCTCGGCCGGCTCGACGCTGAACTCGCCCGCGCCGTCGCTCTCCCAGCGCACCGCCTCGGAGGGTGGCAGTCCGGCGCGGCGCGTGACAACGGTGACCCGGTCAGCGACGATGAAGGCGGAGTAGAAGCCCACGCCGAACTGGCCGATCAGCTGCGCGTCCTTCTGCTGGTCGCCGGTCAGGCTGGCGAGGAACTCGCGCGTGCCGGAGCGCGCGATCGTGCCGAGGTGCGCGACCGCCTCGTCGCGCGACATGCCGATCCCGTCGTCCGAAATCGTGATCGTGCGCGCGTCCTTGTCGAAGGCGATGCGGATCGCGGGCTCGGCGCGGCCCTCGAGCAGCTCGGGCCGGGCGATCGCCTCGAAGCGCAGCCGGTCGCAGGCGTCGGACGCGTTGCTCACCAGCTCGCGCAGGAAGATCTCCTTGTTGCTGTACAGCGAATGGATCATCAGGCGCAGGAGCTGCTTCACCTCCGCCTGGAATCCGAGGGTCTCCTTGGGTGCTCCCATCGATTCCTCCCGCTCAAAATCGCGGCGCGTATGATAAATTGAATCATGGCGTCCGGAATTCAAGTGAGGCGCATTGCCGGCGCGCTCGGCGCCGAGGTGAGTGGCCTTAACCTCTCGCGGCCGCTCACGGACCAGCAGGCGGCGGCGCTGCGCGCCGCCTGGCTCGAGCACCTGGTGCTCTTCTTCCGCGACCAGCCGCTCATGCCGGCGCAGTACATGGCCTTCGCGCGGCGCATCGGGCAGCCGGTCGAGTACCCCTTCGTCCGGGGGATCGAGGGCTATCCCGAGATCATCGAGGTGAAGAAGCTCGAGCACGAGACGGTCAATTTCGGCGGCATCTGGCACAGCGACACCGCCTACCTCGAAGAGCCGCCGATGGCCTCGATGCTGCTCGCGCGCGAGGTGCCTCCCTACGGCGGGGACACGCTGTTCGCCAACATGTACCTGGCCTACGAGACGCTCTCGGCGGGCATGCGCCGCATGCTCGATCCGCTCACCGCGATCAATTCCTCGGCGCGCGCCGACGTGACGCGCACGCGCGAGGACCGCCTGAAGTCCGACGGGCGCAGCGGCGCGAGGAAGGAGTACGTCGCCGAGCACCCGGTGGTGCGCACGCATCCCGAGACGGGCAGGAAGGCGCTGTACGTGAACATCGCGCACACCGCGCGCTTCGGCGGGATGACCGAGGAGGAGTCCGCGCCGCTGCTGGAATACCTCTACCGGCACCAGACGCGTCCGGAATTCACCTGCCGCTTCTCATGGCACGTGGGCTCGCTCGCGCTGTGGGACAACCGCTGCACGCAGCACAACCCGGTGAACGACTACCACGGTCATCGGCGCCTGATGCATCGCATCACGCTCGGCGGCGACCGGCCGCGCTAGCCTACTTCCAGATCTCGACCGGCTCGCCGCGTTCGCGCATGCGCTCGGCCTTGGCCTGCAGGAAGCGCTGGAACGAGGCCTGCTTCAGGTAGGCGCCCGAAGAGACGTAGTCGAACGAACCCGCGAGATGGAACGGACGCAAATAGGCTTCGATCCTGAAGACCTCGCGCCCGCGCGCGTCGAAAAAAACGATGCTCGGGGTGTAGACGATGTTGAGGGTCCGCGCGAATGTTTCAGAGGTGGTTTTTTCGCCCCCCGGGGAAACGATCTCCTCGTTCTGGAGCAGCGAAAGGCGCGCGACGTCGAACTTCGCGAGCTGCGCCTTGACCTCGGGCCGCTGGAAGCCTTCGCGGTGCATCTCGTCGCAGCCCGCGCAGTAGGGCGTCTCGAACACGACCGCGAGCGGCTTCGCGCGCTTGCCGCGGCGCAGGTCGAGCGGCGGCTTCATGAAGAACGGCTCGGCGTGCAGCGTCGCGCTCGCGGACTCGCGCGCATGCTCGCGCAGGTAGTCCGCGAGCGACACCTTGTCCTCCATGTGACCGCCTACCCAATCGAGCACCGCCTCGAAGCGATGCGGCGGGTAGTAGCCGTTCAGGCGAGCGACCACCTTCCCGCGCTCGTCGAGGAAGAGCAGGGTGGGGGTGAACTGGACCTTCAGGAAGGCAGCGAAGTCCTTTTCCCGTCTGACCTTGCCGTCGGTCCAGGTCAGGCCGCGATCGCCCCAGATGTTCAGCGCGATCGCGACGAAGTGCCTGCGCGTCTTGGCGACGATGTCCGGTTGGCTGAAGTTGGTCTGCATCAGCGCCTTGCAGTACGGGCAGCCGTCCTGGCCGAAGTAGAGCATCAGCCGCTTATTCTCCTTCGCGGCATCGCGCACCTCCTGGGGCAAGTCGAGAAAGCTCTCGGTGAACCAGGGCGGAATGTCGATGGCATAGGGAGCGACGACCTGGGCGTGCGCGGGAAGCGCGGCGGCGAGCAGCAGGAGCGAACAGAACAGAAGGCGAAGCATCCGACAAGTATAGTTACGCGAACCGCACCGGACCATGCTGCGCCTGCTCGCCACGCTGAACGCCCGCTTCGCTTACCAGCGCGGCCGCGCCCTGCTGTCCGTCGCCGGGATCGCGCTCGGAGTGGCGCTCGGCTTCGGCGTGCAGCTCGTCAACCGCGCCGCGGTGAACGAGCTGGCCGCCGCTGTGCGCAGCGTCGCCGGCCAGGCCGACCTCGAGGTGCGCGGTGGGCGCGACGGCTTTCCGGAGGCCCTGTACGCGCAGCTCGCACGGATTCCGGGCGTTGCGCTGGCGAGCCCGCTGCTCGATCTCGAGGTGGGCGTCGCGGGCAGCGGACGTAAGCTGCGCGTGCTCGGCGTCGACGTGCTGCAGGCGGCGCAGATGCATCCGCAGCTGCTCGGCGACGCGCCGCCGACGCTGCGCTACGCGCTGCTCGAACCCGATCGGACGCTGCTCTCGGCTTCGGCGGCGAGCGCGTTCGGCCTGAAGAAAGGGGATCGCCTGGCGCTGGTGGTCGGCCTGTCGCAGGTCGAGCTCGAGGTAGCGGACGTGCTGCCGGAGGGCGCGCTGCGCGGCATCGCGGCGCTCACCGACATCGCCACCGCGCAATGGCGCCTCGGACACCTCGGCCGACTGAACCGCGTGGACTTGCGTCTCGCGCCGGGTGTCGATCGGGCGGCCGTGCGCGAGCGGATCGCGCGGATGCTGCCGCCGGGCGTCTACGTTTCCAGCGTCGCCTCGGTCGAGCGCGGCAGCGCCGAGCCCTCGCGCGCCTACCGCGTCAACATGAACGTGCTCGCGCTGGTGGCGCTGTTCACCGGGGGATTCCTGGTCTTCTCGGCGCAGGCCTTGGAGGTCGCGCGTCGGCGCGGCGAGCATGCGCTGCTGCGCGTGCTGGGCCTGGAGCGGCGCGGCGTGGCGGGGCTGGTGCTCGCAGAAGCCGCGGCGATCGGGCTCGCGGGCAGCGCGCTCGGCCTCGCGCTCGGCTACGGCCTCGCTCGGCTCGCGGTGCGCCTTACCGGCGCCGACCTCGGCGCCGGCGTGTTCCGCGGCGTCGTGCCGCAGCTCGAGGCGCCGCCCTCGCTCGCGGCCGCGTATCTCGCGGCGGGCGTGGCGATCGCGCTCGCCGGCGCGTGGCTGCCGGCGCGCAACGCGGCGGCGCGTCCTCCCGCGCGCGCGCTCAAGGCGGGCGACGAGCAGGACATGTTCGGCGGTCTGGTCTCGGTCTGGCCCGGAGTCGCGCTCGTCGCGCTCGCCGTCGTGCTCGCGCGGCTCGGCCCGCTGGACGGCACGCCGGTGTACGGGTATCTGGCGATCGCGTGCCTGCTCATCGGCGCTATCGCGCTCATGCCGCGACTCGCGCGGCTCGCGTTCGACGCGCTGCCGCTGCCGCGTCGCGTGCCCGCGGCGCTCGCGCTCGCGCAGCTGCGCGGCGCTCCCGGGCAGGCGATGGTGAGCCTGGCGGCAATCGTCGCCAGCTTCTCGCTCATGGTGGCGATGGCGATCATGGTGGCTTCCTTCCGCCAGTCGCTGGACGTCTGGCTGGTCAAGGTGCTGCCTGCGGACCTGTACTTTCGCACGACGCAGATCGGCGACACGGCCTTTCTCGATCCGGCGTTCGAGCGCAGCGTGCGCGCGCTGCCGCAGATTGCGCGCGCCGAGTTCATGCGCACTGACCTGCTGCGCCTGGACGCCTCCCGGCCGCCGGTCTCGCTGCTGGCGCGCGACCTGCCCGAGGCGGGGGCGGAGCGCACCTATCCGCTCGTCGGCCCGCGCTACGTGCTGCGCCCGGGAGACCCGCCGCCCGCCTGGGTGAACGAGGCGGTGGAGGACATCTACGGCTTCACGCCCGGCAAGCGCATCGAGCTGCCGCTCGGGGGCAGATTGCGCAGTTTCGTGGTGGCGGGCGTGTGGCGCGATTACGCGCGCCAGAACGGCGCGATCCTGATCGACCGCAGCGACTACATAAGCTTCACCGGAGACCGGCGCGCGAACGACGCGGCGCTGTGGCTCGCCCCGGGTGCGAGCGTCGCGCAGGCGATGCGGGCACTGCACGCGCTCCCCGGCGGCAAGCGGCTCGACATCGCCCAGCCCGGCGAAATCCGCAGCGTCTCGCTGCGCATCTTCGATCGCAGCTTCGCGGTCACCTACGCCATCGAGGCGGTGGCCGTGCTCGTCGGACTGTTCGGGCTGTCCTCCAGTCTCGGCGCGATCGTGCTCGCGCGTCGGCGCGAGTTCGGCATGCTGCGCCACCTCGGTATGACGCGCGCGCAGATCGGCGCGATGCTCGCTGTCGAAGGCGGACTGCTGGCGGTGCTCGGCGCGGCGGCCGGACTCGCGGTCGGCGGCGCCATCAGCCAGATCCTGATCCACGTGGTCAACCGCCAGTCGTTCAACTGGGGCATGGAGACGCACCTGCCGCTGGGCCTGCTGGCGGCGCTCACCGCGCTGCTCGTCGCTCTCGCCGCGCTCACCGCGTGGCTGTCGGGGCGCGAAGCGATGGGCATCGGCCCGGTGCGCGCGGTGCGGGAGGACTGGTGAGGCGACGGGACTTCATCGCCGGGTTGGGCTTGTCCTTGCTCGTTCGAAATTCTTCGGCGAAAGAGATCGAATTCGCCCAGGTCGTCGCCGGCCGTCCGATGCGCTTTCCGCGCGACCACGGCGCGCACCCGGATTTCCGCACCGAGTGGTGGTACGTCACCGGGTGGCTCGCGAACGCAGCGGGCGAGCAGTTCGGCTTCCAGGTCACGTTCTTCCGCACCCGGCTGCCGTTCGCGACCGACAATCCGAGCGACTTCACGCCGCGCCAGCTACTGTTCGCGCACGCCGCGCTCGCCGACCCGACCTACGGCAGGCTGCGCGAGGCCCAGCGTGCGGCGCGGCCGGTGCTGGGCCTGGCGGGCTTCGCCGAGGACACCACGCGCGTGTGGATCGGCGATTGGCGACTCGAGCTCGCGGGCGACACCTACCGCACGCAGGTCGCCGGGAGCGACTTCGCGCTTGCCCTCGAGCTGCGCGCGCCGGGCCCGCCGCTGCTCGAGGGCGACGACGGCCTGTCGCGCAAGGGTCCGCGGCCCGGGGAGGCGAGCTGGTACTACAGCCGCCCGCACCTGGAGGTGCACGGCGCGATCGAGCGCGGGCGCGACAAGGACCCGGTGAGCGGCAGCGCCTGGCTCGACCACGAGTGGTCGAGCGGCTACCTCGCGCCCGAGGCCGAAGGCTGGGACTGGTGCGGCATCAACCTGGACGACGACGGCGCGCTGATGGCGTTTCGCATGCGCGGCAAGGATGGCGGGGTGGTTTGGGCGGGAGGAACCTTGCAGTCTTCCGGAACTACGTTGAAGTTCCGACCCAAAGACGTCTCGTTTCAACCCTTGCGCGAGTGGGAGTCGCCGCGCACCGGCGTCGCCTATCCGGTATCGATGCGCGTCACGGTCGGCGGCCGCAGCTTCGTGCTCGAGCCGCTCATGGACGACCAGGAGCTCGACGCGCGCGCGACGAGCGGCACCATCTACTGGGAAGGCGCGGTGCGCGCGATGGAGTCTGGCAAGGAGGCCGGGCGCGGCTACCTGGAGCTCACCGGCTACTGGCAGCCGCTGACGATGTAGCGCGCTCCCGGCGTGTGTGGACGAAAGGTTGCGGGCTCCGCTTTACGGAGCGATGTAGGCGTAGCCGCGGCTCTGGTACGCCATGAGGGAGATCCAGGCGTTACCGACGACCTTGACCGACGGCGTCACGTCCTCGGGCTTCGTGCCCTGCTCGCGCACCGCCACGGCGCATTGCTCCAGTTTCTCGACACCCTTGGCGTCGTGCATCTCCTTCAGCTTCGCGGTAATTTGCGACGCGAGCGCACGATCTTCCGGCTTGATCTTCGACATGTCCGACTGGATGAGCCTCGTCGCCGGGCCACGGAAGGTAAGAATGAAGTGCGGCGTCACGCCCTGTCGAATGAGCGACTGGCGCGTTTCGTCGATGACCTTCAGCCGTCCGAGCAGCGCCTTTCCGTCCCCCGCCGTGAGATCGAACGCGACCTTCACTTCCTTGAGGCCGGCCAGGGCCTGCGCATCGTCATAGCCGGCCGCCTGCGCGCCGACCGACAGGCACTGCCCAGCCGCCACGAGGGTTGCTGCGAAAAACGCCTTGCGTAAGGTACTTCTTTTCATGGTACTGCCTCCCTTGGGTGAACACATCAAACGAATAGACCTACTTGCTCTGCGCGAGCGCCGCGAGGTCCTGAAGCGCATCGGGTTGGGTGAAGTCGCGGCCGCCGATGGCGCGCAGCGCCAATCGTCCGTCGCGGCCCAGCACGTAAGTCGTCGGCAGGACCTTTATCTGCCAGTCGCGCAGCACGCTTCCCGTCTTGTCGAGGAGCAGCGGATACGTGAGCGGCGGCTTGAAATCCGCCGCGAACGCGGCGACCTTGTTCCATGACTCGCCGGCGTTGACTCCGAGCACGACCACGCCTTTCGGCGCCTCCTTCTTGTAGAGAACTTCCAGCGAGGGGATCTCGCGCCTGCAGGGTGGACACCAGGTGGCCCAGAAATTGACCACGACGACCTTCCCCTTCAGCTCGGAACTGCGCCACATCTTGCCGTCGCTGTCCTCGAGCGCGAAATTGGGCACCTGCACGGGGTCCACGCGTGAGAACACGTCGGCGGCCTGCGCTTTCAGGCCGGGCGCGAGGAGGGCGAGCCCGGCCAGGCCTCGGAGGAAATTTCGCCGATCAGTCGCAGCCGATGCGGCGGATGCGTTCTT
>JBLMWT010000253.1:0-2522 GCA_050257375.1 Sphingomonadaceae bacterium
CGATCGGCAAGGCGGAGCGCGACGCCTGGCTCGCCTGCATGCGCCGCGCGCTCGACGAGTCCGCCATCGAGCCGCCCGAGCTCAGGGACTGGCTCATGCAGCAGTTCTTCGGCACCGCCGACTGGATGAGGAACAAGGCGGGCGACATGCCGGGGCAGGCGTGAACGAGGTGCTGGTCGTCCTGACGCTCGTCGCCGCCGCCGTGGCGGTCGTGCTCCTGCTCATGCTGCTCGGGCGCGAGCGTGCGTCCGCGCGCGAGGCGCGCGAGGAGCTCTCGCGCGGGCTGTCGTCGTTCTCGCAGAACATCTCGACTCAGATGAGCTCGATCGCGACCGTGCAGAACAACCAGATCGACAGCTTCGCGCTGCAGCTGGAGAACTTTCGCCGTACGCTGGACGAGAGCCTCGGGCGGGTGCAGGATCAGCAGCGCCTCGCGGCGCGCGAGACGCGCGAGACACTCGAGCAGCGCCTGGAGAAGCTGCAGCAGGACAACTCCGCCAAGCTCGAGCAGATGCGCCAGACGGTGGACGAGAAGCTGCACGCGACGCTCGAGCAGCGCCTGTCCGAATCGTTCAAGCAGGTGTCCGACCGCCTGGAGATGGTGCACAAGGGCCTGGGCGAGATGCAGGTGCTCGCCGCGGGAGTCGGCGACCTGAAGAAGGTGCTCTCCAACGTGAAGAACCGAGGCGTGCTGGGCGAGGTGCAGCTCGGCATGCTGCTCGAGCAGATGCTCACTCCCGAACAGTACGCCACCAACATCGCGACCAAGCCCGGCTCCAAGGACCGCGTCGAATTCGCGATCCGGCTCCCCGGGCGCGACAGCGAGGGCGCCGTGTGGCTGCCGCTCGACGCGAAGTTCCCGACGGAGGACTACCAGCGCCTGCAGGAGGCGCAGGAGGCCGCCGATCCGCTCGCGGTCGAGGCGGCCGCCAAGGCGCTCGAGGCCCGCATACGGATCGAAGCGAAGACGATCGCCGACAAGTACGTCGCGCCGCCGGCGACCACCGATTTCGGGCTGCTCTACGTTCCCTTCGAGGGCCTGTACGCCGAGGTGCTGCGCCGCCCTGGCCTGTTCGAGGCGTTGCAGCGCGACTACCGCGTGACCGTGTGCGGCCCGACCACGCTGAGCGCGCTCCTGAACAGCCTGCAGATGGGCTTCCGGACGCTCGCGATCGAGAAGCGCTCCTCCGAGGTGTGGCAGGTGCTCGGCGCGGTGAAGAGCGAATTCGGCAAGTTCGCCGACGTGCTCGCGCGCACCAAGGCGCAGCTGCAGACGGTGGCCAATTCGATCGACCAGGCCGAAGTGCGCACGCGCCAGATCGAGCGGAAGCTGAAGGACGTCGAGGCGCTGCCCGGCGCCGACGCGGCGCCGCTGCTCGGCGATCGCGAACCCTAGCGGGGCGTTTCTTCGGCGGCCGGCTGTACCGCGCCGAGCACACCGGGACGGTACCAGCCGAGCTTGTCCTTGAGTCGCACGACCTCGCCGACGATGACCAGCGCCGGCGGGCGCACGTGCTCGCGCTCGGCGAGCGTGGGCAGCGACTCGAGCGTTCCGGCCACCACGCGCTGCCTGGGCAGCGTCGCCTTTTCGACGAGCGCCGCGGGCGTCGCGGCGGGCAGGCCGTGCGCGACCAGCTCGGCGCACAGCTGCGGCACGCCGCGCACGCCCATGTAGATCACCACGGTCTGCTTGGGGCGCGCGAGCACGTCCCAGTTGAGGTTCAGGCTGCCGTCCTTGAGGTGGCCGGTGACGAACACGCAGGAGTGCGCATGGTCGCGGTGGGTGAGCGGGATGCCGGCGTAGGCCGCGGCGCCGCTCGCCGCGGTGATCCCCGGCACGACCTCGAAGGCGATGCCCTCTGCGGCGAGCGAGGCGATCTCCTCGCCCCCGCGGCCGAAGATGAACGGGTCGCCGCCTTTCAGCCGCAGTACGCGCTTGCCCGCCTTGGCGAGACGCACCATGAGCGCGTTGATCTCGTCCTGCTTGAGCGCGTGCTGGTCGCTTTCCTTGCCGACGTACATCCGTTCGGCTTCGCGCCGCGCCAGATCGACGATCGCCGGCGCAACCAGGTGGTCGTACAACACCACGTCGGCGCGCTGCATGACGTGCAGCGCGCGCAGCGTGAGCAGGTCGGGATTGCCGGGGCCGCCGCCGACGAGGTAGACCATGCCGCGGGGGACTTCCGTGCTTTCCACGGCGGACAGCGACCGCTGCAGGCTGTCGACCGCCTGCTCCTCGCGCCCGGAAAGCACCATCTCGCCCACCGGACCGTCGATCGCCTCCTCCCAGAAGCGGCGCCGCGCATCGGGGTCGGGAAAGCGGCGCTTGGACTGCGCGCGGAAGCGCGCCGCGAGGGCGGCCAGGCGCCCGAAGGCGAAGGGCAGCAGCGCCTCGATCATCGTGCGCAGCTTGCGCGCGAGCACCGGCGAGGCGCCTGCGGTGGAGATCGCGACCTGCAGCGGCGGCCGGTCGATCACCGAAGGCATGATGAAGGTGGAGAGCGCCGCGTTGTCGGCGACGT
>JBLMWT010000254.1:0-4074 GCA_050257375.1 Sphingomonadaceae bacterium
GTCGCGCCCGAGGGCTTCCTCGAGGAGGCGACGAGCGAGAACGTGCTGCTCGGGCCCTCGATGGGGCGGCGCGCCGCGTGGATGTACGGCACGCGGCTGCCCGCTTCGCCTACCGGCCTAGTCGGCGAGGGCCTGGGCGAGGACGTCGCGATCGGCTCGGTGGGCATCCTGCCGCCGACCGTCACCATCTCGGGCACGACCACCGAGATGACGCTCGACGGCGTGAAGTTCGTGTTCTTCAACGCGCCGGGCTCGGAGGCGCCGGCGGAGATGGCCTTCTACCTGCCGGAGAAGAAGGCGCTGTGCGCGGCCGAGATCCTCACGCACAACCTGCACAACCTCTACGCGCTGCGCGGCGCGAAGGTGAGGGACGCGCTGCGCTGGTCGAACTACATCGACGAGTTCATCCGGCGCTTCCCCGACACCGAGGTGCTGTTCGCGCAGCACCACTGGCCGATCTGGGGCAACGCGCGGATCATCGATTTCATGAAGAAGCAACGCGACGCGTACCGCTACATCCACGACCAGACGATCCGCATGGTGAACGCCGGCATGCGTCCCGACGCGATCGCCGATACGCTCGAGCTCCCGCCCTCGCTCGCCCGCACGTTCGCCTTGCGCGGCTACTACGGCACGGTGCGCCACGACGCGCGCGCGGTGTACCAGCAGTACGTCGGCTGGTTCGACGGCAACCCGGCGCACCTCGATCCCATCCCGCGCGAGGAAGCCGCGAAGCGCTACGTGAAGCTGATGGGCGGCGAGAGCGCCGTCGTCGCCGCGGCGCAGAAGGCGTTCGACGGCCACGAGTACCGCTGGGCGGCCGAGCTCCTCAACCACGCGGTGTTCGCCGACCCCGGCGACCGGGCGGCGAAGGCGCTCCTCGCGCGCACCTACGAGCAGCTCGGCTACGCCGCCGAGTCGGGCCCGTGGCGCAATTTCTATCTCACTGGCGCCTACGAGCTCGAGAACGGCCCGCCCGCGAAGGGAATCGACCGCACGATCCTGCTCGACATGCTCGCCTGGACGCCGACCGAGCGCTTCCTCGACGCGATGGCGGCGAGCCTCGACGGCCCCGCGGCCGAAGGCAAGAGCTTCAAGGTGAACCTCGTCATCACCGACGCAAAGGAGTCTTACGTGCTGTGGATCGAGAACTCGGTGCTGCACCACCGCCGCGCGCCGCCCGCCGCCGACGCCGACGCGACGCTCGAGCTCTCCAAGCGCCTGTTCCTCGGCATGATGACGGGCAGCGTGAAGCTGAAGGACCTGCTGCTCGGCGACGAGCTGAAGACGAGCGGCAGCCGGCTCGACCTGGTGCGCTTCTTCGCCCTGTTCGACAAGGCGACGGGTACCTTTCCGATCGTGACGCCCTGAGGCCTGCACAAAGGAGATGGCCATGAGACAGAGATCCAAGGTTCTGCTCGCCAGCGCCGCGCTGCTGCTCGCCGCCGGCTGCGCGACCTATCCCGCCGCGCAGGCGCCGATGGAAAGCGTGCCCGCGCCGGTGTTGAAGAGCGGCGAGAGCTGGGTCTACGCGGAGACCAATCCCTACAACCACACCCGCCTGCGCACGGTGCGCTTCACGCTCGAGGCGCGACCGCAGGGCTTCGAGCTCGTCGGCCGCAGCGACCGCCCGGCCGACCCCGTCATGACCGAAACGATCACGCGTCCCTGGGACATCGCGGCCGACAGCGACGGCGCCACGCGGCGCACGTTCGCTCCTCCGTTCGCGACGCTGCGCTTTCCGCTCGCGCCGGGCACGAGTTGGAAACAGGCCGTGCACGTGACCGACGAGCGCGGCCGGGTGCTGCGCTGGGCCGCTCTGACGCGCGCGATCCGCTGGGAGCGCGTCGCCACGCCGGCGGGCGAGTTCGTCGCCCTGCGCGTCGAGCGCGAGATGAACCTCGGCGACGTCGAACCGGGCTGGAACAGCACCCAGCAGTCCGACATCTACTGGTACGTTCCGGAGGTCGGGCGCTGGGTACGATGGGAGCACCGCTTCGTGCGCGTCGAGCGCTCGCGCGAGCCGCGCGTTCAAAGGGATTGGAGGCTCTGGGAGCTCGTCGGGCGCTAACGCGCTAGTTCTTCGGCCCGGCCGGCTGGGAATTCTGCGCGGCGGCCTTCTTCTCGAAGTAGGCGCGCACCCTGGCCACCTGCGCCGGGTCCATGTGCGGGCGAAACAGCGTCTTCACCGCGTAGTCGATGCGCTCGTAGTCGCCGTCGCAGTTCTTGGCGCGCCACTCGGGCAGATAGCCCCTGTCGACCACGAACTGGAAGTTCTTGGGCTGGCCGCCGTACGCGAAACACAAGAGCGTGTAGAAGCGCGCCAGCGTGAGCGGGTGCTCTTCGGCGAGATCCTCCACCTGGAAGCTCTTTGCCTGCTCCTTCGCCTTGCGCGCGTACATGTACGCCACGCCGCCGATCGCCGAGCGCGCGAACCTGGGACCGAACTGCATCATGGTGTAGGCGGCGACCGCGTCGGCCGAATCCTCCTCCGGCCCGAGCAGCGGCATGTGGTACAGGTGGAACAGCATGTGCGCGCTCTCGTGCAGGAACACTTCGGCCGTCGGGCCGATGATCGCGTCCCGGCGCGTGACGCCTTCGGGGCTCACGTCCTTCGGCGCGTGGTCGACCACGTCCTGCAGGTACTCGTAGCAGACCGTGATCGAGTCGTCCTCGTCGTCGTACCAGGCGTTGCGCACGCCGTTGCAATCCTTGAGGCGCAGCGTGACGTTGCGCGGCAGCTTGAAGGGGCTGAGCACCATCCGGACGTCCTCGAGGATCTGGCGCTCCTTGAGCAGCTTGTACAGCTCCTCGAACTTCGCCTCCTTCGGCGGCACGTACTCGATCAGGATCTTGCCCGGCCTGTCGGGTGGCAGCTTTTCGGACGCCGCGCTCGCGCCCGAGGCGAAGATCAGCGCCCCGACCGCAACGAGCAGAGCGCGCGCCGCCCCGGCAAAGGCGACGCGCGCGCGTGTTCCCTGGCCGCGAATCACTTATTTGTTCTTCGGCTCTTTCGCGTAGTCGCTTTCTTTCTTCTTCGGTTCCTTGGCGTAATCGCTCTCTTTTTTCTTCTTCTCCTTGGCGTATTCGCTCTCCTTCTTCTTCTGCGCTTCCTTCGCGTAGTCGCTTTCCTTCTTCGACTCTTTGGCGTAGTCGCTTTCCTTCATCTTCTCCGCGGAAATCGCGACGGTGCTGGTCGCCGCGAACAGCGCGGCGACGAGGACGGACAACAATGCTTTCATGCGTACCTCCTGACTTGAACGGTTGAGCTCGGGTCGCTACAGCGGGCCGAGAAACGGATAAGCTAGGCGCCTGCGGGTGCAAGCATTTGATGCACGTCAAAATGAAATCGGGAAGATCACTCAGTGCCGCCGCGATTGCGGCGCTGCTTCTCGCCCTCGCCGGCTGCGTCACCGTGCCGCCGCCCGACGTGTTCGTGATCAACCTCGAGCCGCTCGAGGGCGGCGCGCTCGAGCAGCGCGTGAAGGTCGACCTGCGCGTGCAGAACCCGTCCAACCAGCCGATCTCGGCGGCTGGCGTCAGCCTGAAGCTGATCGTCAACGGCCAGCCGCTCGCGCGCGGAGTAAGCAACGAGCATTTCACCGTCCCTGCGCTCGGCGAAGCGACCACCAGCGTCGTCACCAGCACGACGCTCGTCGATCTCCTGCGCCAGGTCTACGGCGCGCAAGGTCGCACGAGCTTCGAGTACCGGCTGGAAGGCAGGCTCTACCTCGAGAGCCCGCCGGGCGGCTCGGTCTCGTTCGAGACCCAAGGCACGCTCGCGTCGCCGGCGGCGCGACAATAAAGCGAGCCTGGCCCCTTTTATCTTTGATCGAGCTTCGGCAGGCGCCTGAAGTCGTACTGGCCCGGCCCCTGCACGGTGAGGAGCTGGCACTCCTCGTTCGAGACGTTGATCACCTTGTGCGGCTCGCGCTTCGGGACGAGGTGCCGCTCGAGCGCCTTGAGCACGGTCTTCCGGTCCGGATTGATCTCGTGGATCTCGAACGTGCCGCGCAGGCAGATGAACAGGTCGTCGTTGTCCGGGTGCAGGTGCCAGGGCACGCTCTCGCCCGG
>JBLMWT010000255.1:0-7123 GCA_050257375.1 Sphingomonadaceae bacterium
CGCGGCGTGAAGTGCCGCCCGACGTCGTAGTCGGGCCCGAGGTGGGCGCGCACCCCACCGAGCAGCAGGCGCGCCGCGCGCTCCGGATCGCGCCGGCACAGGCGGAAGAAGTACTGCTGCAATAGCACCCGCTTCCAGCGGTTGATGCGGTAGGCGATCATCGGCGGCAGCCAGCGGCGCAGGCGGTTCGCCGCCGCGTCCTCCGCCGGGCGCGCGACCACCCAGGTCGGCGAACGCTGCAGCATGGTCACGTGCGCGGCCGCCTTCGCGAGCTCCGGCACCAACGTGACCGCGGTCGCGCCGCTGCCGATCACCACCACGCGCTTTCCGGCGTAGTCGATGTCCTCGGTCCACTTCTGCGGGTGCACGATGCGGCCGGCGAAGCGCTCCCTGCCGGGAAACTCGGGCGTGTAGCCCGCCGCGTACTTGTAGTAGCCCCCGCACACGAACAGGAAGTTGCACGTGAAGCGCGCAGGCGCGGCTCCGGCGCGCTCGGCCTCGACCGTCCAGCGCGCCTCGGCAGACGACCACGACGCGCGTCTGACCTGGTGGCCGAAGCGGATGCGCCGGTCGATGCCGTGCTCGCGCGCGGTGTCGCGCACGTACTCGAGGATCGACGGCCCGTCGGCGATCGCCTTGGACTCCCGCCACGGCCGGAACGAATAGCCGAGCGTGAACATGTCGGAGTCCGACCGCACGCCTGGATAGCGGAACAGGTCCCAGGTGCCGCCGATCGCGTCGCGCCCCTCGAGGATCACGTAGCTGCGCTCCGGGCAGCGCTTTTGCAGGTGGTAGCCCGCGCCGATGCCGGACAATCCCGCGCCGACGACCAGGACATCGAAGTGCTCGATGCTCATGGCGCGGGAGCGTACCAAACAACTCCCTGCGGCACGTACTTTGTAAGAATATGTGGCGCCGGCACTTGCGCACGGGCGATCCGGACGTCCATGGTTATCCTTTCCTGGTCACGACTTAGCGCGTGTCCGCGGGACGGAAAGATATGACCCATGCCTGGCTTATGAACGCTGTCGGGCTCTTGTCCACGACCGTCGGCGCACTGCTCATTCTGCTGCACCTGGTGTCGCCGTCGCGCTTCGTGGAAGAGTTTCGAACGCCGGAGGCGCAACGCGCGTACGCCTCGCACCGCCGTCAAATCGCGGTCGCCGTGGCGCTTCTTTGCCTCTGGCTGCTCGTGCAGGACGTCGCGTTCCTGCTTCTCTAGCCGCCTTGATAACTGATCCGGTAGATCGCGCCGGCGAGATCGTCGGACACGAGTAGCGCGCCGTCGGGTGCGACGAGCACGTCCGCCGGACGGCCCCACGCGCGCTCCCCTTGTAGCCATCCGGTGGCGAACGGTTCATAGGAGACCGCCTCGTCGCCTTTAAGGGTCACAAGCGTGACGCGGTAGCCGACCTTCTGCGAGCGGTTCCACGAGCCATGCTCGGCGATGAAGATCTGGTTACGGTAGGCGGGCGGAAACTGCGTGCCGGTATAGAAGCGCATGCCGAGCGGAGCGACGTGCGCGCCAAGCTTAGCCGCGGGCTTGCTGAACTCCGAGCACGCGCGCTTGCGCCCGAATTCAGGGTCGGGGATGTCGCCCGCGTGGCAGTACGGGAAACCGAAATTCATTCCAGGCCGCGACGCGCGATTCAAAGTGTCCGGAGGTACATCGTCGCCCATGATGTCGCGCCCGTTGTTCGTGAACCACAGGGTCCCGGTTTGCGGGTTCCAGTCGAAGCCCACGGAATTGCGGATCCCCGTCGCGTAGAGCTCGAAGCCGCTGCCGTCCGGCTGCATGCGGAAGATGCCGCCGTAGCGCCGCGGGTCCCTTTCGCAGACATTGCAGGGGAAGCCGACCGGAACGTACAGCCGGCCGTCCGGCCCGAAGGCGATGAACTTCGCGCCGTGCCAGGTCTCGGTGGGAAGATCGTTGCGGATCTCGACCGGCCGGGGCGGCGCATCGAGCCGCGACTCGATGTCGTCGTAGCGCAGGATGCGGCTGACCGCCGACACGTAGAGCGCGCCGTTGCGGAACGCCACGCCGATCGGATTCGTGAGCCCGCGCGCAACGACAAGGGGTTCGCGGCTCCCCGGCCTGAGCGCGTACACCTCGCCTCGCGAAAACGAGCCGACGAACAGCGTGCCGCGGGTGCCCCATGCCATCTCGCGCGCGTTCGGCACCCTGGCGAGAAGCTCGATCCTAAATCCCTGCGGCAGCTTGATGTCTTCGAGCGGGAGCTCCGCAGCGCACGCGGCCAGGGGCAGCAGCATCAACCAGATCGCCAGCCGCTTCACCACCTTCACCTCGACCGAAGGCTCGCGAGCACGCGGTCGACCATGACGCCCGCCTGTCCCAGGTAGTTCGCGGGATCGCACAGCTCGGCGAGGCGGGCGCGGTCCGCGTGCCGGGTGATCTCCGCGTTCTCGGCGAGCAGCTCGAGCAGCGGTCGCTTCTGGCGGATCGCCTCGCGGCAGATGTCGTACACGAGATCGTGCGCGCGCTCGCGGCCAAG
Source organism: Sphingomonadaceae bacterium (assembly GCA_050257375.1). GTDB lineage: Bacteria > Pseudomonadota > Gammaproteobacteria > Burkholderiales > SG8-39 > DAHVFK01. The sequence continues at coordinate 2,514 of JBLMWT010000255.1, forward strand.
ATGCGGCGCCAGGCCCATCATCACCGCCTCGGACACGATCAGGCCGTGCGTCACGTCGAGGTTCGCGCGCATGCGCGCGGCGTCGACCTCCAGGCCCGCGAGGATGAATTTCGCCTGGTGCAGCGCGCCCGCGAGCAGGCAGAACGCGTCGGGCAGCACGATCCACTCGATCTCCCACGGCCCGGTCGAGCGCTCGTGGTCGGCCACCATCGCGTCCATGAGCGAAGCCGCGTGCTGGCGCACCACCGACACCGCGGCATGGATGTACAGGCAGGAGATCGGGTTGCGCTTCTGCGGCATCGTGGAGGACGAGCCGCGCCCGGGGGCGAACGGCTCGTACACCTCGGCGACCTCGGTCTGCATCATGAGCTTCACGTCCATCGCGATCTTGCCGAGCGAGCCGCCGACCAGGCCGAGAAAGGCGCCGACCTCGGCGATCGTGTCGCGCACCGTGTGCCAGGCGATGACCGGCTGCGCGAGCCCGAGCTCGCGCATCAGCGCGGCCTGCGTCTCGAGCGCACCGCGCTCGAGCGAGGCGAGCGTGCCCGAGGCGCCGGCGAACTCGCCCATGAGGACGCGCGCCTTGAGCTGCGCGAGGCGCTCGCGGTGCCGCTCGATGCCGGCGAGGAGGGTCGCCATCTTGTAGCCGAACGTGATCGGGGTGGCCTGCTGCAGGTTCGACCGGCCGGCCATGGGCGTATCGCGGTGGGCCCTGGCGAGCGCCGCGAGCGAGGCCGAGAGCTCGGCGAGGTCGGCCTCGACAAGTGCCAGCCCCTCCCGGATCTGCAGCACGGTCGCGGTATCGGTGATGTCCTGCGTGGTCGCGCCCCAGTGGCACCACTCGCCCAGCCCGTCGCGGCACAGCGCATTCAGCTGCGAGACGACGCCGAGCACCGGGTAGCCGATCTGCTCCGTGCGCGTGCGCAGCTTCTGCATGTCGATCTTGGCGAGGTCGCAGTTGCGCACGATCTCGTCGGAGGCTTCCTGCGGGATCATGCCGAGCCTTCCTTGCACGCGTGCAAGCGCCGCCTCGATCGCGAGGTACTTGCGCGTGCGATTCTCGTCCGACCACACCTCGCGCATCGCCGGGGTGCTGAACAGGTTGCCGAGGATGGCCGAATCCACGATCGTCGCGGGCATTGCAGGAGCTCCGGAAATTCGATGGCGCGAGTGTAGCAACCTTGCTCGACGCTCCGCGGCAAAGCGGCTATCGTTCGGCAACTTTTCAATCGCGGAGCGCCATGGACGCATCAGCCAGACTCGAGCAGAACGCACTCGGGCTCACCGAATCCTCGATCATGGGGATCGCCGGCACGGCCCCCGTCTACAGCATCGCCGCCACCACCGCGACGCTGATCGCCGCGGTCGGCGTGCTCTCGCCGGCGAGCCTGCTGTACTGCGGGCTGATCATGTTCGGCGTGACCTTCGCGTTCATGTACCTGAACCGGCTGAACGCGAACGCGGGCGCCTCCTACGCCTGGGTGGCCTCGATCTTCAACCCGACGCTCGGCTTCCTGTGCGGCTGGACGGTGCTCGTGTCCTCGGCGGTGTTCATGGTGTCCGGGACGATTCCGGCGGCTGTCGCCACGCTGCAGCTGTTCGCGCCGGACCGGGTGAACGACATCGGCGTGGTGGCGCTGGTCGCGGCCGGCTGGGTCGCGATCGTGAGCGCGATCCTGATCAAGGGCATCAAGCTCACCAGCTACGTACAGGTCGCTCTGACCGCGGTCGAGGTGGTGATCCTGATCGCGCTCGTCGTGGCGGCGCTCATCGAGTACGCGCACCATCCGGTGCGGCACGTATCGCTCGCCTGGTTCTCGCCCGCGGGGCTCACGCCGCATCTGTTCGCCGCCGGGGCGCTCGCCGCGCTGTTCTTCTACTGGGGCTGGGACGTGACGGTCAACCTGAACGAGGAAACGCGCGACGGCGCGCGCATCGCCGGGATCGGTTCGCTGGTCGCCATGCTCGTGCTGCTCGCGCTGTTCGTGACGTTCGCGGCGCTCACGCTCATGCTGCTCACCGACCAGGAGATCCAGAGCTCGGGCGCCAACATCGTGTTCGCCGTCGCGGACAAGCTCTTCCCCAGGCCCTGGAGCTACATGGCCGTGCTCGCCGTGATGCTGAGCACCATCGGCACGCTCGAGACCTCGATCCTGCAATTCACGCGGACGATGTTCGCGCAGGGGCGCGACGGGTCCCTGCATCCGCGCTACGCGCGCCTGCACCCGACCTGGAACACGCCGTGGCTCGCCACCGCCGCGATCGCGTTCGCCGGGCTCGCCATGCTGCTCGCCGCGTCCCGTTACCCCTCGATCAGCCAGGTGATCCAGGATTCGGTGAACGCGGTCGGCATCCAGGCGGCGTTCTATTACGGCCTTGCCTGCCTGGCCTGCGCGTGGCACGTGTGGCGCAGCGGCAAGCGCGACGCCGCGGCGGTCGTGCTGCTCATCGTCTGGCCGCTGGCGAGCGCCGCGTTCCTCGGCTTCATCGCGGTGTACGGCATTCCGACCTTCGACACGACGGCCAACGTCGTCGGCATCGGCGGCATCGCGATCGGCCTGGTGCCGATGTGGCTGAACCGCGACCGCGCTCGCTGAAGTACTTTGTCACCCGTTGCATTGCGCGCGGCAACAGGTTCCTTGACAGCGGGCGCAGTCCGCGCGAACCATCGGCCGTATGAATGCCCGGGTCTACTTCGCCGATCTGTCCTCGCGCCTGCACTGGGCGCTGGCCCCTGCACGGCGCAGGCTGCGCCGGCTGTGGTACCGCGCAGACACCGAAGCGATCGCCTTCGTGCTGGTTCTGGGCGCGATCGCGACGGGCTTCGCGTTCGTGCTCTACGCGTATTTCGCGCAACAGGACGCGGCGCGCGCGCGATCGCTGTTAGCCAGAAGCCAAGAGCTGAACTGCCTCGCGCGCAACGTGTACTACGAGGCGCGCGGCGAGCCCCTGGCGGGCCAGTACGCCGTGGCCGAGGTAACGATGAACCGCAAGGCCTCGCCGCTCTACCCGCAATCGGTGTGCGCGGTCGTCAACCAGAAGAACTGGGACCCGCTGCGCGGACGCTACGTCGGCGCGTTCTCCTGGACCGAGTTCAGTGCGCTGCCGGAGCCGAGCGGCGCGGACTGGAAGCGCGCGCAGCAGGTGGCGCAGGAGGTCTACGACGGGCGCCGCGAGGCGGATCTGCAGGGCGCGATGTATTTCCACGCCACTTACATCAACCCCTCCTGGGCGAAGGAAAAGAAGCTCGTGGCCCGCATCGGCGGGCTCGCGTTCTACCGGTGATGCGCCCGCTCATTCCGGACTGAGCTAGGAAAGCCCCGCCAGGATGCGCGGAAAGACGTCCTCGGGGGCGTCGGTTCCCCAGAGCAGGTCCTGGTGCCCGTAGTCGCGCAGCACGTGCTTATCCAGCCGTCGCGGCTGCTCCGACGCCCGCCCGCGGCGCAGCCATTCGTACATCGTGTCGATCGAGTCGCGGTGCCACAGCGAGTTCAGGTCGCCCGTGATCAGCGTGACCTTGAGATCGCGGAACGCCGCGCGGTTCAGATACGCTGGGGCCGGCCGCTTCGTGCTCCCGAACGGCGCCGCGTAGCCGCGCCGGAGGTTCTGGCTGCAGTGCAAGTAGAACTGCACCGGGATGTAGCCGAACTGGGATTCGAGGTGGTCCGGGTGGATGGTCGGTATCTTGTCCGGCAAATAAGGCATCCCGTACAGGTACGAGAGCCGGTGGCAGAAACGGCTCTCGCACTTGTCATGCAAGGGCGTCTCGAGCCAGGCCGAGTACGGCACCTCGAGCAGAGGGTCCCAGGGTCCTTCGCCGGGGTCCTGCGCGCACAGCTTCGGGTCCCATCTCGTGGTGGGATGAATCAGCGCCTGGCCCTTCGCGAACACTTCCTCCAGGACCCGGTCTTCGGCCTTCAGAATGTTGTCGATCGCGCCCTTGTAGAACAGGCCCAGCCCGCTCAGGACGACGCTCCCGACCTGCGCAGCGGTGATGTAGCCCTGGGCGATCCCCTGGGCGACGATGCCGCCGCCCATGCAATGGCCGACGATCGCGATCTCGTCCGTGACGCCGAGCGCGCGCATGCGCGCGATCGCCGTCGGCACGTCGTAGCGGGCCGCGGCGTCGAGCGTGAATTCGGTCGACCTGTTCCTGCAGTAAATATTCGGCGCGCAGCGCATGCCGGCGCGCCAGTCGAGCGTCCAGGCTTCGAAGCCGTTCTCCAGCAGACAGTCGACGAGCGTCTGCCGCTCTCCGATGCGGAACGTCGCGCTCGCCGCGCTCGCCCCGTGGACCAGCAACACGGGGCGGCGGCCCTTCGTTCCCGCGTGCCGGCGAAGCTCGAGCTGGCAGCCGTCGCCGGTCGTGACGGCCATCGCTTCGGGCATTGGCGTGATGGCGGGCATGGGGCCTCTCACTGGCGCCGGGGACCGAAGGGATCGAGCGAGTCGATTCCGGGAAGATAGACCTGGCGCAGCGTGCCGAGAAAGAACCCGAGGAACCGCCCGAAGGCCCACGCGATCCGGACCTCGTCTCCATCGGCGCCCGTGACCTGGAAGGACGGCAGTTCGTGCGCCAGAAAATCCGCGATGTGCAGATGCATGCTGCC
>JBLMWT010000256.1:0-11195 GCA_050257375.1 Sphingomonadaceae bacterium
AACTGCGCCGATACCCCGAACAGGCCCGTTATCCTCATGTGCCCAAAGACGTTCGACGGCATGAGTTTATTCCATGGAATAAAAGGCCGTGGCCGGGCGTCCTATACCCGTCGCGGGCGCACGGCGCCCCGATCCACCACTTAAAGAACGGAGAGGAGAGCCAATGAAACAAGCACTTGCAATCATCGCGGCATCCGTCGGCCTGGCCGGTATCGCCGCATCGCCCGCCGCGCTAGCCGGGGGCGAGAAGGCCATGACTCACGCCGTCCTGCAGGTCAGCGACGGCGACCCGGCGAAATGGAACCTCGCGCTCAACAACGCGGAGAACATGCAGCAGGCGCTCGGCAAGGACAAGGTGAAGATCGAGATCGTGGCCTACGGTCCCGGCTTGAATATGCTCAAGGCCGACTCCAAGGTCGCCGGTCGCCTGAATGCCGCGCTCGACAACAACGTCGAGCTGGCTGCCTGCGGGACGACCATGAAGAAGATGAAAGTCACCAAGGCCGACCTCGTCGGCGGCGCGACGGTGGTGCCGGGCGGCGTGATCGAGATCATGAAGCGCCAGTCCGAGGGCTGGGCATACATCCGCCCATAACGCGAGGAACTCAAGTGAAACGACTCCTCGCATTGCTCCTCGTTCTCGCTTCCACGCAGCTCGCGGGCGGCATTGCATCCAGCGCGCACGCCGCGAGCGAAGTGGCGAAGGGCAAATACCAGATCGTCATTCAGGTCACCGAGAACAATCCTCAGACCTGGAACCTTGCGCTCAACAACGCGTTCGCCTTCCAGCGCAACGTCGGCAAAGACAACTCGCAGATCGAGATCGTGGCGATCGGCCCGGGCCTGAACATGCTGAAGAGCGAATCGAAGGTCACCAGCCGGATCGACCAGGCGCTCGACCAGAGCATCGACGTCGTCGCCGGCGGCGAGACCATGCACGCCATGAAGGTCACGAAGGAGGACCTGATCGGCGGCGTGCGTGTAGTGCCGGGCGGCCTGATCGAGATCGCGAACCGGCAGCGCGAGGGCTGGATCTACTATCGCCCCTAGGCACCCGTGCTGAGCGCCTCGGCGCTCAGCATGATCACCTCGATCTCCTGGGTGATCTCTTCCTGGCGCGAGGCGTTCAGGCGCTGGGCGAGCCGTGAGGTGATCTCGTCCAGGCGCCTGAGCGCCCCTTCCATCTGCTCCAGCCGCCTGCGGTTCTCGGCGATCAGCGACACCGAGAAGGCCTCCTGCAGCGACATGAGCAGGGCCTGCTCGAGCAGGCCGGCGAAGAACTCGGGCGGCGCGAGCGTGAGGCGCGGCGCGTAAGGGCGCGGCCGCGGCGGCCGCTCGGGCAGCGGTAGGGGCGCGATGGTTCGCGTGAGCGGCCCCGAGCCGTCCGGATTCTGGTACACCGCCTTGACGTGCAGCGGCCCCGCGGGCGCGGTGCGCTGGACGTGCTCGAGCTCCGTCGCCACGCGCTGCAGCACCGCTGGCAGCTCCTCCGCGACGTTCGCGCCGGCGAGCATGCCGCCGCCGTCGGCCTCCTCGAGCCGGTCGGCGAGCCGCGTGCCGACCGCGATCAGCCGGTCGCCGCGCGCGCGCACGGCGCGCGCCTCGGCTTCCAGCGCCTCGTTGAACTCGCCGCAGAAGCCGCGCTCCGAGCCAACGACGATGCACACCGTGGCCGCGGGCGCGGCCTCCCCGGGCGGCGGATGAAAGCACAGGAAGTCGGCCGCCGCGCGCTCGATCGTCGCCATCGCGCGGCGCTGGTGCTCGAGCAGTCCGGCGAGGGCGCGCAGTTCCATCAACGCGATGTTCTTCATCGCCGAGAGGATGGCGCGCACCTCGCGCAGGCCCGCGAGCCTGCCGGCGAGCTGGTGACGCCGGGTCATGCGGGTCCGCCCCCGACCCAGCCGGCCACCGCCGCGCTCCAGGATTCGCGCGCGTCATCGAGCGAGAGCGTGCCCGCGCGTGCGCCCGCGAACAGCCGCTCGAGCGCGGCCTCCAGCGCCTTGTCGTCTAGGCCCTCGAGGCGCCGGTCGTTGAAGGCGATCAGCCAGGCGAGCTGGCACTCCGGGGGCAGCGGCCGGAACGGCTCCTGCTTCAGCACCCGGCGCAGCAGCCGGCCGCGCGCCAGGCGCGCCTGCAGCCCCGCTTCCAGGCGCGAGCCGAAGCGCGAGAACATTTCCAGCTCGAGGAACTGCAGGTAGTCGAGCTTCATGCTCGCCGCCTCGCGCTTGATCGCCGCGGGCTGCGCCTTGCCCCCGATGCGCGACACCGAGCGGCGCACGTCGATCGCCGGCAGCTGCCCCGCGGCGAACATGCGCCGGTCGAAGTAAACCTGCCCGTCGGTGATCGAGATCAGGTTGGTCGGGATGTAGGCGGCGATCTCGCCCTGCTCGGTCTCGACGATCGGCAGCGCGGTCATGCTGCCGCCGCCGTGCGCGGCGTCGAGGCAGGTCGAGCGCTCGAGCAGGCGCGAGTGCAGGAAGAAGACGTCGCCCGGATAGGCTTCGCGCCCCGGCGGGCGCCTGAGCAGCAGCGACAGCTCGCGGTATATCCGCGCGTGCGTCGACAGGTCGTCGTACACCACCAGCGTCTGGCGGCCCGCGTCCATCCAGGCCTCGGCGATCGCGCAGCCGGCGAACGGCGCGAGGTACTTCAGCCCCGGCATGGCGGTCGCCTCGGCCACGACGAGCGCGCAATATTCGAGCGCGCCGCCTGCGCGCAGCGTGTCGATGACGGAGGCGACCGTCGAGCGCTTCTGGCCGATCAGCACGTACACGCAGTTCACCCCGCGCCCCTTCTGCGCCAGCACCGTGTCGAGCGCGAAGCTGGTCTTGCCGGTCCCGTTGTCGCCGATCAGCAGCTGCCGCTGCCCGTGGCCGATCGGAATCATGCTGTCGGCGATGCGGTTGCCGGTGTACAGGGGTTTGTTGACGAAGTCTCGCGCCAGGATGCGCGGCGACGGCCCCTCGAGCGCCCGGCGCTCGGTGACGCGCGGGCGCGCGCCTCCGTCCAGCGGCCGACCGAGCGGATCGACCACGCGGCCGAGCAGCCCGTCGCCCACGCCGATCGCAAGCCTCTCTCCGGTGAGCGCCGCCGGCGCGTCGGCGCGCAGCCCGGGCGCCTCTTCGAGCAGGATGGCGCCGATACGCTCCGGAGCGAGGTGAAAGACGAGCGCCGTGCTGCCGTCCTCGGTGCGCAGCAGCTCCTCCATCCCGGCCGAGGGCAGACCCTCGATCCAGGCAACGCCGTCGCCGACCGAGAGCACGCGCCCGCGCTCGCCCATGCGCAGGGCGAGGCGATAGTCGCGCAGCCGCTCTCCACGGCGCGCGAGCAGCGGTCGCTCGAGGGCCTCAGGCGGCACGCGCCGCGCCTCCCGCGAACACGCGCAGCTCGTCGCGCAGGTTCGCCTGCAGGAGCCACGGCCCGACCGCGACGCTCAGCCCCGCCACCAGCGCATCGTCCAGCGCGTACTCGGGACGACACTCGATGCGCAACCGCTCGGACAGCGCCCGCGCCAGGCGCGCGCGCGCCTTCTCGGACAGCGCGTGCGCGCTGGAGACGCTCACGCGCCCACCCGCGGCGCGCGCCGCCTCGGCGAGCGGGTCGACGCGCTCGGGCGGCCAGCCGGCCAGGTCTGCGGCGAACACGTCCACCAGGCGCTCGTCGAGCACGGGGTCGGCGACGCGCCCGAGCAGGCGCGCGGCGAACGAGGCCGCCTGGTCGAGCGCCTGCTGCTCGGTGTCGCGCTTCCAGTCCCCCTCGCGCTTCGCCTGCAGTGCGGCGAGCCGGTCGCGCTCGCGCTCCACCGTCTGCGCGACGTCCGCCAGTCCCTTGGTGCGCAGCGCCGCGAGCTCGGCGTCGAGCGCCGCGCGCGCCTTGAGCCGCTCGCGCTCCCATTCGGCGAGCCGGCCCTCGAACTGCGTGCGCAGGCGCTCGGCCTCCGCGCGCACCGCCTTTGCGTCGTCCATCGATTTGTCGATCGCGGCGCGCCGCTTGTCGATCGCCGCCAGCACCGGACGATAGAGGAAGCGGTGCAGGATCCACACCAGCACGACGAAGTTGACGAGCTGCAGGACGAAGGTGGTGGCGTCGATCTGCATGGCGTCACTTGAGTACGAACTCGAGCAGCGGATTGCGGAACAGCACGATCAGCACGATCACCAGCACGTAGATCGCCAGCGACTCGATCATCGCCAGCCCGATGAACAGCGTGCGCGTGATGGCGCGCTCCGATTCGGGCTGGCGCGCGATCGCGTCCAGCGCCTGCGTGATCGCGCGCCCCATGGCCACCGCGGGCAGCATCACGCCGAGCGCCATCGCGAGCAGCGCGGCGGCGGTGGATACGATGACGAGCAGTCCGGTCGCGGTCATGGTGAGGACTCCTTTCTTTCCTTGGTGAGCTGTTGGGACTGGATTCCGCCGGCGATGTACACCAGGGCGAGCATGCCGAAGATGTAGGCCTGCACCAGCGCCTCGACCACGTGCAGGAGCAGGATCGGCACCGGCACCAAGAAGCCCGCCACGAGCAGCACCAGCAGCGCGGCCATCTCGAGGCTCGCCATGTTGCCGAACAGCCGCACCGCCAGCGCGACCGTGCGCGACAGCTCGCTCATCACGTGGAACGGGAACAGGAGCGGGTTCGGCGCGAAGTAGTGGCGCAGGTAGTTGCGCCAGCCCTCGGCGCGTACGCCGTACCAGTGCACCGACAGGAACACCAGAATGGCGAGCGCCGCGGTGAGCGACAGATCACCGGTCGGCGAATGCAGCCCGGGCACGATGCCGACCAGGTTGGCCACCACCAGGAACACCCACAGGGTGCCGACGAACGGGACGAGCATGCGCGGGCGCTGGGGATAGACCGCGGCGATCGAGCCCTCGATCGCCAGCACCACGCCTTCGAGCACCGTCTGCAGGGTGCCCGGCCGCTCGCCGAGCGCACGCGTCGCGAGCAGGCTGAACAGCGCGAGCGCCAGCATGATTCCCCAGGTGGTGACCACCTCGCCGCTCACGCCGAACGGCCCGACGTGGAACAAGATATTGGAAGGTTCCATTACTGCCGCTCGCGCACGAACAAATAGACGTTTATGACGCCGATCGCCACGCCGACCAGCAGCAGGCTGATCGTCCAGCGCACCGAATAGCCCGCCATCTGATCGTCTATCCAGCGGCCGAGATAGCCGCCGGCGAGCACCGGCAGGATGAACAGCACCGCCAGGCTGCCGAGATAGGCGGTCTGCGCGAGCAGGTTCGGGCGGTCGCGCTCCGCGCGGCGCATGCGCTCGGCCTCGCGCTTGACCGTCTCGCGCAGCTCGGGTTCGCGCTCGGCGTTCGCCATCTCAGGCCTCGGTCAGCCGCCACAGGCGGCGCACCATCTCGCGCTCCAGGCGCGCGACGCTCTCCTTCAGGCTGCGCAGCGCGCTGTCCTCGGCGGCGAGCGCGCTGTCGACCGCGGCGCTTACGGTGCGGAAGTCGTCGCCCAGCACGTAGCGCCGCGTGCTGAGGTAGAGCTCTCCGTCGACGAAGTACGCGAGCCCGCCCGGCAGCGCGAGGTAGTGCCAGGCGCCCCCGGCGCCGCGAAAGCGCGCCAGTCCGTAGCCGAGCACGGTCATCATGCGCTCGGCGCCCGCCAGCAGCCCGAACGCGCCCGAGGCGTCGCGCGCCACGAAGCTCTCGACGCCCTCGATGCGCGCGTACTGGGTGGCCGACTGCAGGTGCAGCGTGAAGACGCTCACGGCATCGCCCCGCGCATGTAGCATTGCTCCTCGGGCACGGCGTCGTGCTCTCCGGCGAGGAAGGCCTCGCAGTCGGCGAGCGTCTTCTCGAGCGGCACCGAGACGCCCTGCATGCCGGTGTGCTCGGCGACCACGTGGAAGGGCTGGCTGAGATATCTCTGCAGGCGGCGCGCGCGCAGCACGATGCGCCGGTCCTCGGCCGAGAGCGCCTCGATGCCCAGCATGGCGATGATGTCCTGCAGTTCGTCGTAGCGCGCCAGGTGCTCGCGCACGGCGCGCGCCGCGTCGTAGTGGCGGTCGCCGACGATGCGCCGGTCGAGCAGCCGGCTCTGCGAGGCGAGCGGGTCGACCGCCGGGTAGATGCCGCGCCCCGCCTGCTCGCGCGACAGGATCACGAGCGTGTCGAGATGCGCGAGGATCGCGCTCACCGCCGGGTCGGTCATGTCGTCCGCCGGGACGTAGACGGCCTGCACCGACGTGATGGTGCCGGTGCGCGTCGAAGCGATGCGCTCCTCGAGCTCGGCCACCTCGGTGAGCAGCGTCGGCTGGTAGCCCACGGTCGCCGGCATGCGCCCCAGAAGTCCGGAGATCTCGCTGCCCGCCTGCACGAAGCGGAACACGTTGTCCATCAGCACCAGCACTTCCTTGCCGAGCGTGTCGCGCAGATACTCGGCGTAGGTGAGCGCGGTGGCTCCGGCGCGAAAGCGCACGCCCGGCGACTCGTCCATCTGGCCGAACACGAGCACGGTGCTCGGCAGCACGCCCGCGTCCTGCATCTCGCGCCACAGCTCGTGCGCTTCGCGGATGCGCTCGCCGACGCCCGCGAACACCGACACGCCCTGGTGAAGCGCCGCGATCGCGTGCATGAACTCCATGATCAGCACCGTCTTACCGACGCCCGCGCCGCCGAACAGGCCCGTCTTGCCTCCGCGCACGAAGGGGCATAGCAGGTCGATCACCTTGATCCCCGTCTCGAGGATGGCCTCCGGGCCCTTCACTTCCGCGATCGGCGCCGGCGGCTCCGCCACCGCGCGCAGGCGCTCCGCGGGCAGCGGCGCGCCGCCGTCGAGCGGCGCACCGAACACGTCGAGCACCCGTCCCAGGCACTCGCGCGCCACGGGCACGCGCAAGGGTCCGCCCGTGCCAAACACGGGCGCGCCGCGCTTCAGGCCGGCGGTGCCGTGCAGCGCGACCGCGCGCAGCCGGCGCGCGTCGAGATGCCGGTGCACCTCGAGGACGCGCGCGCCGCCGTCGAACTCCACGTGCAGCGCGTCGTGCAGAGCGGGCAGCACGCCGCCACAGGCGACGTCGACCACCGGTCCGGACACCTGATCGACGACCCCGACCTGCTCACTCCTCGAGGACATAGCGCCCCGGCGCGTCGTACAGCGGCGGCAGGCCCTTGTCGGTGGCTCCCATCGGGGGCGGCGCCGCAGCGGGCCGCGAGCGCGCGTCCAGCCAGGCGGCGAACTCCGGCCACCAGGAACCCTTGCGAACCGGCGTCGCTTCGTGCCAGGTCTCGGGGTCGACGTAGCGATCCTCTTTGCCGCGCGTCGCGACCTGGAAGCTCGCACCGGCGAAACCGCCCGGCGGATTGACGACGCCGACGTTGTGCCCGCCGCTGGTCAGCAGAAAGGTCACGTCGGTGTCGGCGAACAAGTTGACCTTGTACACCGAGCGCCACGGCGAGACGTGGTCGTGCTCGGTGCCGACGGCGAAGATCGGCACGCGGATGTCCGACAGCGCGATCGGCTTTCCCTCGACCACGAAGTGCCCCTCGGTGAAGTCGTTGCCGAGGTACAGGCGGCGCAGGTACTCGCTGTGCATGCGGAAAGGCATGCGCGTCGCGTCGGCGTTCCAGGCCATCAGGTCGCTCACCTCGTCGCGCCGGCCCATCAGGTAATCGTGCACCATCCGCGACCAGACCAGGTCCCGCGAGCCGAGCAGCGCAAAGGCGCCGGCCATCTCCTTGCCGTCCAGGTAGCCGCGCGTGAACATCATGTCCTCGAGAAAGCTCACCTGGCTCTCGTCGATGAACAGCGACAGCTCCCCCGGCTCCTCGAAGTCGGTCTCCGCAGCGAGCAGCGACAGCGTCGCCAGCCGCTCGTCACCTTCGCGCGCGAGCAGCGCGGCGGCCATCGTCAGAATCGTGCCGCCCAGGCAATAGCCGAGCGCGTGCGCGCGCGTGCCGGGGACGATCTTGGCGATCGCGCCCAGCGCCGCCAGGACGCCGCTGCGGATGTAGTCCTCGAGGCCGAGCTCGCGCTCGCGCGCGGTCGGATTCTTCCAGGAGATGATGAACACGCTGTAGCCGCGCTGGACGAGAAAGTTCACGAGCGAGTTGTGCGGCTGCAGGTCGAGGATGTAGTACTTCATGATCCAGGACGGCACGATGAGCAGCGGCTCCGGGCGCACCGACGTGGTCTGCGGCGCGTACTGGATCAGCTCGATCAAGTGGTTGCGGTACACCACCTTGCCCGGCGTCACGGCGAGGTTCTCGCCCACGCGCCAGCGTTCCAGCCCCGCATGCGGGCGATTCGCCGCGAGCCGCAGCGCATCGTCCCACCAGTTCATCGCGCCCTGTACGAGGTTCGCGCCGGCGCGATGCGCCGTTTCGCGCAGCACCTCGGGGTTGGTGAGCGGGAAGTTGGACGGCGAAAACATGTCCAGCCACTGCCGCGTCATGAACTCGACCAGCTGCTCGTGGTGCGGCTGGACGCCGCGCACGCTTGTGGTCGCGTTCCACCACCACTGCTGAGCCAGCAGGAAGCCCTGCTGCATCAGGTTGAAGGGCCAGGCGCGCCAGTCGGGGTGCGCGAAGCGCCGGTCCTGCGGCAGCGGCTCGATGCAGGGTTCCCAGCTGCCCGCAGGCTGCGCGGCGTAGAGCGCGAAGCGGCTCGACTTGCGCTGCGCCTTGACGAGCAGCTCCTGCCACTTGGCCGGCGAGCCTGCGAGATGCGCCGCCCAGTCGAGGTACGCCCCCGCGATCGACGCCGGCGAAATGCCCTGCGTCAGGCGCGCCAGCGCCGAGTGCAGTAGCGCATCCGCGGGCTGCGCAGCGACGGCGAGCGGGTCGGGAGCACGCATGCCCGCAGTCTGCGCCGCCCCGGCGCTGCGGAGTTGATCTAACTCAAGAAACCGCCCGTGCTCAGCTTGTCGTGCGCTTCGTTAGATCCATGAAAGACCGCATCAGGTCGATCGGCACCGGGAAGACGATCGTATTGCTCTTGTCGCCCGCGATCTCGGTGAGGATCTGCAGGTATCTGAGCTGCATGGCCTGCGGCTGGGTGGAGAGCATCTGGCCCGCCTGCAGGAGCTTCTCGGCCGCCTGCAGCTCGCCCTCGGAGTAGATCACCTTGGCGCGCCGCTCGCGCTCGGCTTCGGCCTGGCGCGCGATCGCGCGCACCATCGTCTCGTTCAGGTCGACGTGCTTGATCTCGACGTTGGAGACCTTGATGCCCCAGGCATCGGTCTGAGTGTCGAGCACCGTCTGAATGTCGAGGTTGAGCTTGTCGCGCTCGGCGAGCATCTCGTCGAGCTCGTGCTTGCCGAGCACCGCGCGCAGCGTGGTCTGCGCGAGCTGGCTGGTCGCGGCGAGGAAATCGGCCACCTGGATCACCGCCTTGGCCGGATCGACGACCCGGAAATACACTACCGCGTTCACCTTGACCGATACGTTGTCGCGCGAGATCACGTCCTGGCTCGGCACGTCGAGCACCAGCGTGCGCAGGTCCATGCGCACCATCTGCTGGATGCCCGGAATGACGATGATCAGGCCGGGTCCCTTCACCGCGTGGAAGCGGCCGAGCATGAAGATCACGCCGCGCTCGTACTCGCGCAGGACGCGCAGCGACGAGATCACGACGACGATGACGACCACGATGATTCCGAGGGTGAATGTCATGACTGGTTTCCCTTTGCGTTGTCCCGGCCCGGTTCGGGAACGACCTCCAGCACCAGGCCCTCGATCGCCGTGACGCGCAGCGCATCGCCCTTGCGCACCGGCACGTTTGCGCGCGCGCGCCAGTTCTCGCTATGCACGCGCGTCCAACCCTCGCCGCTGAAGTCCTCGAGCGCGACGCCGCTCGCGCCGATCAGCTCCTCGCGCCCCGTCACCACCGGGCGCCTGCGGCCCTTGACCAGCATGCCGACCACGAAAATCAGGAACGCCGCGCTCGCCGCGGCGATGCCGCCGATCAGCGCGTAGGGGATGTCGAAGCCCGGCGCGTCGGTGTCGATCAGGATGATCGAGCCGATGACGAACGCGATCACCCCGCCGACCCCGAGCGAGCCGAACGCCGGCACGAATGCCTCCGCCACCATGAACGCGATGCCGAGCAGAATGAGCGCCAGCCCCGCGTAGTTCACCGGCAGGAGCTGGAACGCGTACATCGCCAGCAGGATGCAAATCGCCCCGACCACGCCGGGCAGCACCAGACCCGGATTGGAGAACTCGTAGAGCACCGCATAGATGCCGAGCAGCACCAGGATGTAGGCGACGCTCGGATTGGTGATGATGCCGAGCAGCCGCGTGCGCCAGCCGACCTCGTAGTCCTCGACCTTCGCGTCCGCCAGGTGCAGCGTGCGCTCCACGCCGCCCGCCGTCACCGTGCGGCCGTCGAGCTTCGCGAGCAGCGCCGGCACGCTGTCGGCGATGAAGTCGACGACGTGGATCTTCGCCGCCTCCTCGGCTGGCAGGCTGACCGCCTCGCGCACCGCGCGCTCGGCCCATTCGGCGTTGCGACCGCGCTTCTGCGCCAGGCCGCGGATGTAGGCCGAGGCGTCGTTGACCATCTTGTGCTCGAGCGTGCTGCCGCCCTCCTCTCCCTTGCCCTTCTTGGCGCCCTTCTTGTCGCCCTTCTCGGGCGCGGGCGCAGAGGGCGCACCGATCGCGATCGGCGTGGCCGCGCCCAGATTGGTCGCCGGCGCCATGGCCGCGAAGTGGCTCGCATACAGGATGTAGGTGCCGGCGCTCGCGGCGCGCGCGCCCGAGGGTGCGACGTAGGCCGCGACCGGCACCGGCGAGGCGAGGATGTCCTTGATGATCGAGCGCATCGCGGTGTCCAGGCCGCCCGGGGTGTCCATCTTGAGCACCACGAGCTGCGCGCCGTCCTTGACCGCCGCTTCCAGGCCGCGGTGCACGTAGTCCGCGGTCGCCGGACCGATCGCGCCGTCGATCGTCAGCACCAGCACGGGCGCAGCGCGCGCCTGCGCCGCACCGGCGAGGAGCGCCAAGAGAAACAGCAGATTGCGCACTTTCAAGGCATCTCCTTGCGCCCAGCTGCCGACACTATAACAATACGCCTCCCCCCGGCATTCCTCACGTGTGAAACCCGAAACCCCTCCCGCCGAAGCGATCGTCGTCCGCGGCGCGCGCCAGAACAACCTGAAGAACCTCTCGCTCGCGATCCCGACCGGCGAGCTGGTGGTGGTGACCGGCGTGTCCGGCTCGGGCAAGTCCTCGCT
>JBLMWT010000257.1:0-4472 GCA_050257375.1 Sphingomonadaceae bacterium
GTCGCCGCGCGCGCCGAGGACCGCATCGCGCTCTATACCGGCAACGACGATCACATCCTGCTCGATCTCGCGGTGCCGTTCGACGTGCGGCGCGGCGAGGAGACGGTGCGCGTGCGCATCCGCGGCGGGCTGCTCGGGCACTGGAGCGTGTGGACCCGCACTGCGGTCGACATCCTCGAGCGCGTGCGCCGTGGGCCGATCGACGAGGACCTGCTCGCGCTCGATGCGCGCATCACCGACTGCAACAGCGCCTTCTTCGACGTCGCGCACAACTTCGCGGGCTGCATTCCCGGCTGCCACGAGGTGCTGCGCCGCCAGGGGCTGCTCGCCGGCACCTGGTGCCTGGACCCGGACGAGAAGCTCTCCCCCGGCCAGTCCGAGGAGATCGACCGCGTATACCGCGAGCATGCCGACCTCTCGGACGACGCCTTCGTGCGCACGAACCTCGACAGGTGGCTCTCATGAACTCCAAGCTCGCACGCTGGACGCTCGCGCTGCTCGCGCACCTCGCTCTGCTGCTCGCCTGGTACCTGTTCGTGCGGCTCGGCAACGTGCCGAAGTTCGTGATGCCCTCGCCGGGCGCGACGCTCGAGGCGCTGCTCCAGCCGAAATACAGCTGGTGGACGAACGTCGCCGTGACCGGCACGGAGATCTTCGGCGGCTACCTGCTCGCGCTCGCGTTCGGCGTGGCGCTCGCGCTCGCATTCAGCTGGTCGAAGACGCTCGAGGCGTTCTTCATGCCGCTGCTCGTATCGCTCAATATGATTCCCAAGGTGGCGCTCGGGCCGCTGATCATCGTGTGGTTCAAGTACGGCGTGCTGCCGAACTCGATCATGGCGTTCTCGATCGCGGTATTCCCGATCCTGCTCACCACGGCGCGCGGGCTGCGCGAGATCGAGCCCGAGCTCCTCGACCTCGTGCGCTCGCTGAAGGGCTCGCGCTGGCAGCTGTTCACCAAGATCCAGCTGCCCGGAGCGCTACCGTACATCTTCTCGGGCATGAAGGTCGGCGCGATCCTCGCGGTGGCGGGCGCGATCGTGGGCGAGTTCCTCGGCTCGGACAAGGGGCTCGGCTACCTCATGCTGCAGGTGCAGGTGACGCTCGACACGCCGGCGATGTTCATGGCCGTCGTGCTGATCACGCTGATCGGCATGCTGCTGTATGGTGTCGTGCTCGTGCTCGAGCGGCTGCTCGTGCCCAAGGACGCGCGCATTGGCTGAGCCCTTCATCCACCTCGCCGGGGTGCGCAAGGACTACGGCGGGCACCCGGCGATCTCGGACGCGAGCTTCGACGTCATGCCGGGAGAGCTCGTCGCGCTCGTCGGCCCGTCGGGTTGCGGCAAGTCGACCCTTCTGAAGATCCTCGCCGGCCTGCACCCGCGCGACGGCGGCGAGCTGCGCATCGGCTCCGCGACGCATCCGTTCAATCCGGCGCGGGACGTCGGCATGGTGTTCCAGGCGCCGCTGCTCCTCAAGTGGCGCCGCATCCTCGAAAACGTGCTGCTGCCCGCGGAGATCCTCGGCCTGCCGAGAGCGGAGGCGCGCGGCCGGGCGCGCGAGCTGCTCGCGCTCGTCGGCCTCGCCGGCTACGAGGACAAGTACCCCTACGAGCTCTCGGGAGGGATGCAGCAGCGCGCCGCCATCGCGCGCGCGCTGGTGCACGATCCGAAGCTCGTGCTGATGGACGAGCCGTTCGGCGCGCTCGACGCGCTCACGCGCGAGAAGATGAACCTCGAGCTGCTGCGCATCTGGAAGGAAGCCGGTAAGACGATCGTGTTCGTCACGCACGGTATCTCGGAGGCGGTCTTCCTGGGCACGCGCGTCGTCGTGCTCACCGCCGGCCCGGCGCGCATGGCGGACAACTTCGAGGTCGAGCTGCCTCATCCGCGCACGCTCGACATCAAGACGCACGAGCGCTTCGGCGAGTACACGCGGCGCATCTACCGGCTGCTGGGCATGGAATGAGAAACGGCCGCGACCCGGAACGGATGCGCCGCAAGATCCTGGAAGCGGCCACCGCCGAGTTCGCGCGCGAGGGCCTGGCCGGGGCGCGCGTCGATCGCATCGCAGCGCGCGCGGGCGCCAACAAGCGGATGCTGTACTACTACTTCGGCTCGAAGGAGGACCTGTTCCTCGCCGTGCTCGAGGCGAGCTACGAGCGCATCCGCAGCGCCGAGCGAGGGCTGGACCTCGGCCACCGCGATCCGCGCGCGGCGCTCAAGCGCCTGGTGGGCTTCAGCTGGGACTACTGCCTCGAGCACCCCGAGTTCCTCGCGCTGCTCGCGAGCGAGAACCAGTACAAGGGCCACCACGTCGCGCGCTCGCGGCGCGTGCACCGGCTGCATGCGCCGCTGGTCGAAACGCTGCGCGATATCCTGCGCCGCGGCGAGCGCGCGGGGCTGTTCCGGCGCGGTGTCGACCCGGTGCAGCTCTACATCTCGATCGCGGGCGAGGGCTACTTCTACCTCTCGAACCGCTACACCCTGTCCGGCATCTTCGCGCGCGACCTGATGGCGCCGCGCGCGCTCGCCGCGCGCAAGCGGCATATCACCAACCTGATCCTGAACGGATTGAAACGGTAGGGACACATGGGCGAAAAGCGCATCGGCATCGTCATGCACGGGGTCACCGGCCGCATGGGCACCAACCAGCACCTCGTGCGCTCAATCCTCGAGATCCGCAAGCAGGGCGGCGTCGCGCTGAAGGACGGCACGCGGCTCATGCCCGACCCGCTGCTCGTCGGACGCAACGCCGTGAAGCTCGAGGAGCTCGCGCGCACGCACGGCATCGCGCGCTGGACCACCGACCTGGACGCCGCGCTCGAGAGCCGCGACGACGAGATCTTCTTCGACGCCGCCTCGACGCAGCTGCGCCCGCGCTTGCTGAAGCGCGCCATCCGCGCCGGCAAGCACATCTACTGCGAGAAGCCGGTCGCCACCACGCTCGCCGAGGCGAAGGACCTGTACGCCGCGGCGAAGAAGGCGCGCGTCAAGCACGGCGTGGTGCAGGACAAGCTCTGGCTGCCCGGTTTGCTCAAGCTGAAGAAGCTGCGCGACGAGGGCTTCTTCGGTCGGCTGCTGTCGGTGCGCGGCGAGTTCGGCTACTGGGTCTTCGAAGGCGACCGCGTGCCCGCGCAGCGCCCGTCCTGGAACTACCGCAGGAAGGACGGCGGGGGGATCATCCTCGACATGCTGTGCCACTGGCGCTACGTGCTGGATAACCTCTTCGGCGAGGTGCAGGCCGTGAGCTGCCTCGGCGCGACGCACATCCCTCACCGGTGGGACGAGGTCGGCAAGAAGTACAAGGCGACGGCCGACGACGCGGCCTATGCGACCTTCCGGCTCGCGGGAGGTGTCGTCGCCCATTTCAACTCGTCCTGGGCGGTGCGCGTGCGGCGCGACGACCTGCTCACGCTGCAGGTCGACGGCACCGAGGGGAGCGCGGTGGCCGGCCTGCGGCGCTGCTTCACTCAGTCCTACGCCGAGACGCCGAAGCCGGTGTGGAATCCGGATATCCCGCAGCCGATCGACTTCTTCGCCGGCTGGAAGGAAGTGCCCGACGAGGACACCGGCAACGCGTTCAAGGTCGAGTGGGAGCTGTTCCTGAAGCACGTCGCGGGCGAAGGCCCGTTCCGCTGGGGCCTGCTCGAGGGCGCCAAGGGCGTGCAGCTCGCCGAGCTTGGCCTGAAGAGCTGGCGGCTGAAAAAATGGCTCGACGTGCCTAGACTGAAGCCCTGAGCCATGAAGCGCGACACCATCCTGAGCATCGACCTTCCGGCGGCGAGCGGCCGCATGGAGCCGTACGCGGTGCGCGAGCCCAAGCGCTTCGCAAGACCGTCCCGCGCCTTCACGCGGCGCGCGCTCGCCGCGGCGCACGTCGTCGCCGATCCGCTGTCGGCGAAGGAGCCCTGGCTCGAGGCGGCGATCGACTGGGATGCGACGCTCGCCTTCCGGCGGCACCTGTGGTCCTGGGGCCTGGGCATCGCCGAGGCGATGGATACCGCGCAGCGCGGCATGGGCCTCGACTGGCCGAGCTCGCTCGAGCTGATCCGGCGCACGCTCGCCGACGGGGCGGGCGAGGTGGCCTCGGGCGCCGGCACCGACCACCTGGCGCCGGGCGCGCACCCGATCGACAGGATCGTCGCTGCCTATGAGGAGCAGTGCGGCGCGATCGAGGCGCTCGGCGGGCGCATCGTGCTCATGGCGAGCCGCGCGCTCGCGGCGAGCGCCCGCTCGCCGGACGATTACGCACGCGTCTACGACCGCATCCTTTCCCAGGTCAGGCAGCCGGTGATCATCCACTGGCTGGGCGAGATGTTCGATCCCGCGCTCGAGGGCTACTGGGGCGCGAAGGACCACGATGCGGCGATGGACACCTGCCTCGAAGTCCTGGGACGCAATGCCGCCAAGGTGGACGGCATCAAGATTTCGCTGCTCGACAAGGACAAGGAGATTCGCATGCGCCGCCGACTG
>JBLMWT010000258.1:0-3347 GCA_050257375.1 Sphingomonadaceae bacterium
TGGGAGCGGCGCTACGGTTTTCCGCAGCCGGGGCGCAATGCTCACGGTGAGCGCGTATATCCGGCGGATCAGGTGGCGCGCCTGCACCGGATTCGCCGCTTGATGGATCAGGGGCTGCGGCCGGGCCGCATTTTCGCCATGTCGAACACCGAGCTCGAGGCGCGGGCGGCCGGAACGTCCACGGCGGCGCCGCGCAGCGCCCTTCATGACTTGGCGCTGTACCTGCTCAAGACGCACCAGACCGGCGAGCTGCGCCGCGAGCTGACCCAGGTGGTCGTACGCGAGGGGCTATACCGATTTCTCACGGAAACTGCGGCGCCGCTTGCAGTGCTCGTGGGCGAGGCGTGGACGCGCGGAGAGATCCACGTGTTCGAGGAGCATCTCTTCACCGAGCAGCTTCAGGCGGTGCTGCGTCAGGCGATCGGCCAGGCGCAGGTTGCCAGCGGTGCGCCGCGCGTACTGCTGTCGACGCCATCGGGCGAGCAGCATGGCCTGGGCCTGCTGATGGCCGAGGCGGCCTGCACGCTCGAGGGCGCGGAGTGCGTTTCGCTCGGCGTGCAAACGCCCGTGAGCGAGCTGCTCGCTGCGGCAATCGCCAAGCGCCCCGACATCGTGGCGCTCTCAGTGAGCGCCAGCTATCCGGCTGCCGCGCTTCAGGAGGCCGTCGCCGCCTTGCGCGGCGCGCTGCCGGCGGCGCTCGAGCTTTGGTGCGGGGGTGCGGGCGCCGCGCGCCTCAAACGTCCCCCTTCGGGAGTCAGGGTATTCTCCGACCTGGCCCAGATCGGTGGCGCGCTCGCGGAGTGGCGCCGCACGCACGCCGAGGCAGCGTGAAATTATGACCAACATGCTCTATCCGGAAATTTTCAAGTCGCTCGAGCGCGTGCGCTGGAACATGAGCGAGGACGTGCCTTGGGACGCGTTCCAGCCGGAGCTCCTGACCGACGAGCAGGCGCTCACCATCAAGATGAATGCCGTCACCGAGTGGGCGGCGCTGCCGGCCACCGAGATGTTCCTGCGCGACAATGCGCACGACAGCGACTTTTCGGCCTTCATGTCGGTGTGGTTCTACGAGGAGCAGAAGCACGCGCTGGTGCTGATCGAGTATCTGCGGCGCTTCCGGCCCGAGCTCGCGCCGACTGAGGCGGAGCTGCATGCAGTGCGCTTCGCCTTCGACCCGGCGCCGCCGCTCGAGACGCTGATGCTGCACTTCTGCGGCGAGATCCGGCTGAACCATTGGTACCGGCGCGCCACCAAGTGGCATCGCGAGCCGGTGATCCGGCACATCTATGGCCTGATCGCGCGCGACGAGGCGCGCCACGGTGGCGCTTACCTGCAGTACATGCGGCGCGCGCTGGAGCGGGATGGCGACGAGGCGCGGCGCGCTTTCGCCAAGATCGGCGTGCTGATGAGCGCGGCGGCGCGGGCCGGCAAGCCGCTGCATCCGACCAACCTGCACGTGCGACGCGAGCTCTACCCGCGCGACACGATCCAGAGCCGGTTGCCCGACCCCCAGTGGCTCGAGCGCTGGCTGGATGCGCAAATTTGCTTCGACCGTTCCTGGGAGAAGAAGGTCTCCGACATGATCCTGCTCAATCTGTCGAAGCTGCTCGGCGTCGAGCTGCGCAGCGCGCAGGACCTCGCACGCTACCGGCGCGGTCTCGCTAGAAAGGCAGAGGCGCTTCCGGCTTGAGCGGCGCGAGCGCGCGCCGAAACTCCTCCTGGATGCGCGCCAGCGCCTCGCGCGTGTCGGCCTCGAAGCGCAATACGATCACCGGCGTGGTATTCGAGGCGCGTGCCAGACCGAAGCCGTCGGCGTATTCGACGCGCACGCCGTCGATCGTGACGATGCGCGCCGCGCCGGGAAACGGGCGGGTCTTCTGCAGTTGCGCGACCAGGGCATGGGGTTCGCCTTCGGCGAGCTTCCAGTGCAGCTCGGGCGTCGAAGGCGCATTCGGCAGCGCCTTGAGCACCCGGCTCGCATCGGGCTCGCGGGAGAGTATCTCGAGCAGCCGGGCGCCGGCATAAAGGGCGTCGTCGAAGCCGTACCAGCGTTCCTTGAAAAACGTGTGGCCGGACATCTCCCCGGCGAGCGGGGCGCCGGTTTCCTTCAGCTTCGCCTTGACGAGCGAGTGCCCGGTCTTCCACACGAGCGGGCGGCCGCCGTGCCGTTCGATCCACGGTGCGAGCAGGCGCGTCGACTTCACGTCGTAGATGATCTCGGCGCCCGGGTTGCGCGCGAGCACGTCCGCCGCGAACAGCATCAGCTGACGGTCGGGGTAGATGATCTCCCCGTCGCGCGTGACCACTCCGAGCCGGTCGCCGTCGCCGTCGAACGCGAGCCCGAGTTCGCCCGCTCCGCTACGCAGCGCCTCGATCAGGTCGGCGAGGTTTTCCGGCTGCGAGGGGTCGGGATGGTGATGCGGGAAGTCGCCATCGACCTCGCAGTAAAGCTCCGTGACCTCGCAGCCTAGGCGCCGGTAAAGGCGCGGCGCGAGCAATCCGGCGACGCCGCTGCCGCAGTCGATCGCGATGCGCAGCGGGCGCGCGAGCTTGACGTCATTCGCGATGCGCTCGACGTAGGCGTCGCTCACCTGGGCCGCGCTACGCGCCCCCGTCCCCGAGGCGAGCTCTCCGGTCTCGATGCTGCGGCGCAGCGCCTGGATCGCGTCGCCCGAGAGCGTTTCGCCCGCCACCACCATCTTGAGGCCGTTGTACTCGGGCGGATTGTGGCTGCCGGTCACCATGACGCAGCTGCCGCAACGCAAGTGATGCGCTGCGAAGTAGGCGACCGGCGTGGGCACCATGCCGAGGTCGATCGCCTCGGCACCCGCCGCGACCAGGCCCTGTGCGATCGCTTCGGCGAGCTCCGGTCCCGAATGCCGTCCGTCGCGCCCCAGCGCGAAGCGCGGCGCGGCGCGCTGCCGTCCCAGCGTGCCCAGGGCGCGGCCGATCGCGCGGACGACCTCCGGGGTGAGCGATCGTCCGACGATGCCGCGGATGTCGTAGGCGCGGAAGATCTCTGCGGGGACTTTCATGGTTGCTCGAGGAACTCCAGTATGCGTCGCGACAGCCAGTCGCGGCGCGCGGGAAAACCGACGTGTCCGCCGGTCGCGGGAAACTCGAGCGTGACGTCGCTCGAGGCGGCGCGGGTCGCCGCGACGAGCGCCCCGGCGGGCAGGAACGGGTCGTTCCGTGCATTCAGCACCAGCGTCGGGACGCGGATCGTCGCCAGCCACGGCGCCGACGAGGCGCGCGACCAGTATTCGTCGGCGTCCCGGAAGCCGTGCAGCGGCGCGGTCACGACGTCGTCGAATTCGTGTAGCGTGCGTGCCGCGGCGACGCGGCGC
>JBLMWT010000259.1:0-3464 GCA_050257375.1 Sphingomonadaceae bacterium
GTGCAAGTAGCCGGACTTCTGCTCGATCGTGACCCTGTAGCTCATCGCGCGCCTACTTGAGCTCCGCGCCGCGCTCGGCGAGCAGCTCGCGCAGCACCGAGCGGTGGCAGCGCGCCTCGTCCTCGCAGTAGCAGCCGACCGAGAAATTCGCGTGCCGCGACAGCGCCGCGAGCACGTCCAGCGCGCGGCTGGCATCGGACTTGGACATTTCCGAGCGGTATTTCCTCTTGAACGCGTTCCACTCGTGTTCGGTCGTCGCCTTCTGCGCAGCGTGCATGGTCGGCACGCTCGGCGCCAGCGTCGGGTACCAGACGTCGTACCAGTTCTGCGAAGCGAACTTCGCCTTCGGCACGCCGCGCGGCGGGCGGCGCACGGTCCCGATGCGCGTGCCCTCGCCTTGCGCGCGCGGGCTGCCCAGCCTCACGATACGAATAGCCATCCGTCAACTCTAGCGCGGGCCGACGAGCATCACCAGAGCCGCGGTCAGTACGGCGATCAGCAACGTGCGCAGCCCGGCCCACAGCCAGAAGGTGCCGCTGATGCGTCCGAGGTAGACGCCGAGCAGGAATACGAGCAGGAGCGCCACCGCGAGCGCGGCGTGCAGCGGCGCGAGCGGCAGCTGCAGCCCGGCGTGCGCCGCCCAGACGGGCGCGATGATCGCAAGCGCCATGACGAGCGGCGCCGAGCCGTTCACCAGCGCGATCACGAGCGGCAGCACGCGCGTGCCGCGCCCGTAGGCCGTGTCGCGCAGGTCGGAGAGCATCGCGCGCTCGAGCGCGCGCAGCTCGCTGCGCTTCTCGGCCGCCTCGCTGATATAGGCGCTACTCACGCCGCTCACCCCGAGCGCGATCGCCGCGCCGAGGCACACGTTCAGGATGACCGCCAGGTCGGCCGTGCCGCTCACCTCGAAGCCGACCAGCAGTCCGACCATGGTGAGCGCGCCGTCGAAGCCGTTCACCACGAAGTAGCGGCGCGCGATCAGGTGCGAGCGCGTGATGTGCAGCAGCACGCGCAGCTGCGCGAACACCCGACCCTGCCCTAGCGGCGCGCCGCGCGCGCGGCGTTGCTCGCGACCTCGACCTCGTCGATGCTGTGGATCGAGCCGCCGAGGTTCGCGATCACCTCGCGAATCGCCTCGAAGTCCAGGCGCTCGCCCTCGACCACGATCACCACGCTCTCGGTCCGCTCGTCGACCGCAGCCACGGTCAGCTTGACGCGCGCGCCCGGCGACTTGTCGGCGATCGCGGTTGCGAATTCCAGCCCGTTCGGCTGGTGTGGCTTGAGCACGTCCAGCATCATGCGTTTCACGCTCACCATGCGGTGTCCTTCCGGCGCCCGAGCAGCCGGTCGAACTCCTCGGCGACCTGCGCGTCGTGGTCGAGCATCTCCTGCGCGTTGCGCTCGGCGTAGTGCAGCACGCCGAAGCTCGCGTACAGCTGCTGCACGCGCTCGCTCCACAACCCGATATCCTTGACGATCGGCACGATGCGGCTGAACAGGCGCTTCCGGAAGCGCACCTGCCCGTCGGAAGTCTCCAGCAGCGGCAGCACGTCTTTCTGGAAGTCGAAGCCGAGGCGCTCCCACATCTCCGGGGAGTTGAAGCGGTCGCGCAGGTGGACCGAGCCCTCGATCACGAACTCCTCGCGCTCGCGCCGCTCGGCGTCGGTGAGCTGCGGGTAGTACTCGCGCAGCGCGAGGCGCCCAAAGGCGACGTGGCGCGCCTCGTCCTGCATCACGTAGGCGTTCACCGCGCGGCACAGCGGGTTCTTCGCGTAGTCGCGGATTCGCTGGAACGCGACCAGCGCCAGGCCCTCGATCAGCACCTGCATGCCGAGGTAGGTGAAGTCCCAGCGCGAGTCGGTGAGCGCCTGCTCGATCAGCTGCTTGAGCGGCCTGGAGATCGGATAGACGAAACGGAACTTCTCGGTGAGCAGCCGGCGATAGGCCTCGACGTGGCGCGCTTCGTCCATCACCTGTGTGGCGGCGTAGAACTTCGATTCGATCGTCGGCACGTCCTGCACGATGCGCGCCGCGCAGATGAGCGCGCCCTGCTCGCCGTGCAGGAACTGCGACAGGTTGAACACCTGGCTGTGATAGCGCAGGTCGGACCTCTGCGTCTCGGACAGGCGCTCCCATAGCGGGGTGCCGTAGAGCGGAATCACGCTCTCGTCCATCTGCATCGGATCGTCGGGATCGACCTCCAGGCTCCAGTCGATCCGCTTGTCGGCGTCCCACTGCTGCTGCTTGCCCTTGGCGTACAGCCTGAGCAGGTCTTCGTTCGCGGCGTCGTAGTTCCAGGTGAACGAGGTCTCGCCCGTGCCGCCGAAGTTCCAGTTGGTCTCGGTCACCGGCAGCGTGTAGCGAAACAGCGTGCTCATGGCGCGGTCAGCTTACCACTCTTCCGGCGCGGCGCTCTGCCAGCCCGCGGCCTGCTCGTAGGCCCAGCCGATCCTGAGCGCGGTCGCCTCGTCGCGGCCCCGGCAGGCGATCTGCAGCGAGGTCGGCATGCCCGCCGCCCCGCGCCCGTTCGGCAGCGCGAGCGCGCACCAGTCGAGCAGGTTCACCGGCCGGGTGAAGCCGGCGGCGGTGCCCGACTGGTCGATCGAGGCCACCGGCGGCGCCACGGTCGCGGTGGTCGGCGTGAGCAGCGCGTCCGCGTCCTCGAGCGCGGCGGCGAACTCGCGCTTGATCGCGTCGCGGCTGCGCAGCGCGAGCAGGTAGTCCTTCGCGCTCATGCCGCGCCCGATGCCGATGCGCGGGCGCACGTCGTCGTCCAGCGGCAGCGAGGGGTCGTCGGTCAGCGCGCCCACGAACGAGTAGCCCTCGGCGCCGATGATGCGCCCGACGAGCGTGCCCATCTCGGCGAAGCGCCGCGGCAGCTCGACGTCGATGATCGTCGCCCCGAGCCCGGCGAGCAGCCCGAGCGAGGCGTCGTAGGCCGCGAGCACCTCGCGCTCGCAGCCGGCGCGCTCGGCGGCGGGCATGCGCGCGAGGCGCAGGCCGCGCACGCCCGCGCGCAGCCGCGCGAAGGGATCGTCGCCCGAGAGCACCTGGTAGAGCAGCGCCGCGTCCTCCACCGAGCGCGCCATCGGGCCCGGCGTGTCGAGCGTCGTGCTGAGCGGCAGCACGCCTTCGCAGCTCACGCGCCCGATGGTGGTCTTCAGGCCCACGATGCCGCACCACGACGACGGGATGCGCACCGAGCCGCCGGTGTCGGTGCCGATGCCCCAGGGCGCGAGGCGCGCCGCCACCGCGACCCCGGTGCCCGAGCTCGATCCGCCCGGCGCGCGGTGCGTCGCGGCGTCCCACGGGTTCCAGGGCGTGCCCATGTGGCGGTTGGTGCCGAAGCTGCCCATCGCGAACTCGACCGAGTGCGTCTTGCCCAGGATGATCATTCCGGCCGCGAGCATGCGCTGGACGAGCGACGCGGTGACCGGCGAGACGCGCTCGGCCCACAGCTTCGA
>JBLMWT010000260.1:0-3984 GCA_050257375.1 Sphingomonadaceae bacterium
TTCTCCACGCTGCCGCCGTTCAACATCGGCCACACCGTGCTCGGCTACGGCCTCGGCCTCGCCTCCAATTCGGCCGTCCAGCCGATGTTCGGCCGGCGCTCGGTGACCATCATGGGCGACGGCGGCTTCTGGCACAACGGGCTCACCTCGGGCGTCGCCAACGCGGTGTTCAACAAGGATGACGGCATCCTCGTCATCATGAAGAACGGCTACAGCTCGGCGACCGGGACGCAGGAGATCCCCTCCTCGCCGCAGCACACCGCGCACAAGGCGCCCGACATGAGCATCGAGCGCGCGCTCCAGGGTCTGGGCGTGGGGTGGATGAAGACGGTGCACAACTACCACGTGGGCGAGGTGGCCGATACGCTTAAAGAGGCGATGAGCACCGACTACCCGGGGCTGAAGGTCATCATCGCCGAGGGCGAGTGCCAGCTCGAGCGCCAGCGGCGCGTCCGCCCCCAGCTCGCCGCCGCGCTCAAGGCGGGGAAGCGCGTGGTCCGCACGCGCTTCGGCGTGGACGAGGACGTGTGCTCGGGGGACCACTCCTGCATCCGGCTCTCGGGCTGCCCGTCGCTCACGATCAAGGATGCCTCCGATCCCCTTAAGGTCGACCCGGTGGCGCAGGTGAACAACGGCTGCGTGGGCTGCGGCCTGTGCGGCGAGGTGGCGCATGCCGCGATCCTGTGCCCGTCGTTTTACCGCGCCGAGATCGTCCAGAACCCCACCCGCTGGGACCGGCTGCTGCACCGCATCCGCCAAACCTTCATCGGCTGGCTGCAGCCGGCTTGAAACACGAGGCTCACATGAAACTTCCCGAACGTCCCATCACCGTGCTGGTCGCCGCGCTCGGCGGCGAAGGCGGCGGCGTGCTCGCCGACTGGATCATCGCCGCGGCCACCGCGCAGGACTACCCCGTGCAGAGCACCTCGATCCCGGGCGTCGCGCAGCGCACCGGGGCGACCACCTATTATCTGGAGATCTATCCCGTCAAGGCCGCCGAGCTCGGCGATCGCCGCCCGGTGATGACGCTCGCCCCGGCGCCGAGCTTCGTCGACGTGATGGTCGCCTCCGAGCTACTCGAGGCCGCGCGCGCAATGCAAAACGGCTTCGTGACGCCGGACCGCACCACGCTCATCGCCTCGACGCACCGCATCTACACCACCGCCGAGAAGATGGCGATGGGCGACGGCCGAGTCGACGGCGAGCGCATCGTCAAGGCGGCGCGCGAGCTCGCCAGGCGCACGGTGCTGATCGACATGCAGGCGCTGGCCGCGCAGGCCGGAACCGTGATCAGCGCGGTCATGTTCGGCGCGCTCGCCGGCTCGGGCGCCCTGCCGCTGCCGCGCGCCGCGTGCGAGGCGGCGATCCGCGCCTCCGGCAAGGGGGCGGAAGCGAGCCTCGCCGGATTCTCCGCGGGTTACGCGCAGGCGGCGGGCGAAGCGGTGCCGGCGACCCGGGCCGAAGCAAAGCGCTTGCGGGCCGAGCCCGCCGAGCGCGTGCGCAAGAGCTTTCCGCCCGAGACGCACGCGATCCTCGGGGAAGGCGCGGCGCGCTGCGCCGGCTTCCAGGACATGGCCTACGCCGGCCTCTACCTCGACCGCCTCGCGCCGATCGCGCAGGCGGAACGCGAGTACGGGCAGGCACATGCGGGCTACCGCCTGACCAACGAGACCGGCCGCTTCCTCGCGCTGTGGATGTGCTACGAGGACGTGATCCGCGTGGCCGACCTCAAGACCCGCCGCAGCCGCTTCGAGCGCGTGCGCGCCGAGGTGCTCGCCAAGCCGCACGAGCCGGTGCACGTCGTCGAATTCCTCAAGCCCGGACTGGAGGAGCTGGCGGCGCTGCTGCCGCGCGGCCTGTCCGGACGCGTCGTGCGCTGGGCGGCGCGCCGTGGGCTCGCGCACAAGATGAACGTCGGCCTGCACGTGAAGACGACGAGCGTGAGCGGGTTCCTCCTGCTGCGGCTGCTCGCCTGGCTGCGCCCGTGGCGGCGCATGAGCGCGCGCTACGCCGAGGAACAGGCGTTGATCGAGCGCTGGCTCACTGCGATCCGCGGTACGGCGCGCGAGCCCGCGCTCGCGCTGGAGATCGCGCTCTGCGGCCGGCTGATCAAGGGCTACGGCGACACGCACGCGCGCGGCAAGGAAAACTTCCTGCGCATCCTGGACACGCTGGTCGAAGGCGGCGTGGTGGCCGAAGCCGCCGCGCGCGCCCAGGCGATCCGCAAGGCACGCGAAGCTGCGCTCGCCGATCCGGAAGGCCGCGCCCTCGAAGGGTCGCTCGCCGGGCATGGCATCGCGCCGTTGCCGCCGAAGGCAAAGCCCATCAAATTCGTGCGCAAGGCCGCCTGACGATGGAACGCCAGTTCACCGAGGAGATCGAGCTTCTCAAGCTGGGCGCGGGCGAAACCTTCCGCGGCGAAGGCATCCTCGCGGTCACTAAGGCGCTCCTGCAATCGGGCGTCGCCTACGTCGGCGGCTACCAGGGCGCACCGGTTTCGCACCTGCTCGACGTCATGGTGCAGGCGCGGCCGTATCTCGACACGCTAGGCGTCCACGTCGAGGCCTGCACCAACGAGGCCTCGGCAGCGGCGATGCTCGGCGCCTCGATCAACTACCCGGCGCGCGGCGCGGTGACCTGGAAATCGATCGTCGGCACCAACGTCGCCTCCGACGCGCTCAGCTACCTTTCGACCGCCGGCGTCGTGGGCGGAGCGCTCATCGTGGTGGGCGAGGACTACGGCGAGGGCGCGAGCGTCGCGCTCGAGCGCACGCACGCGGTGGCGCTCAAGTCTTCGCTTTGCCTGCTCGATCCGCGGCCGAACCTGCCCACGATCGTGCGCATGGTCGAGAAGGGCTTCGAGCTGTCGGAAGCCGCGAACACGCCGGTCATGCTCGAGCTGCGCATCCGCGCGTGCCACGTTCAGGGAGAATTTGCAGCGAGCCACAATCGCGCCCCGGCGGTCTCGGCGCGCCGACCGATGGAGTCTCCGGCCGCATTCAACTACGACCGCTTGTCGCATCCGCCCGCGACGTTCAGGCAGGAAAAGCTCAAGGCGGACGTCCGGCTGCCCGCGGCGAGGCGCTTCGTTCACGACGAGCGCCTGAACGAGGTGTTCGAGGGCGACGTCTCCGACGTGGGATTGATCGTGCAGGGAGGCCTGTACAACAACGTATTGCGGGCGCTGCGCCTCGCGGGCCTGGCCGACGACCTCGGGGGCTGCCGAATTCCGATCCTGGCGCTGAACGTCGTTTATCCGCTCGTGCCCGAAGAGATCACGGCATTCTGCGCCGGGAAGCGCGCCGTGCTCGTGATCGAGGAAGGCCAACCGGAGTTCATCGAGCAGGACATTGCGACGATCCTGCGGCGCGCCGACCTTCAGACCCGGCTGCACGGAAAGGACCTGCTGCAGATTGCCGGCGAATACACGACCGACGTCATCGTGCGCGGCCTGCGCGCCCTGCTCTCCGCCCACGCGCCGCAAGTCGATGCGTCTTCGGGTGGGCGCTGGCTGGAGACCGTCGACGCGACCCGCCAGCGCGCCGCCGAGCTGCTCGGCGCGTCGCTGCCGCCACGCCCGCCGGGCTTTTGCGTCGGCTGCCCCGAGCGCCCCGTGTTCTCGGCGCTCAAGCTCGCCGAGCGGGAAGTCGGTCGGCCGCATATCTCAGCCGACATCGGCTGCCACGCCTTCGCGACCTTCGAGCCGTTCTCGATGGGCAACTCGATCCTCGGCTACGGCATGAGCCTCGCCTCGAGCGCCGGCGTGGGCCCCATGATGGCGCGCCGGCCACTCGCGATCATGGGCGACGGCGGCTTCTGGCATAACGGCCTGCTGTCGGGCGTCGCCTCCAGCCTGTTGAACAAGGGCGACGCGGTACTGGTCATCATGAAGAACGGCTTCACGTCGGCGACCGGCACGCAGGACATCGTCTCAAAAAGCGCGGATCGAACCATCGAGAGGACCCTGCAGGGTCTGGGCGTGGG
>JBLMWT010000261.1:0-4216 GCA_050257375.1 Sphingomonadaceae bacterium
CCACGCTCACGGTCTGCTGCGCGAGCTCGCGCGAGCGCGGCTCGCGCTCGTAGACGTGGTAGATCTGGAACGAGGCGAGGGTGGAAACGACGAGCAGCAGGGCGATGAGCAGGAACGCCCGCCCAAGCAGCGTCATTTCGCGTCGCCGTCGGGCACGAACACGTAGCCGAAACCCCAGACTGTCTGGATGTGGCGCGGGCGCGAGGCGTCCTGTTCGACGATCTTGCGCAGGCGCGAGATCTGCACGTCGATCGAGCGGTCGAAGACCTCGTACTCGCGACCCCGCGCGAGCTCCATCAGCTTGTCGCGCGATAGGGGCGTGCTCGGGTTCTGCACCAGCACCTTGAGCACCGAGAATTCGCCGGTGGTGAGCGGCACGGGCTTGCCGGCGCGCGTGAGCGCGCGCGTCGCGAGGTTCAGCTCGAACTCACCGAAGCGGTGCAGGGTCGCATCGGCCGCCGGCCCGCCGGGCGGGCCGGCCGGCGCCTTGCGCCGCAGCACCGCATTGATGCGCGCCACCAGCTCGCGCGGGTTGAAGGGCTTCGGCAGGTAGTCGTCCGCGCCCATCTCCAGGCCGACGATACGATCGACGTCGTCGCCCTTGGCGGTCAACATGACGATCGCCGGCGCGTTGCCGGCGGCGTGCAGGCGGCGACAGATCGCCAGTCCGTCCTCGCCGGGCAGCATCAAATCGAGCACGATCAGATCGAAGCGCTCGCGCGCCAGCAGCTTGTCCATCGCCGGGGCGTCGGCGGCCGCTTTGGCCTCGAAGCCCTGCTCGGAGAGGTAGCGCAGCAACAGGTCGCGCAGGCGCAGGTCGTCGTCTACGATCAGGATGCGGGTCTTCAGTTCGGCCATGGCGCGAGGTTAGCGGTTATGCGGCGCGCCATGGCAACAGGGTGTTACCGCGGCGCGGCCGGGAAACACATTGTTACAAAATTCGCCCGGCCGGGCACCCCGCTGCAACAGCGCCTGCGTAACATGCCGAGTCATGGACGCCATGCGCCGCTCGCTCGTCGCGCTGCTCGTCGGAGCCGCGCTCGCGGGCGCAGCCGGCGACGCGCTTGCCCAGCGCCGCGGCTACCTGACCCCGGAGGAGCGCGAGCGCCTGCGCGAGGACCTGAACGCGGCGCGGCGCGACCTGTACCGCAACCGCGGGCCGCAGCAGCCGCCGCAGCAGCAGATGCCGCCGCCCGAGCGGCGCCAGGGCGGCCGCATGACGCCCGAGGAGCGCGAGCAGCTGCGGCGCGACATCATGGACGCCAACCGCAACATGCACCGCAGGCGCTGAGGGCGCGGCGATGCTCCGGCTGGTCCTCGCAGGGTCTCTGGCCGTGTGGGCGGCAGCCGTCCAGGCGGCCGGCATGGGCGCGGCGGATGCGCGCCACCTGCTCCTGCGCACTGGCTTCGACGCCCCTCCGGCCGAGGTCGCGCGCTTCGCGCAGCTGACGCATGAGCAAGCTGTGGACCGGATCCTCGCCGGGACGCACCAGGAGGCGCGCACGCCGCTGCCGCCCGAAGTGCTCGAGTGGACCGATCCGCGCATGCTGCGCGACATGTCCCCGGAGGAGCGCAAGGCCTTCCAGCGGGACCTGCGCCGGCGCTCGCTCGCGTTGAAGGGCTGGTGGCTCGACGAGATGGTGACCACGGACTCGCCGCTCACCGAGAGGATGACCCTCTTCTGGCACAACCACTTCACCTCCAGCATCCAGAAGGTGCGCTCGCCGGCGCTCATGGCGCGCCAGAACGCGCTCCTGCGGCGCTACGCGCTCGGCAACTTCGGCGCGCTGCTGCACGCGGTGGCGAAGGACCCGGCGATGCTCCTGTACCTGGACGGGGCGCGCAACCGCAAGAGCCACCCGAACGAGAATTTCGCGCGCGAGGTGATGGAGCTGTACACGCTCGGCGTGGGCCATTACTCCGAGAGCGACGTGCGCGAGGCCGCGCGCGCCTACACCGGCTGGAGCATCGACCCCGCGGACGGCAGCTACCGCTGGCGCCCGTTCATGCACGACCGCGGCGTGAAGACCGTGCTCGGTCAGACCGGCGACTTCGACGGCGACCAGGTGCTCGACATCCTGCTCGCGCAGCCGGCGACCGCCCGCTTCGTCACCGCCAAGCTGTGGCGCGAGTTCGTCTCGCCGCAGCCCGAGGAGCGCGAGCTCGAGCGCATTGCGAGCGACTTCCGCGCGAGCGGCTACGAGATCCGCGTCGCGCTGCGAGAGCTGCTCCTGTCGGACGCCTTCTGGGCGACCGCGAACCGCGATACGCTCGTCAAGTCGCCGGTCGACCTGGTGGTCGGCACCGTGCGCCGCTACGGCATCCGCTACGACGACCCGCGGCCGCTGGTGTTCGCGCTGCACCAGCTCGGCCAGGACCTGTTCGCGCCGCACGACGTGCGCGGCTGGCCGGGCGGCGAGGAGTGGATCACCACGCAGACGCTGCTCGCGCGCAAGCAGTTCCTGGCGCGCGTGTTCCGCGGCGAGCAGGCGCCCATGATGAGGCCCATGGCGATGGCGGCCAGGGTCCGCTACCGGCCTGAGGACGAGGCCGCGCTCGAGGCGGTGCGCGCCAGGGTGCTCGCGCCGGAGTACGAGCTCAAATGAAGCGCCGCGACTTCCTCGCCGCCTCGGTCGCCGCGCTCGCCGTGCCGCGCCTGGCGCTCGCGCAGCAGGCCGCGTACCGCAGGCTGCTCGTGGTGGTCGAGATGAAGGGCGGCAACGACGGCCTGAACACCGTGGTGCCGTACGCCGACTCGGCTTACTACGATTTGCGCCCGCGCATCGGGATCGCCCGCGACGCCGTGCTGCAGCTCGACGCGCGCACCGGGCTGCATCCGTCGCTCGAGCCGCTCATGCCGCTGTGGCGCGCGGGCGAGCTCGCCCTGGTGCAGGGCGTGGGCTATCCGCAGCCCAACCTGTC
Source organism: Sphingomonadaceae bacterium (assembly GCA_050257375.1). GTDB lineage: Bacteria > Pseudomonadota > Gammaproteobacteria > Burkholderiales > SG8-39 > DAHVFK01. Next base: position 2,923 of record JBLMWT010000261.1, read on the forward strand.
GCACTTCCGCTCGATCGAGATCTGGGACACGGCCTCGGCGAGCGACCAGTACCTGTCGCGCGGATGGCTGGCGCGCACCTTCGCCGCCTATCCGGTGCCGGCCGGCTTCGCCGCGGACGGGGTCGCGGTCGGCGGCCATGACATGGGGCCGCTCGCGGGCGGGCGGCGCGCGATCGCGCTCAACGACCCGGGTCAGTTCCAGCGCCAGGCGCGCCTGGTGCGGCCGGAAGGCCGCAGCGCCAACCCGGCGCTCGAGCACATCCTGCGCGTGGAGGCCGAGATCGCACAGGCCGCCAGCCGGCTGTCGGCCGACGTGCCGTTCGCCACCGAGTTCCCGAAGAGCCCGTTCGGCAACGCGGTGCGCGCCGCGGCGGAGCTCGCCGCCAACCGCAGCGGCGTGGCCGCGATCCGGCTGACCCTCGACGGCTTCGACACGCACGAGAACCAGCCAGCGCGCCAGCAGCGCCTGCTCGGCGAGCTGGCCGCGGGCCTCGCGGCGCTAAAGAGCGCGCTCGTCGAGATCAGGCGCTGGGACGAGACGCTCGTCATGACCTACGCCGAGTTCGGCCGCAGGCCGCAGGAGAACGCCTCGCAGGGCACCGACCACGGCACCGCCAGCGCGCATTTCGTCGCGGGCGGCCGCGTGCGCGGCGGCTTGTACGGCGCGGCGCCGGACTTCGGCGCGCTCGAGGGCGGCAATCTGCGCCATGCGGTGGACTTCCGCAGCCTGTACGCCACCGCGCTCGGCCCCTGGTGGGGGCTGGACGCCTCGCGCGCGCTCGGAGGCCGCTTCCCGACGCTCGACCTGCTGCGCGCTTAGCGAATCAGGTGCGCGATCGAGTTTGCGTAGTAGGCGAGCAAACGCGCCTCGTTCGGGCGCGCGCGGTAGAGCCCGTCGGCTTCGTCCACCAGCCGGCGCAGCGTGAGCATGCGCAGCCCTACGTGCAGCGCATAGTCCAGGTCGCGGCGCGGCACGTAGAGCTGCGCGTTGTTGCGCCCGAGCGTCTCGATCAGTTCCTCGGCCTCGGCCTTGACCTCGAGCTCGGAGAGCGCGCGCTCGGGGTGCCGCTCATCGCCACCGGGATACGGATCGACCTGCGCAACCTTGCGGAGATCAAGGAGATCGAGACTTTCAGATCGATGTGCGCCTGGCTTGAGAGAAGGTTGCAGGAGCGCCGTGAACAACAGGACCGTTATTGCCGCACCAGGGAAGCGGAGGCCTCCACGATGACCGTCGCACCCGCCTTGAGGATGGCCATCGTACCCATCAGGCGGCGCTCGGTGCCACGGAGGG
>JBLMWT010000262.1:0-5514 GCA_050257375.1 Sphingomonadaceae bacterium
CCGCGCAGGAACTCCTGCAGCGCCGCGCGCGAGGGCGACTGGACCAGCAGGCGTGCGCGCTCGAGGTCCGCGCGGCGGGTGATGACGTTGGGCACGGGGTCGTAGACGCGCACGCCTTCGATCGCCGGGGCGCGGCGCGCCGCTTCGCGCAGGAAGGTCATGACGGTCTCGAGGCGCCGCGCCTCGGCGCGCAGCGCGGCCTCGGAGACGTAGGGCGGAAAGCCGGCTGTCTCGCGCTCGGCGAGCTGCGAGGCGGCAAAGCCCGCAAAGTCGTGGCGCGCGAGCGCCGCGTACAAAGGGTGCTGCGGGTAGCGTGTCTGGATCAGCACCTCCCCCGGGCGCTCGCGCCGGCCGGCGCGTCCGGCCACCTGCTCGAGCGTCGCGAACAGGCGCTCGGCGGCGCGGTAGTCGGTCGAGACGAGCGCGCTGTCGGCATTCAGCACGCCCACCAGCGTGAGCTGCGGGAAGTCGTGCCCCTTGGCGAGCAGCTGCGTGCCGACCAGGATGTCCGCGTCGCCGCTGCGCGCCCCCGCCAGGGCGAGCGCGAGCTCGCCGCGGCGCCGCGCGCTGTCGCGGTCGATGCGCACGATGCGCGCCCCGGGAAAGCGTGCGGCGAGCGTCTCCTCGATGCGCTGCGTGCCGCGTCCCATGGCGCGCAGGTCCGGGTTGCCGCAGGTCGGGCAGGCGCGCGGAATGGGCAATTCGGCGCCGCAGTGGTGGCAATGCAGGCGGCGGTCGGCGCTGTGCAGCACCAGGCGCGCGCTGCAACGCTCGCAGCCGGCCGCCCAGCCGCACGCCTCGCAGGCGAGCACCGGCGCGTAACCGCGTCGGTTGATGAACACCAGGCTTTGCTCGCCGCGCGACAGACGCTCGCCGATCGCCGCGGCGAGGCTGGGCGCGAGCCCCTGGTCCGGAGCTTCGCGTCGCAGGTCGACGATGCGCACCGACGGAAGCACCGCCCCCGGGGAAGCGCGCTCCGTGAGCTCGACGAGCTCGTAGCGGCCGGCGCGGCAGTTGAACCACGTCTCGAGCGAGGGTGTCGCCGTGCCGAGCACGACGGGGCATCCGGCGATCTTGGCGCGCATCACGGCAGCGTCCCGGCCGGAATAGCGCAGACCCTCCTGCTGCTTGAACGAGGTGTCGTGCTCCTCGTCGACCACGACCAGCCCGAGGCGCGCGAGCGGCGCAAGCACGGCAAGCCGCGTGCCGAGAACGATCGGCGCTTCCCCGCGCGCGGCGGCGAGCCAGGCAGCGGTACGGACGGTGTCCTCGAGCGCGCTGTGCAGGACCGCGATGCGTGCTTCCGGGAACGCGTGCCTGAAGCGCGCTTCGAGCTGCGGGGTGAGGCCGATTTCCGGCACCAGCACGAGCGCCTGCAGGCCGCGCGCGATCGTGCCGGCGATGAGGTGCAGATAGATCTCGGTCTTGCCGCTGCCGGTCACGCCGTGCAGCAGGAACGAACGAAAGCCGCCTTGCGCGGCCTCGACGCGCGCGCACACCGCTTGCTGCGCGGCATTCAACTCGTGCGGGGCCACGAAGCGCGTGCCTGAGGCGGGCGCGCAGGCTTCGAGCCAGCGCGCGCGCAGCATTTCGCGTACCGCGGCGCGCGCGGCCGCCCGCATACCGCCGACGGCGTCGAGCAGCGTGTCGGCCGGGCGCGGCCCGGTCTGCAGCGCTTCGATGAGAGCGCGCTTGCGCCCGGCGCGCATGTCGATGGGAGCAGGCGCGGCGTCCGCCAACCGGTAGGAAGGCGACGGATCGCGCGGCAGCGGCTTCGTGGAGCGCAGCCTCGGCGGCAGCGACGAGATCACGGTCTCCCCGAGCGGCCGCTGGTAGTAGCCGGACAGGAAGCGCATGAACTCCAGCCAGTCCGCCGGCAGGCGCGGCGCGTCGTCGCGCACCGCGGCGACGGCCTTCAGCTTTCCCGGGGGCACCTCGCTCGCCTGCGTACGCTCGAGCACGACGGCGATGCGCTGTCGGGCGCCGAACGGCACCACCACGCGGTCGCCGACCTCGGCGTCGACCTCCGGCGGCAGCACGTAATCGAACAGCCGCGAAAGCGGAACGTCGAGCGCAACGCGCAGGATTCTCATGCCCACTGGGGAGTGATCATCTGCCCGACCAAAAGTCGCTTTCCAGACCGGGCGTTACGCCATGCAGTTGAATCTTAATATCGCGATCTTGCGCGTAAGCATTGCGGGACAAGGACAAATTTCTCGGACTGGCAGCTGCTGTGGATAAATTTGTGGGTAAGACGGTCACCGCGCTGTAACTTGTGCGTTCTCAGAGGGTGCCAGAGGCGAGCGTCTCTCGGGGCGCCCAGAAAAAACATGCCAGATCAATCGCTTGGAAGGGCTCTCGCAGTGAGGGGTCCAAAAGGCCCATCGCCCAGAGGGAGAACAGAACTTTGTGCATAAGTCAACACTTCTTCACCCCTGACGGGTGCGCTGGCGCCTGCTGTAAGTGAGCACTTCATCCACCAGCGCGGCGACCGATTCGACGGGCGTGTGCTGCGAAATCCCATGTCCGAGATTGAAGACGTGGCCGGGCGCGGGCCCGAACGCGTCGAGCACTCGGCGCGCCTCGGCGCGCACCGCGTCCGGCGGCGCGAACAGCGCACTCGGATCGAGGTTGCCCTGCAGCGCGACTTGCCCTGCCACGCGCTCGCGCGCGCGGCGCGCGTCCACCGTCCAGTCCAGTCCCACCGCGTCGCAGCCGCTCGCGGCGATCGCTTCGAGCCACTGGCCGCCGCCCTTGGTGAAGAGAATCGAGGGCACGCGCCGCCCGCCGGCCTCCTTCTTCAGGCCGGCGAGTACGCGGCGCGCGTAGCCGAGGGAGAACTCCTCGTAGCCGTGGTGCGTGAGATTGCCGCCCCAGGTGTCGAAGATCATCACGGCCTGCGCGCCCGCCTCGATCTGCGCGTTCAGGTAATCGGTGACCGCGCGCGTGTTGACCTCGAGGATGCGGTGCAGCAGCTCGGGGCGCGAGTACAGCAACAGCTTGAGCGCCGGAAATCCCTCGCTGCCCGCGCCCTCGACCATGTAGCACGCCAGGGTGTAGGGGCTGCCTGAGAAGCCGATGAGCGGCACGCGTCCGGCGAGCGCCCTGCGGATCTCGCGCACCGCGTCGAGCACGTAGCGCAGCTTGTCTGTCGGATCCGGCGCGGAAAGCGCGGCGATCGCTGTCTCGTCGCGCAGCGGGCGCGAGAAGCGCGGCCCCTCGCCCTCGGCGAAGTGCAGGCCCAGTCCCATCGCGTCGGGCACGGTGAGGATGTCCGAAAACAGGATTGCCGCGTCGAGCGGGAAGCGCTCGAGCGGCTGCAGCGTCACTTCGGTCGCGAGCGCCGGGCTCTTGGCGAGCGCGAGGAAGCTGCCCGCCCGCGCGCGCGTCGCCGTGTACTCCGGCAGGTAGCGGCCGGCCTGGCGCATCAGCCAGATCGGCGTGTGCTTGGTCGGCTCGCGCGCCAGCGCGCGCAGCAGGGTGTCGTTCGCGAGTCCGCTCACAGCAGCCGCTCGACGATATAGCGCCATTCGGCGTCGGTCACCGGCGTGATCGACAGCCGGTTGCCGGGGCGCAGCAGCCACATTCCGGCGAGCGGCTTGTGCCGACGCAACTCGGCGAGCGGCACCAGACGGGTCTTGCGCACGGCGCGCACGTCGACGTTGAGCCAGCGCGGCGCGTCTTTTTTCGCCTTGGGATCGTAGTAGGGGCTGCGGCGCTCGAATTGCGTCGAGTCCGGGTGAGCCTTCGACGCGACTTCCGCGAGGCCCGCGATGCCGGGCTCCGCGCAGCTCGAGTGGTAGAACAGCACCCCGTCGCCCGGCTGCATGCGGTCGCGCATGAAGTTCCGCGCCTGGTAGTTGCGCACCCCGGTCCATGGAACGGTGCTGCGCGGCGCCGCGAGCGCGTCGTCGATCGAGCACTCGTCAGGCTCCGACTTCATCAGCCAATAAGCCATGACGGCCCGCTGCGCCCCTCTTCAAAACCAAAAAAATAAATGGGGTGCCCCCCGCCTGTGCCGGTGGGCCCGGCTCCCGAACCCTGGCTATACAGGGCGGTCGCTTACCGGCCACCTCAGGTTCGTCCGGCACGCAAGCGTGGGACGATCACAACAGTGACACTAGGCGCTGCAACCTTAGGAAGCTATCGGTTCGGAAAATATGGGCCCGATCGTACACCGCAGGGGGCGTAGAACTAGAACAGCTTTTCCTGCCCGGCGAGCGCAGAATCCAGCTGCGCTTCGATCGCAGCGATTCTACGCTTGGCCATCCCGATGTCAAAGCCGCCGCCGAGTTTCGTCGAGAGCAATTCGTGCGCGATGTTGAGCGCGGCCATGACCGCGATGCGCTCGCTGCCGCCGACCTTTCCGGCGGCCTTGATCTCGTTCATCTTGCCGTCCAGGTACGCGACGGCCTGCAAGAGCGCTTCGCGCTCGTTCTCCTCGCAGGCGACGCGATAGCTGCGTCCGAGCAGGGTCACATCGATGGTCTTAGCACCGTCCGCCATGCGCTTGTTTGCGTCTTATCACCCGGGCAGTCGCGACAGCAGATTTTCCAGCTTGAGCTTGGCTCCGTCGATCTTTTCGTTCAGGCGCTTCGCGTCGCTCTGCGCCGCGGCGAGCTGCTGGCGCAGCTGCAAGTTCTCGGCGCGCAGCCGCTCGCAGAGCGCGACGCACTGCGATACCTTGGCTTCGAGCGAGCTGAACTCCGCGTCCACGCGTAAACTATGTTTCAAAATTCATGCTGCGTCAAGAAATAACGACCGGTTCTGCATGTGTTTCCTGATCATTGAGGGGGGTGCAGGCCGGCTCCTGAGCCCCGCCTTGGCAGGGCCTCGGCGATGACCGACTCGCGCGGTGTCGCCCCGCGGCCCGGCGTTCGCGTCGCGGGCCGCACCCGGCGCGGACGTGCCTGCGAGCTCGCCGACGGCTCCGGCGACGCACTGCCGCGCCCCGAGCTCGAGCGGCTGCTAGCGGACCTGATCGCGGCCGACGCGTTCGAATTTCGCGCCAGCGGTGCCGCGGACGGGGTGGCGATCGGCGCGCCGCATTTCGCCCACGTTCAGATCGGCGGGCGGCTCTATCGGCTGATCGTGGAGCGAAACGTCGCCCGACTCGAGCGCTTCTAGCGCTATCATCGCGTTCGCTGAAAGGTGACTTCGGCGGCTTCCGCCGCCGAAGTTGAAACGGGAAACAGGTGCGCGGCCCGGCGCAACCGGCGCCGCAATGCCTGTACTGCCCCCGCAACGGTAAGCGAGTGCGGGCGTCCCAGCAGGCCACTGCGCGGTTTCGAACGCCGCGCGGGAAGGCGGGACGCCGGTTCCAATGCTCGCGAGTCCGGAGACCGGCCTTGGCAGCGACTTCTTGACCGTCTTGGTGGCGTCGGGGATGACGCCGGGGAGGTGGGCCATGCGCCGTTTCGCTTTCGCCTTGTGTGCCGTCATCGCGCTCGCTTCGGCTGCGCGCGCGCAGCCCGACGACGAGGCGGTCGTCGTCACCGCGGTGCGCTTTCCCGA
>JBLMWT010000263.1:0-2554 GCA_050257375.1 Sphingomonadaceae bacterium
CGCGCGCAAGGAAAAGCGGACGCTGCACGCCGTCGGCGACGGCACCTTCATCGTCGACGGCCGCAGGCTCGACCGCAGGAAGATGATGGCCGCCAAGATCCCGGAGGGCGTCTAGGCCGGCAAGCGCGAACAAACCAAGGAAGACTCGAAATGAAAAGTTCCGAACCTCGTACGGTGGCCGAGTGGATAGTCGAATTCCTGGTCGAACACAAAGTCGACCGCGTGTTCGGCCTCCAGGGAGGGCACATCCAGCCGATCTGGGACCACTTGGCCCGGAAAGGCGTGCGCATCGTCGATGTGCGCGACGAAGGCGCCGCGGTTCACATGGCGCACGCGCACGCGGTGCTGAGCGGAGGTGTCGGCGTCGCCTGCGTGACGGCGGGGCCGGGGGTCACCAACTGCGTGACCGCGATGGCCAATGCGCGGCTCGAGCGCGTACCGGTCCTCCTCATCGGCGGCTGCGCGCCGGTGCCGCAGGACGATCTCGGCCCGCTGCAGGGTATCGATCACGTCTCGATCATGAGGCCGGTGACGCGCCAGTCGCGCACGCTGCGCGTCCCCGACAACGTTCTGCGCGACCTCGACAAGGCCTGGAGCGGCGCGATCGGCGACGGCGGCCCGCCGGGTCCCGTCTATGTCGAGTTCCCAACCGACGTGCTGCGCGCGCGGGTGCCGCCGCGGATCGTGCTCGAAGAGTACCTGCGGCCGAAGCCGCCGCGGCGCATCCCGCCCGACCCGGCCGAAGTGCAGCGCGCCGCGCGCATCGTCGAAGCCGCGCGCCGCCCGCTGGTGGTCACCGGCCGCGGCGCGCTGGGCGCCTCCGCCGAGCTGCTCGAGCTGCTCGACCGCAGCGGCGCGGTGTATCTCGACACGCAGGAGAGCCGCGGGCTCGTGCCGCCCGAGCATCCGTCGGTGGTCGGAGCGATGCGCGGGCGCGCGATGCAGGAGGCCGACCTCATGATCGTGGTCGGGCGCAAGCTCGACTACCAGATGGGCTACGGCTCGCCGGCGGTGCTGCCGAACGCGACATTGATCCGCATCGGGGACAACTGGGAGGAGCTGCGCGAGAACCGACGCGGCGAGGTCGAGCTGTTCGCGCATCCTGCGCGCGCGCTGGCCGCGCTCGCCGCCGCCCTGCCGAAGCAGCCTCCGGCGCTGGACCGCCCGTGGACCGAGGCGCTGCGCGCCGAGCACCTGCGCCGCTCCGGCAAGCATGTCGAGTCGCTCGCGACGGCGCCGGCGGGCAAGGACGGCCACATGCATCCCAACCGCATCTTCGGCGCGCTCAGGCAGGTGCTGCGGCCGGACGCGATCACGATCGCCGATGGCGGCGACATTCTGAGCTTCGCGCGCATGGGGCTGGAAGCCCGCACCTACCTCGACGCCGGCACCTTCGGGTGTCTCGGTGTAGGCGTTCCGTTCGGCGTCGCCGCGGCGCTGCTGCACCCGGACCGCCAGGTGGTCGTGATCAGCGGCGACGGAGCCTTCGGCATCAACGCGATGGAGATCGACTCGGCCAAGCGCCATGGCGCGAAAGTGGTGTTCATCATCGCCAACAACGCGGCCTGGAACATCGAGCGCCTCGACCAGGAGATGAATTACGGTGGCCGGGTGGTGGGCACGACGCTCGCCTGGAGCGACTACGCGGGCATGGCGCGCGCATTCGGGCTGCACGGCGAGCGCGTGACCGATCCGGCGCGGCTGCGGGCGGCGCTCGAGGAGGCGTTCGCCAAGGCGCCCGCCCTGCTCGACGTGGTGGTAACGCAGCACGCCCTGTCGTCGGACGCCGGCAAGGGTCTCGGCTGGGTGCCCGACTACCAGGCGCTCACCGCCTGGGACGATGCCGAGCGCAAGCGCCGCGCGTAACGCATGACCCCGCTGCTCACGGTTCCGCAGGCGGTCGCCGCGCACGCGCGCATCGATCCGGACAGGGCCGCGGCGAAGGATTCGCGGCGCACGCTCACCTTCGCCCAGTGGGACGAGCGCGCCAACCGGCTCGCCAACGCGCTGCTCGGCATGGGGTTGCGCAAGGGCGACCGCGTGGCGATCCTCGCCTACAACTGCATCGAGTGGGCGGAGATGTACGTCGGCCTGGGCAAGGCCGGGCTGATCGCGGTGCCCGTCAACTTCCGGCTGCTGGGTCCCGAGATCCGCTACATCGCGCGCGACGCGGGCGCGCGTGCCTTCATCGTCCAGGACGAGCTGCTCGGCAGCGTCGCGTCGATCCGCGCCGAGCTCGACATTCCCGATGCGAACTACGTGCACTTCGGCAGGCAGCCGGCGCCGGCCGGATATGTTGCCTACGAGGCGCTGCTCGCGCGAGGCGCCGCCGGCGCGCCGGAGGTGACCGTGAGTCCCCAGGACACCTGGGCGCTGATGTACACCTCGGGCACCACCGGCAACCCGAAGGGCGCGATCCGCAGCCACGCGGGTCAGGCCCTCATGGGGCTCGTCACCGCGCTCGACTTCGGCTTCTCGCGCAGCGACGCGGGGCTGCTGGTGATGCCGATGTGCCACGCCAACTCGCTCAACTTCTTCTCGAGCTTCGCCTACT
>JBLMWT010000264.1:0-56304 GCA_050257375.1 Sphingomonadaceae bacterium
ATTACTCACCCGTTCGCCACTCGCCACCAGGGTTGCCCCCGTGCTGCCGTTCGACTTGCATGTGTAAGGCATGCCGCCAGCGTTCAATCTGAGCCAGGATCAAACTCTTCAGTTCAAATCCAAAGCCTACTTCTCGCTCAAAGTAAACGGAGTTTACTGTGTGCGAGCACTAGAACACTTCGCCGCTCACCGGAAAACCGGCTACGCGGCGCCGTTCGCTCAAGCGCCCACACTTATCGGCTGCGAATTTTTAAAGAACGTTGGTTGCGGGGAGAGGATTTGAACCTCTGACCTTCGGGTTATGAGCCCGACGAGCTGCCAGACTGCTCCACCCCGCGCCCGAGTGAGACCGAGATTATAGCGAGGTCGGAAAAATGGTGTCAACAAAATCTGGGGCGGAAGGCTCTGCCGGTCGGAATCCGCTTCACACCCTGGTGCCGATGTCCCCGAAATGGCCCGCCGATTTCCCGTGAGACGGACGCTACTCGCGCCCCGTGTCGCCGCTTCCGGGCTGCCAAACGAGCAGTCGGCGCTCCACTGCCGATACCAGCCAGTCCAGTGCCAGCGCGAATACGGTCAACACGACAATTCCCGCCACAACCGTGTTCATATCAAACACGCCCTCGGCCTGCTGGATCAGATAGCCGACGCCTTCAGAAGAACCAAGGTACTCGCCGACTACGGCTCCGACGAATGCGAGCCCCACGGAGTTGTGCAGGCTGGCGAACACCCAGCTCATCGCTGAAGGCAGATATACGTGACGCAGCAGCTGGCGCCGTGACGCACCGAGCATGCGCGCGTTTGCCAGTACTACGGGACTCACTTCGCGCACACCCTGGTAGACGTTGAAGAATACGATGAAGAACACGAGCGTCACGCCGAGTGCTACCTTGGAGGCAATGCCAAGGCCGAACCAAACGAAGAATATCGGCGCCAATATCACACGTGGCATCGCGTTGGCCGCCTTGATGTAAGGATCCATAACCGCCGACGCACGCGGTGCCAACGCCATCCAGATACCGATCGCAATGCCCGACACGGTGCCGATACAGAACGCGAGCAGCGTCTCGATCAGCGTCACCCACAGGTGACGGTATATCTCGCCGAAGGCAAACCAGTGCCATACGCGCACACCCACCTTGACCGGTTCCCCGAAGAAGAACGCTGCCTTGTTCGGATCGTCGAAGTAGATCGGAGGAAGTAGCGTCGGATTTGTCGCCACGTACCAGAACGCCAGCAGCGCGGCGAAGACCACCAGCTGGTAGAGCCGCAGCCTGAGCGCCTGCCTGCGCAGTCTGCCGCGGACTCGGTCGTCACCGCTGTTGCTGCGCATAGCCCTTCAGCACCTCGCTCTTCATGCGACGCCAGATCTGGGTGTAGAGCTCGACGAAGTGCGATGACAGACGTATTTCCGCCACGTCGCGCGGACGCGGAAGATCGATCGAGAATTCGCCTATCGGATGCGTCGCGGGGCCGGCCGACAACACCACGACCCGATCCGACAAAGAAATCGCCTCCTCCAGATCGTGCGTGATGAACACGACGGACTTTCTGTCCGCAGACCAAAGTTCGAGCAGTTCGTTCTCCATCAGTTGTCGCGTCTGGACATCGAGCGCCGAGAAAGGCTCGTCCATCAACAGAATCTGCGGCTCAAGGATCAGCGTTTGCGCGAGGGCCACGCGTTTGCGCATGCCGCCCGAGAGCTGGTGAGGATACCGGTCGCCGAAGCCGGACAAACCCACCCGTCGGAGCCAGTCGCGCCCCTTTGCGCGCGCCTCGGCCCTGCCCGTGCCGCGAAATTCGAGCCCGGCCGAGACGTTGTCCAGGGCGTTACGCCATGGCATCAGTGCTTCAGTCTGGAACAGATAACCGGCCTGCACGTTCAGGCCGCGCAAGCGCTCCCCGTTCACCCATACCTGCCCGGCGCTCGGTTCGAGCAGCCCTGCAGCGACATTGAGAAGAGTCGTCTTGCCGCAACCGGTCGGGCCGACCACCGAGACGAACTCCCCGGGTTCGACGACGAGAGTCGTATCTCGCACGGCCGTATATTGCTTGCTGCGCTCCCCGCGCGCCGCGAAGGTACAGGTGATCCCCCGCAGCGCGAGCGCCGGGGTCACTTGTACTTCGCGTTCGCCTTCTTCGCGAACTGGTTCGTATAGGTCTTCGACAGGTCGATGCTCGCCTCCTTCACCGACGGAACGAAATTGCGAAGTGCCGCCAGGGTGGCCTGCGCGCCCGGGTCGGAAACGACGCCGTCGGGCGAGATCGCCTCCTTGACGTTGTCATAGGTGAACATGTAAAGCGCACGATCACCCAACAAGTACGCCTCTGGGACGACCTTGATGACGTCCGTCGCGCTCGCCTTCGAGATCCACTTGTCCGCGCGCACGATGGCGTTGGCAAGGGCCTGCACGGTGTTCGGGTTCTTCTGTACGAACTCGAGTGGAGCGTAGAGGCAGCCCGCTGGCAGCGGAGCGCCCCATATTTCCTTTGTGCCCTTCAGAGTACGCGTATCGGCGACAATCTTGATCGCGCCTTCGCGCTCGAGTTTCGTCATCACTGGATCGACGTTGGAAATGGCGTCGATCTCCCCGCTCTTGATCGCGGCGATGGCCGTCGCACCGGTTCCCACGCCCACGATCGCAACGGAGGTGTCCGGATCGAGTCCAGCCTTGGCGAGCAGCTGCTTGACGAGGTTGTGCGTACTCGAACCCGGTGCGGTGACGCCGATCTTCATACCCTTCAGATCCTTGAACGAATGAAAGCTCGCCATCTTGGGGGTTGCGACGCCGAGCACGATCTGCGGCAACCTTCCCTGCAGTGCGAAGGCCTGGAAGTACTGCTTCTTGCTCTGCAGGTTGATCGTATGCTCATAGGCGCCGGAGACGACGTCGGCGCTCCCTCCGACAACTGCGCGCAGCGCAGCCGACCCGCCCTTGAAATCGCTGATCGTGACGTTCAGACCTTCATCCTTGAAATAGCCGAGCTGCTCGGCAATGGTGAGCGGCAAGTAGTAGAACGCGGCCTTGCCTCCCACTGCGATATGCACGTCGCGCTTTTCCAGCTGGCCCTGCGCGTGCGCGCCGAGCGCCGTTGACGCGAGCACGAGCAGCACGCACAGCGACCGGAATGTACCTTTCATGTCTATCCTCCCCTTTCTCTCCTGCTCAGGATTTGGTTCTTCGAAAACCAGGGAATCCGCGCCTGCTTCCCGACCTACAGGCCGCGTCGATCTTGGATCGCCTGCGAAATGGTGCCAACGTCCACATACTCGAGTTCTCCGCCCAGTGGGACGCCGCGAGCAATGCGGCTGGCCTTGATATTGCGTGCGCGCAGCATCTCGGCGATATAGTGGGCGGTCGCCTCGCCCTCGTTGGTGAAATTGGTTGCCAGGATCACCTCTTGTACGATCCCGTCGGTAGCGCGCTCGAGCAGACGCTCGAGCCCGATGTCGCGCGGCCCGATACCGTCGAGCGGCGACAGCCGACCCATCAAGACGAAATACATGCCCGAGTAGCTGAGCGTCTGCTCGACCATCGCCAGATCGGTCGGCGTCTCCACGACGCACAGCAGGCTCGGGTCGCGACGCGTCGACCGGCACAGCGCGCAGATCTCTTCTTCGGTGAAGTTATTGCACCTGGCGCACAGGCGTACGCTGCTCAGCGCGGCGGACAATGCCTGCGCGAGCAGGTCCGCGCCTGCCCGGTCGTGCTGGAGCAAGTGGTACGCCATGCGCTGCGCCGAGCGCGGACCGACCCCCGGCAACACGCGTAGCGCCTCGACCAGCCGTTCGACGCCCTTGGCGGTGGGTATCGCATCCCTGCGCATTCGGCTACCCCGCTGCTTCGCGTCAGAAAGGCAGCTTGAATCCGGGTGGCAGCCCGAGCCCCGCAGTCATGCCGCTCATCTTCTCCGCTACCGCTGCCTCGACCTTGCGCGCGGCGTCGTTGAATGCGGCTGCCACGAGATCTTCCAGCATCTCCTTGTCGTCGCCGACGAGCGATGGGTCGATCGCGACTCGCTTCACGTCGTGCTTGCAGGTCATCACGATCTTGACCAGGCCCGCACCCGACTGACCCTCCACCTCGTGGTTGGCAAGCTCCTCCTGCATGCGCTGCATGTTCTGCTGCATCATCTGGGCCTGCTTCATGAGCTGGCCGATATTTCCTTTCATCGTCCTCTCCCGGGGTGGGCGGTCCTCGGCGGACCACCCGTCACGAATTCTTGGGGGTTGCCTGGATCGTCGAAGCGATCACTTTGGCATCGCAGATTTCCACCAAATCCTGCACGAAGCGATCGCCCTGAACCGCTCGCGCGGCTTCCACTTGTCGCGCGCCGCGTTCCGTGGCTTCGAGCGCAACAATTGACGCTCCTTTCGCGTCTCCAGCGACGACCTTGACGGACACGCCAGCGCCGAGAAGCTGCTCGAGCGCCGCCTTGAGCTTGTCCTGGTACGACTTTTCGGCCAGATAGGCCTTCGCCTTCGGTACCAGGAGCTCGAAAGATTTTCCATCCCGGCGGGCGAGTTCGGCGTTGCGCGCGAGTTCGCGCGCGGCGCCGGTGACTTGCAGCTTGCCCACCAGCTGCGTCCATTCGGTACCGAGGGGCGTCGCGGCCGCCTGGGCGTGCGCAGGCGGCGCCGTATGCGCCGTCGACTCGCCAGGGGCCGATCGTTCACTGCCGCCCTCCGGCCGAAAAGCCAGCATACGCAGCACGCTCATGACGAATCCCGCGTGCTCGTCCGGCGCGAGCGCGAGATCGTCCCTTCCCTGCAGCGCGATCTGATAGTCCAACTGCACCGTCTCCGCATCCAGTCGCTTGCCGAGCGCGACGATCCGCTCGCGCTCTGGAAAGTCGTCTTCGAGCGCCCCCGGCACCGACTGCGCGAGAGCGACGCGCAGCAGCAGGCTCGCAAGGTCCGCGAGCGCCTGGTCGAACGACAGGCTGCGTGCCGCCATTTCGTCCGCGACAGCAAGCGCCGCGCGCGCATCGCCCACCCCCACCGCTTCGAGAAGCCGCAGGAGGTACGTCTCGTCCACCGCGCCCAGCATGTCGCGGACATCGTCGGAGGATATCCGCCCAGCGCCGTGGGCGATCGCCTGGTCAAGCAGCGACAGAGCGTCGCGCATGCTGCCCGCGGCGGCGCGGCCGATCAGCGGCAACGCGGCCGGATCGTAGGAGATCTTCTCCGCCTCGAGCAGCTTCGCGAGGTGCGCGGCAATCGCGGTGCGCGGCATCTGCTTGAGATTGAATTGCAGGCAGCGGCTGAGCACCGTGACCGGAATCTTCTGCGGGTCGGTCGTCGCGAGAACGAACTTGAGGTGATCGGGCGGCTCCTCGAGCGTCTTGAGCATCGCGTTGAACGCCGAGGTCGACAGCATGTGCACTTCGTCGATCACGTACACTTTGTAGCGCCCGCGCGTAGGCGCGTACTGCGCCGTATCGAGCAGCTGACGCATCTCGTCGACGCGCGTATTGGTGGCCGCATCGACCTCGAGCAGGTCGACGAAGCGCCCCGCGTCGATCTCCTGGCAAGCGCTGCACTTGCCACAGGGCTCGGGCGTCACGCCGGTTTCACAGTTCAGACACTTGGCAAGTATGCGAGCGAGCGTCGTCTTGCCGACGCCTCGCGTTCCGGTGAACAGATACGCGTGATGCAGCCGGTTCTGCTCAAGTGCGTGCCGCAGGGCACGCACGACATGCTCTTGCCCGACGAGGCTGCCGAAATCGCGCGGCCGCCACTTGCGGGCGAGAACCTGGTAGCTCATGCGGAGAATTCTATCAGTCCCCTGCCCGGCGCTTGCGCGCCGGGCAGGTCAATGGGTGGCGAGCCTTAACCCCGGCACCTGCAGGGACCGGCTGTGGCTGCTTCCTTCCGGACCTGACCAGGTTCACCAGGCTGCAGTGCGGGGAGGCCCGCCGTAGACCTCAATGTACATTGGCGGAGAGAGAGGGATTCGAACCCTCGATGCGCTCATCACGCATACACACTTTCCAGGCGTGCGCCTTCGACCGCTCGGCCATCTCTCCAGCAGCCACCATTATAAGCGCTAGGCAGAGATGAAGCTGTGCAGCTCGCGCAGCACCGAGTCGATCCGGTGCAGATGTTGCTTGAGCCTGGCGAGCTCCGTGCGAGTCAGCGACTTCAGCGCTACCCGGCTCGAAGGCCGCACACCCGCCTCGAGGTCGCGCAATTGCTGGCGCAGCGCGAAGCCGAGCAGCTCGCCCTGAGCCTCGATCAAGGCGCTCGCATCACCCTCCGGTAGCCTGCCGGCTGCGGCGGCGGCGCGCAAGCGCGCCGGCGTCGAGCGTGCCATCGAGCCAATGCGCAGCGCGACGGTCCGCGCGCAGCACACCAGCGGCAGCAATCCGTCGCGCTTGACGTCCACGCGCCCGGCCTCCACTCTCGGTTTTCCGAACACTCCGAAGCGGGGTGCGACAGAAATCGCGGACTGCGCGAGCAGCGCGAGAAATGTCGGCGCACGCGACGCTTCCGCGACCGCGCGCGTATGAAGCTCCCTCGCTAGCGATATATCGCCCGCTGCCGGCGTCAGGTCGAAGAAGATGTCCACGTTCAGAAGGTCCTCGGGTCGCGCGCGGCGCAGCCAATCGGCCACCCGGGCGCTCCACAGCTCCTCGGTGCCGCGCCACTCCGCGTTGGCGGCCATCACACCGCCCTTGCAGCGCGGCACGCCTGCTTCGTCCAACAGATCTGCGATGACGGCGCCGAACCCAGCGAACCAAGGGTCGTCGTCGCTCGCACCCGCATGAATCAGTGCGTTGTCCTGGTCGGCGCCAAGCAAACTCTCGCCGCGGCCGCCCGATCCGAGCAGCAGCAGGCACCAGGCCGCGGGTGGATCCCCTTGCCCGTCCGCACGCATCCTCTCGAGCGCGAGCTCGGCGGCGCGCGCAGTGAGCGCCTTGAGCTCCTGAGACACGACGCGCGCCACGTCCGTGCCACGCAACCCTTCGTCCGTCAGTTGTTGCGCGACTCCTGGAAGTCGATGGTATGCGGCCGCCAGCTCAGTCGCATCGCGCGCCACCGCAAGAGCGTCGTCGAGCGCCAGCGCGGCACGCGCACGGTGGTGCAGCAGGTCGCGCTGGGACAACACGCCGGTCGGGACGCCTGAGTGATCGACCACGCACAGGTGCCGGATGCCGAGGCGGTCCATGCGCGCCAGCGCGCGGTAGATCATGTCCTCGCCGGTGACGGTCTCGACCGGCGTGCTCATGACGTCCTCGACCCGTGCAGCGCCGAAATTGCTCTCCCCCCCTGCCGTCGCCCGCAGCAGGTCGCGCTCCGTCACGATGCCCCGCGGCGGCTCGCCCGCCTTCCCGACCAGCAGCGAACCTATGCGCCGCTCGACCATGAGGCGCGCAGCTTCTCCCAGCGTGGCAGCGCCTGCGACCATGACCGGTGGTGCGTGCAGCAGGTCCTGGACGTGCTTCTCGAACACGTAGCCATCTATCCGTCCGGCCGGAACCGCTACAGGCGGCGCCACGCGCTCGCCCGGTATGGAATGCCAACCGGCCTCGGCCTGGCGTAGCGCGAGGTCGCTACGTCGTGCGGCGAGCCCCCTGGCCTCTCCGAGAGTCCGCACCTCAAGCACTCGCAGGCGCGTGAGGAGGCGGGCGAATGCCTCGGCGGTCGCGATGCTATCGGCGAGCGCATTGTGTCGCCGAGTAATCTTGACGCCCAGGTGCGCACTGATGGTCTCGAGCCCCAGGTCGGGCAGCGCCGGCTCGAGCGCCGCCATGAGCAGGGCGATGTCGAGCGACGGTGGATCCTGCCACGCGATGCCGGCGCGCGCCGCCTCGTGGCGCAGCACCGCCAGATCGAAGGCGATGTTGTGCCCGACGACGACGCGCCCCGCCAGGAGCCGTTGGAGCGGCTCGGCGTAACTCGAGAAACTGGGCGCGCCCGCGACGTCGGCTTCGCCGATGCCATGGATGCGCTGTGCGCCGGCAGGTATCGGCACGCCGGGATTGATAAACTGGTCGACGCGCGGGGCGTCCAGCATGCGACTGCCCAGCATCGCCACGGCGCCGATCTGGACGATGCGGTCGCGCCGCACGTCGAGGCCGGTCGTCTCCAGGTCGAGGACCAGCACCGGGAGCGCGACGAGCGAGACGTGATTCTCTGGTGTGCGCGCTGCCGTCATGCGCGAACCTCCCGCCCGCGCGCTACCTAAAGTACTTTCCGAAAAGCTGCTGCAGCCCCCGCGCGATCTCGCCTTCGAGGGGAAATGACAGCATGCCCATCACTGTGTAGCCGAGCAGCCAAGGCATCAGATAAAACCGCACCATGAAGAAGAACCACGCGACGTACAGCGGCACGAGTGGTGCCACGAGAAATGCCGGCGTGATCGGACGAAACAGCTTGATCAGCGGGTCCGTGGTGCGCACGAAAAAGCGCATGAAGAAGAACCGGCTATCGTCGGGC
Organism: Sphingomonadaceae bacterium; assembly: GCA_050257375.1. GTDB lineage: Bacteria > Pseudomonadota > Gammaproteobacteria > Burkholderiales > SG8-39 > DAHVFK01. Next base: position 8,444 of record JBLMWT010000264.1, read on the forward strand.
AGGAACAGTCGCATGCCGAAACGGCCGATGAGCGTCCACATCACCACGCCCAGGACGTAGTCGATCATGATTACCCACAGCGGGAACGTTTGCGTCATTCAGGCTCCTGCACCACCGTCCTATCGTAGGGCGGGATACCACAAAAAAAAAGAGCCGAGGCGAATACTCGCCCCGGCTCGATTGGATAGTGCGATGTCAGTGCGTGGATGCCAGCACCGTCTGGCCTCGCGGGATACGCACCTCGTCGACCATGGCCTGTGTCTCCGCGTCCGGCGCCTTGGTGAGCAGGCTGACCACGACCATCGCCACAAAGCTCGCGGCCACGCCCACGATCCCGAAGCGCAGGTCGTCGAGTCCGATCCACGGAGCCATCGACTTCGTGTACACCATGTACAGGTACCACGAGCCGACACCGAGGCCCGCGACCATGCCAGCGATTGCCCCAGGCGTGTTGGCGCGCTTCCACCAGACGCCGAGCACCAGCGGGAAGAAGAGCCCTGACATTGCGAAGTTGAACGCCCAGGCTACCGCGCCAAGAATACCCGTGAGCTTCATGCTCGCCACCGCCGAGCCTGCCGCGCCGATGAACACCAGGAGGACGCGCGCGACGATCAGCCTGCGCGCCGTTTCCGCCTTCGGGTCGATCATCTTGTAGTACAGGTCGTGCGACAGCGCATTGGCGATCGCCAGCAGCAGGCCGTCAGCCGTCGACATCGCCGCCGCCAGGCCTCCCGCTGCGACCAGGCCGGAAATCACCGCGGGCAAGCCAGCGATCTCGGGAGTCGCCAGCACCACGATGTCCGGGCGCATGAAGAACTCGTTGATTTGCAGGATGCCGTCGTGGTTGCTATCGATGACCTTCAACATGCCGACGTGGCTCCACTTCTGCACCCAGTCGAGCGAGTTCACGTGCGCGATCGACTTGCCGATGATGCTCGTCGCCAAATTCGGATCGAGCACCTGCAGCTTGCACAGCGTCGCGAGCGCCGGCGCGGTGAAATACAGCAGGAAGATGAAGAGCAGCGACCAGGCCACCGACTTGCGCGCCGCACTCACCGACGGCGTCGTGAAGTAGCGCATCAGGATGTGCGGCAGCGAAGCCGTCCCCATCATCATGCACGCTACGAGCGTCACGAACTTCCATGACGCGAGCGCCGTATCGGCCGCCACCGCGTGCTTGATGGTCAGCGCCGCAAGCCCGGGTACCGCTTGCTCGGGCTTCAGGATACCCACCTTCTGCAGCGTCTCGAGCTCGCCCAGCCTTGCCACTGCCGCTCCGTACTCGAACTGCGGGAAGGCACCGAAGCCCTGCTTGGACGACATCCAGAACACGGGTACCAGGTAAGCGACGATCAGCACGATGTACTGCGCCACCTGAGTCCAGGTCACCGCGCGCATGCCGCCGAGCATCGCGCACAGCAGGATCGCGATGAGCGCGAACCATACTCCGACCCCGTACGGAATCTGGAAAACCTTCGCGGCGATGGTCCCGGTCGCGTCGATCTGCGCCGTCACGTAGGTGAACGACGCGACCACCAGGACGACCACGGCGCAAAGCCGCGCCAGGTTCCCGCCGTAGCGCGTGCCGATGAAGTCCGGCACCGTGTAGCAGCCGAACTTTCGCAGGTACGGCGCCATCAATACCGCGACGAGCACGTAGCCGCCGGTCCAGCCTACGACGAACGCGAGGTACGGGTACCCCGCCATGTAGATCCCGCCCGCCATCGCGACGAACGACGCCCCCGACATCCAGTCCGCCGCGGTCGCCATGCCATTGAATACCGGCGGCACCTGTCGACCGGCGACGTAGTACGCGTCCACCTGCATGGTGCGTGACATGTAGCCAATCAAGGCATAGATGACGACGGTGAATCCGACGAATCCGATGCCGATCGCGTCCTCGCTCATACCCAGCTTCTCGCCCAGCGCCATGAGGCCGATGAAGACGACGAAGCCGCCGGTGTACAGGCCGTAGATCTTCGGCAGGTTGTCGACGAACGAACCCTTCATGTTGAAGAAAGCCATTGCAGTCTCCCCCTATGCCCTATCAGTCTTCGGCCATGCCGCATTCACGATCGATCGTCTCCTGCTGTTTCGCGAACACGAACAGCTGGACGACGAACACGATCAGCGACCCCTGCGCGGCCATGTAGAAGCCGAGCGGAAAGCCGATGAAAGAGAACTTATTGAGCTGCGGCGCGAACCAGTGAACGACGAACGAAAAGATGAACCAGATGACGAGGTGAACGATCATCAGGCCCTTGGTACGCTGCCAATGGACTTCCTTCTGGGACTCGGTTGCCATCGCCTATCCTCCTCCTCTCAGCCTCATTTATTGATGGATAGTGCTGTGCTATCCGTGACCGGGCGCGTGGCGAGGCCGCCTGCACCGCCTCCCTCCGAACCGGCCGCAGACCGAGCGCATTGTATCCGAATTCAGGAAAATGCAAAGTTTGTAAACTCCGCCTCAGATCAAGGAATTAGGAATCAGGATGAGGCCGCTCAGGCGTCTGCGGTTTGCTCTCGGTGCACTCTGGAGTGCGCTGTCGGATTACTTCGGCGTCAGCAGGCGCACCCGCGTACGGCAGATCGCCGACAGGGATGAACTGGTCAAGTTTCTCCAGTCACGCTCTAGCTATGTCGCGCAGACTTCGCTGTACGGCTACTTGCGTACGCGCGCTGGTATGCGGTATCCGGAGCTGTTCGCCGATGACGCCTTCGTCAAGTCCGTCAACTTGGCGAAGTGGCACATCTGGGTCGCCTGTCTCGGCGACCTCGCGGTGTACGCCGGGGGACTGGTGGCGCGCCGTTCTGGCGCGCGGCCCGCTCGAGTCACTGCGTTGATGCAGGAGGCCGTCGAGACGATCCTCTCGGCGACGGGAGAGCCGGACGACGCGGGGCCGGAGTTCGCCTCCCACGTGCAGCGCCTGCGCGCGCGCCTCGCGCTATGCGACTGGGCTGCCGTAGGCGACGACGACGGCGCGTTCGCCGAGAGTCCGGGAGCGCTCGTGCGATGGGCGCCGATCGTCGATCACCTGAAGGAGCTGGACGAGCCGATCGTCCGCAACTCGGTGCGCTTTCGCTGGCAGGCGGTGCGGCGCGATCTGCGCGCGGCATTACGCGCCGACGCGCTCGTCGCTTCCGCGCTCAGCTCGCCTGTTTGAGCTGATCCAGGATCGCCGGGTTCTCGAGAGTCGACACGTCCTGCTTGATCTCCTCGCCCTTGGCGATCGAGCGAAGCAGACGCCGCATGATCTTGCCGGAGCGCGTCTTCGGCAGGTTGTCGCCGAAGCGGATGTCCCTCGGCTTGGCGATCGGGCCGATTTCCTTCGCCACCCAGTCGCGCAGCACCTGCGCAACCTTCTTCGCCTCCTCGCCGGTCGGGCGCGGGCCTTTGGTGACGACGAAAGCGACGATCGCCTCGCCCGTCAGATCATCCGGCCGGCCGACCACCGCCGCCTCGGCGACCAAACTGGAGTTCGCCACCAGCGCCGACTCGACCTCCATCGTGCCTAACCGATGGCCCGAGACGTTCAGCACGTCGTCGATCCGGCCGACGATGCGGAAGTAGCCGTTCTCGTCGGTGCTCGCACCGTCGCCCGCGAGGTACAGCTTGCCCTTGAAGTCGTCGGGAAAGTACGTCTTCTTATAGCGCTCGGGATCGCCCCAGATCGTGCGCAGCATCGCCGGCCAGGGCCGCTTGATCACAAGGATGCCGCCCTTGCCCTTGCCTACCGGATGGCCGGTCTCGTCCACCACGTCTGCGAAGATGCCCGGCAGCGGCAGCGTCGCCGAGCCGGGCACCGTCGGCGTGGCTCCGGGCAGCGGCGAGATCATGTGCCCCCCTGTCTCGGTCTGCCACCACGTGTCGACGACCGGGCAGCGCCCGCCGCCAACCGTCTCGTGGTACCACATCCAGGCTTCCGGATTGATCGGCTCGCCGACCGTGCCCAGGATGCGCAGGCTCTTCAGGTCATACTTCTTCGGCAGGTCACCGCCCGCCTTGATGAGCGAACGAATCGCCGTGGGCGCCGTGTAGAACACGTTCACCTTGTGATCCTGGATGATTTTCCAGAAGCGCCCCGCGTCCGGGTAAGTCGGTACGCCTTCGAACATGACTTCCGTGGCACCGGCCGCGAGCGGACCGTAGGTGATGTAGGTGTGCCCAGTCACCCAGCCGACGTCGGCCGTGCACCAGAAGACGTCGCTCGGCTTGTGATCGAACACCCACTTCATGGTCAGCAAGGCCCACAGCAGGTAGCCGCCGGTCGAGTGCTGAACGCCTTTCGGTTTGCCGGTGGAGCCCGAGGTGTAGAGGATGAACAGCGGATGCTCGGCGTTCACCCACGCCGGTTCGCAGCTATCCCCCTGCCCCTTCACGACGTCATCCCACCACTTGTCGCGCGGCGCCTGCATCGGCACCTTACTGCCGGTGCGTCGGTAAACGATGACGTTCCGGACGGCCTCGCAGCCGCCCATGGCGAACGCCTCATCGACCACGGGCTTGAGCGGTATTTCCTTGCCACCGCGGAACTGCCCGTCGGCGGTGATGACCTCCGTGGCCCCTGCGTCGATGATCCGTTCCTGGAGGCTCTTTGCGGAGAATCCGCCGAAGACGACCGAGTGCGTGGCGCCGATGCGCGCGCACGCCTGCATCGCCACCACCACCTGGATCGACATCGGCATGTAGATCAGAACGCGATCGCCCGCCTTGACGCCGTGGCTCTTGAGCGCGTTCGCAAAGCGGCAGACGTCGTGGTAGAGCTCCTTGTAGGTGATCCGTGTCACCTTGCCGTCATCCGCCTCGAAGATGATCGCCACCTTGTCCGGCTGCGACTTGAGATGGCGGTCGAGGCAGTTGTAGGAGGCATTCAGCTCGCCGTCATAGAACCACTTGAAGAACGGCGCGTTCGACTCGTCCAGCGTCTTGGTGAAGGGCTTGTGCCAGAGAAGGTGCTCTCTCGCGAGCCTCGCCCAGAATCCGGCGAAGTCCTTCTCCGCCTCCGCGCACATCTTGCGGTAGGCCTCCATGCCGGAAATGTTGGCCTGTTTGACGAACTCCGCGGAAGGCGGGAAGACCCTTGTCTCCTGGAGCACCGACTCGATGTTGGCCATCGCTATCCTCCTCCGGTGAATTCCATCGTATGCTACATTTTAAAGGCTTTCCGGAACCGCCATGAACGCCATCAAGCAGGCAGACCTGGTGCAGAGCGTCGCCGACGCCCTGCAGTTCATCTCCTACTACCATCCCGCCGACTACATTCGTGCACTGGCACGCGCGTACGACCGCGAGCAATCTCCGGCCGCCAAGGACGCGATCGCCCAGATCCTCACGAACTCGCGCATGTGCGCTGAAGGGCATCGGCCCATTTGTCAGGACACCGGCATCGTCAACGTCTTCATGAAGGTCGGCATGGACCTGCGCTGGGACGCCGAAATGTCGGTCGAGGACATGGTGAACGAAGGCGTGCGCCGCGCCTACCTCGACCCGGACAACAAACTTCGGGCGTCGGTGCTGGCGGATCCGGCGTTCGGTCGCCGCAATACGCGCGACAACACGCCTGCCGTCATTCACATGCAGGTCATACCGGGCGCGAAATTGGAAGTCGACGTCGCCGCCAAGGGCGGAGGCTCCGAGGCGAAGTCGAAGTTCGTCATGCTCAACCCCTCGGACTCGATCGTCGAATGGGTGCTTAAGACCGTTCCGACGATGGGGGCGGGCTGGTGCCCGCCAGGGATGCTCGGCATCGGCATCGGAGGCACTGCCGAGAAAGCGATGCTGATGGCCAAGGAGTCGCTCATGGCGCCGATCGACATGGCCGAGCTCAAGGCACGCGGTCCCAAGACGAAAATCGAAGAGTTGCGCATCGAGCTGTACGACAAGGTGAACGCGCTCGGCATCGGCGCGCAGGGACTCGGTGGCCTCTCCACGGTGCTCGACGTCAAGATCCTCACCTACCCGACGCACGCCGCCAATCAGCCCGTCGCGATGATTCCGAACTGCGCAGCGACGCGGCATGCGCATTTCGTGCTCGACGGGTCCGGTCCCGCGCACTTCGAGCGACCTGCGCTGTCGGACTGGCCTGCGGTGACCTGGAAGCCGGATGCGGCCGCACGCAGGGTTGATCTCGATTTCCTCACGCGCGAAGACGTTGCATCCTGGAAGCCCGGCGAGCGGCTGCTTCTTTCCGGCAAGCTGCTAACCGGCCGCGATGCTGCCCACAAGCGCATCCAGGAGATGCTGGAGCGCGGCGAGCGGCTGCCGGTCGACTTCACCAACCGGGTCATCTACTACGTCGGCCCGGTCGATCCGGTGCGCGACGAGGTGGTCGGTCCCGCAGGCCCCACGACCTCCACGCGCATGGACAAGTTCACCGAGACGATGCTCGCGCGCACGGGCCTCGTCGCGATGGTCGGCAAGGCCGAGCGCGGGCCCGCGGCGATCGAGGCGATCCGCCGGCACAAGGCCGCGTACCTGATGGCGGTCGGCGGCGCCGCGTACCTCGTGTCCAAAGCGATCCGCAAAGCGCGCGTGCTCGCGTTCGAGGACCTCGGCATGGAGGCGATCTACGAGTTCGAGGTGCGCGACATGCCGGTCACGGTGGCCGTGGATGCGCGCGGGGCGGCCGTCCACCAGAGCGGGCCGGCGGAGTGGGAGAAGCGCATCCGGGAGTTCAAGCTCCCCGTCACGGCGGCCTGAGCGCGCCGCTTGGAAGAATCGACGGCGACGCGCTGGCCGGCAGTCTGGGCCGTGTTCGCCGGCGGCCTCGTCGCCGGCGCCTACATCACGAAGGTGCCGCCCGCGCTTCCCATTCTGCGCGACGACCTGAACCTGAGCCTGGTCCAGTCCGGGTTCATAGCCACCATGCTGAACGTGATGGGCGGGCTCGCTGGCATGTTCGCAGGCGTGCTCGCCGACCGCTTCGGGCCCAAGCGCCTGGCGCTCGCGGGCCTTGCGGTGATGTCTGGAGGCGGACTGTTCGGGGCGGCGTCCTGGAGCTTTGCCTCGCTGCTCGCGGCGCGCTTCCTGGAAGGCGCCGGCTTCATCCTGTTTACCGTGGCGGGCGCCGCCCTCATGGCGCGCGCGGCGCCTTCGCCGCGCGCGCGCGCCAAGGCGCTTGGCTTGTGGAGCGCGTACATGCCCTCGGGCGGCAGCATCGCATTGCTCGCCGCCCCGCTCGCGATCGGGGCTTTCGGGTGGCGGGGGCTCTGGGTGGTGCTGGCGCTCGCCGCCGCGCTCGCCTTTGCTCTCGTCGCACGCTATGCGGTGGCCCCGCCGCACGGCTCGGTGGCTTCGCTCAGGCTCGTCAGGGAATCGCTCGCGCAGCGCGGCAGCATCGCGCTTGCGCTCATCTTCGCGTTCTACGTTGCACAGTGGACCTCGGTCATGATCTGGCTGCCTACCTTCGTGGTCGAGCAGCGCGGCGGCTCGACGGCGACCGCCGCGCTGCTCACCGCGCTGATGGTGCTGATCAACGTGCCCGGCAACCTCGCCGGGGGCTGGTTGGTGGCCCATGGCGTACGGCGCGGCCCGCTCACGGTCGCAGCCTTCGCCGTCATGGGCATGTGCTCGACCGGCATGCTGCTCGATGTCCTGCCGGACACCGCGCGCTTCGCCCTGGTGCTGGTGTTCTCGAGTTGTGCCGGGGTCATTCCCGCCGCAGTGTTTTCCGGTGTTCCCGTGCACGCCCGCACGCCTCAGCACATTGCCACCACCAACGGAATGGCGATGCAAAGCTCGCAGGCCGGCCAGTTCTTCGGGCCGATCGTGCTCGCGTGGCTTGCCTCGCGCTATGGCGGCTGGGCGGCGTCCCTCTCCGCGATGCTCGCCTTTGCCGCCTGCGGCGCAGCCTGCGGTTTCGCCATCGCCGCGATCGAACGGCGCCGCGGGCGCTAGAATCCGACTTCCCGACGGAGGCCCACATGCCAGACATCCACATCTGCGAGGTCGGCCCGCGCGACGGGCTGCAGAACGCCCACCACCTCATGCCGACCGAGGCGAAGAAGCGATGGATCAGCGCCTTGGCAGCGGCCGGACTGCGGGAAATCGAGGTCGGATCGTTCGTGCCGCCGAAGCTCATCCCCGCGATGGCCGACACGGGCGAGGTCGTCAAGCATGCGCGCGGCATTCCGGGGTTGCGCGTGGTGGCGCTCGCGCCGAACGTCAAAGGCTTCGAGCGCGCCGTGCAGGCGGGCGCGCACAAGATCACCTTTCCAGTCTCCGCCAGCCGCGCGCACAGCCTCGCCAACGTGCGCATGACCCCCGAGCAGATGGTCGACGAGGTTCGCAAGTGCCATGCGCTGCGTGGCCGAGATGGCCCCGAGATCGAGGGCGCCGTGTCGACGGCGTTCGGCTGCACGATGCAGGGCGAGGTCCCCGAGGACGACGTGCTGCGCATCGCCGCGGCGCTCGCCGAGTTCTGCGATTGCGTGGCGCTCGCCGATACCGTCGGCTACGCCAATCCGGCCCAGGTGCGGCGCGTGTTCGCCCGGGTGAGGAAGGAAATCGGCGACAAGCTCGAAGGCGCGCACTTCCACAACACACGCGGCCTGGGCCTCGCGAATGCGCTCGCTGCTTACGAGGAAGGCGTGCGGAATTTCGACTCTTCGATGGGCGGCCTGGGCGGCTGCCCTTTCGCGCCGGGCGCAAGCGGCAACGTGATCACCGAAGACCTGGTGTTCATGTTCGAGAGCATGGGCCTGTCCACGGGGATCGATTTCGCTCGCCTGATGGCTGCGCGCGAGGTGTTGGTGGGCGGTTTGCCCGACGAGCCCGTCTACGGCCACACGCCGCAGGCCGGATTGCCCAAGAACTTCAAGCGCGCCGCATGAAGCGGCTCCCGCTCGACGGCCTTCGGGTCGTCGAGTTCGCGCACATGGTCATGGGGCCGAGTTGCGGTCTGGTGCTCGCAGATCTCGGCGCAGAGGTGATCAAGGTCGAGCCGCTCGAGGGCGACAACACGCGCCGCCTGGAGGCTGCCGGGGTGGGCTTCTTCCCGGTCTTCAACCGCAACAAGAAGAGCCTGGCGGTCGATCTGAAGAGCGCAGCCGGCCGTGAGCTCGTGCTCAGGCTGCTCGACACCGCGGACGTGCTGAGCGAGAACTTCCGCCCAGGCGCGCTGGACAAGCTCGGCTTCGGCTACGAGGCGCTCGCCGCGCGCAATCCGCGACTCGTGTATTGCTCGCTCAAGGGCTTTCTCGACGGGCCCTATCAGCACCGCGCGGCGCTGGACGAGGTCGTGCAGATGATGGGCGGCCTCGCGTACATGACGGGGCTACCCGAGCGGCCACTGCGCGCCGGCTCGTCCGTGGTCGACATCCTGGGCGGCACGTTCGGCGCAGTGGCGGTGCTCGCCGCCTTGCGCGAGCGCGAGACCACCGGCCGCGGCCAGCGTGTGACGAGCGCGCTGTATGAAAGTACCGCGTATCTCGTCGCGCAGCACATGGCGCAGTACGAGATCACGGGCGAAGCGCCACCGCCGATGTCGGTCAAGCGCCCCGCCTGGGGCGTGTACGACATCTTCGAGACCGGCGACGGCGACCGCCTATTCGTCGGCGTAGTCACCGACACGCAATGGCAGATCTTCTGTCGAGAGTTTGAGGTGCCCGAGCTGGCCGAGGACGCGCGCCTGCAGTCGAACGGCGCGCGCGTGCGCGAGCGCGGCTGGCTGCTGCCGCGGCTATCGGAGCTGATGAAGCGCTACACCAGGACCGAGCTGGAGACCAGGCTCGAGCGCATCGGCCTGCCTTACGCGCCGATCGCCAAGCCTTGGGACCTGCTCGCAGACCCGCACCTGAACGCCTCCGGCGCGCTGCACGAGACGCGCGTCCCGTCGGGCCGGACGATCCACGTCCCCGGCCTGCCGATCGCGTTCGACGGGGAACACCTGCCCAAGCGCAGCGACCCGCCGCCGCTCGGGCAGGGGGCACGCGCCGTGCTGCAGGCGATCGGCTACGACGAAGCGCAGATCGACGCGCTCGCCGCAGCCGGTGTCATCGCCCTGCAGGCTGCTTGAACTCGATCTCCACGAACGAGAACTCGTAGCCGTTCGCATTGACGACGTCGTGCTCGACGCCGGCGCTACGAAAGTACGGCACGCCCTTCTGCAGCTCCGCGTAGCGCTCTGCGCCGCCCTCGACCAGCTTCAGCCGTCCGTCGAGCATCGGCACCACGACATAGTCGTGCTCGTGCCGGTGCCAGCCCGTGGCGGCGCCCGGCGCGAAACGCCACTCGGTGACGCGTGTGCGCTCGTTATCGATGAAGACGCGCGGACTGGCCTTCTCCACGCCTCAACCCTTCAGCAGCGCGTCGATGCCGGCCTGCACGATCTGCTCGTCCTCGTGCGATTGCACGCCCGAAGCACCGATGCCGCCGACGCAGGTGCCTTCGAACAGGATCGGCAGGCCACCCTGCACGGGGAGCACCGGCATCTTCATCATCACCAGTCGACCGCCGGCGACGCGCTCCTCCCACGACTTGCTCGAGCGCCGCGTGGTCGCAGCGGTGCGCGCCTTCTGCACGGCGATCTCGGCGTTCGCCGGCGTCGCGCCGTCCATGCGCACCAGGTGCAGCAGGTGCCCGCCGTCGTCGAGAATGGCGATCGCGACGTTCCAGTTGTTGCGGCGCGCCTCGGCTTCCGCCGCGGCGCTCATCTTCTTGCAGTCTTCCAGGGTCAATTCGGGGCGGGTCTTCATGCTTTGGCCGATTCCTTCAGTGCGTTGCGAATCTGTTCGAGCGCCCCCGGATCCTCGATCGTCGTGAGATCGCCAGGGTCGCGTCCCTCCGCGAGCGCCTGGATCGAGCGGCGCAGCGTCTTGCCGGAGCGCGTCTTGGGAAGGAGCGTCACGAAATGCACCGCGCGCGGCCGCCCGATCGCGCCCAGCTGCCGGTCGACGGTCTCCATGACTTCTTTCTCGAGCTTCTTTGCGTCGCCGACCGCGGTCTTCGCGACGGCGAAAGCGAGCGGCATCTGGCCTTTGAGCGAATCTTCCACGCCCACCACCGCACACTCTGCGATATTCGGATGCATGCTGATGGCTTCCTCGATCTCGCGCGTTCCGAGGCGGTGGCCGGCGACGTTGATCACATCGTCCGTCCGCCCGAGGATGAAGTAGTAGCCGTCCTTGTCCCGGATGCCCCAGTCGAAGGTGGAGTACACCTGCTTCTTGCTGAAAGTCGAGTAGTACGTTTTGACGTAACGCTCGTCGTCGCCCCAGATCGTCGTCATGCAGCCCGGCGGCAGCGGCGGCACGATCGCGACCACGGCCTTCTCGTCCGGTCCCGCCTCGCTTGCGTCGGACTCGCGCAGCAGCCGCAGGTCGTAGCCATATACCGGGAACGACGGGCTGCCCAGCTTGATCGAGGTCTTCTCTACGCCCGGCACCGCCGACAGGATCGGCCAGCCGGTCTCCGTCTGCCAGTAATGGTCGATCACCGGGATACCGAGCGCCTCCGAGATCCAGCGGTGCGTCGGCTCGTCGAGCGGCTCGCCTGCGAGGAACAGGTGCCTGAGCGAGGAGACGTCGTATTTCTTGAGGTACGCGGGATCCTGCTTCTTCAGTACCCGGATCGCGGTTGGCGCCGAGAACATGACGCTCGCCTTGTACTTCTCGACCAACTTCCACCAGATGCCCGCGTCGGGGCGGATCGGCACGCCCTCGTACATGATCGTGGTCATCCCGGCGATCAGCGGGCCGTAGATGATGTACGAGTGCCCGACGACCCAGCCGATGTCGGAGGTGGTGAACATCGTCTCGCCCGGATTGCCGCAGTAGATGAGCTTCATCGACGAGGCGAGCGCAACCGCGTAGCCGCCGACGTCGCGCTGCACGCCCTTCGGTCTGCCCGTGGTGCCGGAGGTGTACAGGATGTAGGACGGCTCGCTCGACTCGAGCCAGGTGCACGGCATCTGCGCGCCTTCGTGCTTCGCGGCCAGCTCCTTCCATTCGACGTCGCGTGCCGGAACGACCGGCATCCTGGGATCGAGGCCGCGCCGGTAGATCAGCACCTTCTGCGGCGGATGCTTGGCGAGGCGGATCGACTCGTCCACCAGCGCCTTGTAGAGCACCGGCTTGCCCATCCGGCTGCCACCGTCGGCGGTGATCATCAGGCTGGGTCGCGCGTCGTCGATGCGCGCGGCGAGGCTCGCCGCCGCGAAACCGCCGAACACCACCGAGTGCACCGCGCCGAGCCGCGCGCAGGCGAGGATCGCGAAGCAGGCCTCCGGAATCATCGGCATGTAGACGATCACGCGGTCGCCCTTCTTCACGCCGAGCGACTGCATCATCGCCGCCGTGCGCTGCACCTCGCGGTGCAGTTCCTCGAAAGTGAAGCTCTTCTCCTCGTCGATCTCGGTCGAGACGTACACCAGCGCCTTCTGCTTTGCGCGCGCCGGCAGGTGTCGGTCGACCGCGTTGTAGCAGAGGTTCGTTTCACCGCCGACGAACCACTTGGCGAACGGCGGCCGCGAGTAATCCAGCACCTTGCCGAAGGGCTTGTGCCAGTGCACCAGCTTCGCCTGTTCCGCCCAGAACGCGTCGCGCTCCTCGATCGAGCGGCGATGGAAATCGCGGTAGTTGGTCATGCCCGCCTCCTTCCGGCCGCCAGATTACGCGTTCAGGTCGACCACGACCCGGCCGCGGATTTGCGCTGCGATAAACTTTTCGAACACCGTGGGCAACTCGCCGAACGGGATGGTGTGCGCCAGCTCCTTGAGATGCGTCGGCCGCATATCGCCCGCCAGGCGGCGCCACACCTCCTCGCGCAGCGGCATCGGGCAATTCACCGAGTCGACCCCCAGCAAGCTCACGCCGCGCAGGATGAAGGGCAGCACGGTGGTATTCAGCGTCGTGCTCGCCGCCAGCCCGATCGAGGCGATGCAGCCGCCGATCTTCATGGTGCTCGCCATCCACGCGAGCACTTCGCCGCCGAGATTGTCCACGGCGCCCGCCCAGGTCGCCTTGTCCAGCGGGCGGATCTTCGTCAGATCGAGCTCGCCGCGCAGGCGCACATCCTTCGCGCCGAGCTTCATCAGATAGTCCGACTCGTTCGCCTTGCCGGTGAGCGCCACCACCTCGTAACCGAGGCGCGCGAGCGCGTCGACCGCGATCGAGCCGACGCCGCCGGTCGCGCCGTCGACAATGACCGGCCCGTTCGCGGGCTTCAACCCGTTCTGCTCCATGCGCACGATCGCCAGGCCGGCGGTGAATCCTGCGGTGCCGAACGCCATCGCCTCCCAAAGCGTCAGCCCCTTGGGCAGCTTGACCAGCCAGTCGGCGGGAACGCGCGCGTATTCCGCATAGCCGCCGTGATGCTTGACTCCGATGTCGAACCCTGTGGCGAGCACCGCCTCGCCTTTGGCGAAGCGCGCGTCGGTCGACGACACGACGGTGCCCGAAAAATCGATGCCGCCGATGCACGAGGGCCGTAGCAGGATGCGTCCCTTGCCGGTCGCGGCGAGCGCGTCCTTGTAGTTCACGTCCGAGTACGCGACCTTGACGACCACCTCGCCCGGGTCGAGATCTTCGAGTCCGTACTCGACGTACCCGGCTTGCACCTTCTTGTCGACTTCGCTGATCCTGAATGCCTTGAATTTGGCCATCTCGTCCTCCGCACGCGATCTTAGCGCGGCGCCCGCTCGCTTTGCAGGTACTCGGCAGCTTGCATCTCGTGCAGCCTGCTCACCGTGCGCGCGAATTCGGCGCTGTGCGCGCCGTCCACGAACAGTTCCTCCGGCTGCGCCTCGGCCCCGACCGCCAGCTTGACCCGATCGTCGTACAGCACGTCGACCAGCCAGGTGAAGCGGCGCGCGGCGTCCGCCTCGCGCGCCGACATGCGCGGCACGCCGGACAGGATCAGGGTGTGGAAGCGCCTCGCCAAGTCGACGTAGTCGGCGTACGAGCGAGGCCCCTCGCACAGCGCCTTGAAGTCGAACCACGCCAAGCCGCCTGCGCGCTTGCGGTAGGCGATCTGCCGTCCTTCGACGTCGAGCGCGTGGCGCTCCTCTTCCACGTCCCTGAGCTCTTCGAAGATGCGTGCCAGTTCGGCTTCCGCATTCGGCCCCGCGTGATAGACCTTGAGGCGCTCGAGCTTGCGCCTGCGGTAGTCCACGCCGCCGTCCACCTCGAGCACGTCGAGACGCGACTCGAGCAGCGCGATCACCGGCAGGAAGCGCTCGCGCTGCAGGCCGTTCGGATAGAGCGCGCCGGGCGCGTAGTTCGAGGTCATGCACATCACCACGCCCCGCTCCGTCACCTGCTCGAGGTAGCGACCGAGGATCATCGCATCGGCGATGTCGGAGACATGAAACTCGTCGAAGCAGATCAGGCGCCAACGGCGTGCGGTGCGCTCGGCCGCGGCCGCGAGCGGGTCCTCGGTGCCTTTCAGCTGGTCCAGTTCGCGGTGCAGCTCGCGCATGAAGTGGTGGAAGTGCACCCTGCGCTTCCTCACGAGCGGCACGCACAGGAAGAAGCTGTCCATGAGGAAGCTCTTGCCGCGACCCACTCCGCCCCACAGGTACACCCCGCGGGGAAGCGGTGGCTTGACCAGCATGCGCCTGAGTGCAGTGGCGCGCCGCGCCTTGTACGCGCGCCATTCCTCGTACAGGCGCTGCAGGCGATCGACCGCGCGCCACTGCGCGGCGTCCGATACGAAGCCGCGGCTCGCGACTTGCTGGCGATAGAGCGAAACGACGTCGAGGCCCGTCGCGGCGTTCATGCTCGCGCGTGCGGCCAGCGCGGGCTCACCGGCCCATGCGCCGGTCGTAGGCCTGCGAAAAGCGCTGGCTGAGCCCCGGGTCGCGCTGCGTCTGGCCTTTCGCGTCGAACTGAACGCGCACGCTGCCATCGGCCTGGCGCGCGACGACGACCGTGACGTCGATACCATCCTTGGCGCCGCGGATCAGTCCCGTGGCGGGATCGGCGGAGGTCACCTGCACGCCCGCGTCCTGCACGCCGCCGAGCGCCGCGTGCCAGGCGCGGTCGAAGTTCGCCGGCTGCGAGACGGTGTAAGGCTCGTAGACCACGCAGCCGAAGAGCGCGATGCCTTGCAGGGCGAGGATGGGAACAAGGATGAAAGTGCGCAGCATGAGTCACCCGTTCAGTGAACGACCGTCTACCGCGAGCGCCGCCTCGCGCATGACCTCGGACATCGAAGGATGCGCGTGGCAGATGCGCGCGATGTCCTCCGAGGAAGCGCCGAACTCGATCGCCATCACCGCCTCGGCGATCAGCTCGGAGGCCTGGCCGCCGATCGCATGCACGCCGAGCACGCGATCGCTCGCTTCGTCGGCCAGCACCTTGATGAAGCCCTCCGGCTCGTCGCGGCCGAGCGCCCGGCCGTTATAGGCGAACGGGAAGCGCCCGGCGCGGTAGCGCACCCCCTCGTCCTTCAATTGCTTTTCGGTCTTGCCCACCCAGGCGATCTCCGGCGCGGTGTAGATCACCCACGGTATCGCATCGTAATTCACGTGCCCGCGCTGTCCCGCGATGATCTCGGCAACCATCACGCCCTCGTCTTCGCCCTTGTGCGCGAGCATCGGGCCGCGCACCACGTCTCCGATCGCGAACAGCCGCGGCAGGCTGGTGCGGCAGTTCTTGTCGACCTCGATCAGGCCGCGCGCGTCGATCTTCAGGCCCACATTCTCCGCCCCCAGGTCGTCCGTGTTCGGCACCCGGCCGATCGACACGATGAGCCGATCCACCTCCAAGGTTTTAGTTGAGCTATCTGAGACAGTATACTGAATACTCACGCTTTTCTTTGATTGCTTAACGGCCCCAATGGCAATCCCCAACTCGATGTCCAGTCCCTGCTCCTGAGTGAAGATCCGCCATGCCTCGTGGGCGATCGCCTCGTCGGCCGCACCAAGGAAAGTAGGCAAGGCCTCGAGGATCTTCACCTGAGCCCCGAGCCGGCGCCAAACGCTTCCTAGCTCCAGGCCGATGACGCCGGCACCGATCACGCCGAGGCGCGCCGGGACCGCGTCGAAGGCGAGCGCTCCCTCGTTATCGCACACGAGCTTGTTGTCGACCGGCACACCGGGCAGATGGCGCGCCTTCGACCCGGTCGCGATGATCACGTTCTTCGCCTCGACCGTCTCGGCCCCCTTGTCTCCCTTGACCTCCACCTTCCAGGTCGTGCCGCCGGACAGCAGCCTGCCGTGCCCCTGCAGCCAGGTCACCTTGTTCTTCCTGAACAGGCCCGCGATGCCGCCGGTCATCTTGCGGACGATCCGCTCCTTGCGTGCCTGCATCGCCGCCAGGTCGAGCTTGACGCCGCTCGCGTGGATGCCGTGCACCTTGAACTTGTGCTGCACGCGCTCGTAGTTCTCCGAGGACTCGAGCAGCGCCTTGGAGGGTATGCACCCGACGTTCAGGCAGGTCCCGCCGAGCGCGTACTGGCCCTCCGGCGTCTTCCAGTTCTCAATGCAGGCGGTCACCAGGCCGAGCTGCGCTGCGCGGATCGCGGCGATATAGCCGGCCGGGCCGGCGCCGATCACCACCACGTCGAAACCTTGCGCCATGGCCTATCCTTATTGCCGCTCGCGCGGCACGAAGATCCAGAGTACGACGTACGCGAACAAGGTAAAGCCGCCGAGCACCAGGCCGAGCACGAACAGAATCCGCCACACCCAGCTCTCGAGGCCCGTGAGGCGCCCGAGCCCGCCGCACACGCCTGCGATCCAGCGGTCCGCTTCCGAGCGCCGCAGCCGGTTTATCGCGAACCCGCTGCCGGTCCCCGCATCTGCGCCGTCGATCAGGCGGGCCTTGGCGCGCTCGAATTCGGCGTTCGTGAGCGCGCCCTTTTCGAGCAGCTCGTGAAGCCTGGCGATTTCGTCGGCGATCGACACGGCGTCAGATCTCCAGAATCATTCGCGCCGGATCTTCCAGCGCCTCTTTGAGCGCCACCAGGAACAGGACCGCCTCGCGGCCGTCGATGATGCGGTGGTCGTAGGACAGTGCCAGGTAATTCATCGGCCGGATTACGATCTGTCCGTTCTCTACGACCGGTCGCTCCTTGGTGACGTGCACGCCGAGGATCGCCGACTGGGGCGGATTGATGATCGGCGTGGACAGCATCGAGCCGAACACTCCGCCGTTGGAGATGGAGAACGTGCCTCCGGTCAGCTCCTCGATGCCGAGCTTGCCGTCCTGCGCGCGCTTGCCGAAATCGGCGATCTTCTTCTCGATCGCCGCGAACGACAGCTGATCGCAGTCGCGCACGATCGGGACCACCAGACCGCGCGGACTGCCAACGGCGATGCCGATATCGAAATAGCCGTGGTAAACGATGTCGTTGCCGTCCACCGAAGCGTTCACCACCGGAAACTTCTTCAGCGCAGCGACCGCCGCCTTGACGAAGAACGACATGAATCCGAGCTTGACTCCGTGCTCCTTCTCAAAGCGCTCCTGATACTTGCGCCGCAGGTCCATGATCGGCTGCATGTTCACTTCGTTGAAGGTCGTGAGGATGGCGGCGCTCGATTGCGACTGCACCAGGCGCTCGGCGATGCGCGCGCGCAGGCGCGACATCGGCACGCGCTGCTCCGGCCGACTTCCGAGCACGCGCTCCACGTCGACGGGGGTCGCGGGCTGCGTCAACGGAATTTTGGGGGGAGTCGGTGCTTCGACCTGAGCCGTCGCGTAGGAGGCCGGTTTGCCGACGTGCGCCAGCACGTCGGCCTTGGTGACGCGCCCATCGCGGCCGCTGCCCTGGATGCGCGCCGTATCGATACCCTGCTCCGCCGCGAGCTTCTGCGCCGCGGGCATGACCGGCGGCGCCTGCCTGGCGGCCGGCAAGGGCGCGTGCGGCGCAGGCTCCGGCTTCGCGAAGGGGGCAGGCGCGGCCGGCGCGGCGCTCGCGCGCGCATCGGTATCGATGGTCGCGATCACCTCGCCGGCGCTCACCGCGCCGCCGGTCTGCTTCATGATCTTGGTCAGCACGCCGTCGGCGGGCGCCGGCAGCTCCATGACCACCTTGTCGGTTTCGATGTCGATCAGATTCTCGTCCCGCGACACCGGCTCGCCTTCCTTCTTGTGCCACTCGAGCAGCGTCGCCTCGGAGACCGACTCCGAGAGCTGCGGCACCTTCACCTCGACGATCACTTGACTCTCCCGTTCGATTTTTCCCCGGGTCCGGCCCAGCCTCGCCCGGGTTGGCGAAAAACCAGCGCGTAACGCGCCGGGCAATACGTCAGCTTCTGCCTGCTATTTGAACTTTCCGAATGCCATGTCGATGAGTGCCGCCTGTCGCGCTTGGTGCTTCGCCAGGTAACCCCCGGCCGGCGCCGCCGACGGCGGCCGTCCTGCGTAGTACAGCTTCTGCTCCGGGCGCTTGTTCTCGTTGAAGTAATGGGCGCTTTGGTACCACGCCCCCTGATTCTGCGGTTCCTCCTGGCACCAGACGATCTCGCGCGCGTTCGGATAGCGCTTCAGCTCGGCCGCGAACTGCTTGTGCGGAAACGGATAGAGCTGCTCGACACGGATGATCGCCACGTTGTCGTGGCGCCGCTCGCGCCGCGCGGCGAGCAGGTCGTAGTAAACCTTACCGCAGCAGGCGATGACGCGGGTCACCTCCTTCGGTTCGAGCGCGTCGATTTCGGGCATTACGGTGAGGAACGATCCGCTCGCGAGCTCCTTGATCGGCACGGAGGCTTCCTTCTTGCGCAGCAACGACTTGGGCGTGAGCACCACCAGCGGCTTCCTGAAAGGGCGCAGCATCTGGCGCCGCAGCAGGTGGAAGATCTGGGAGGCATTCGACGGCACGCAGACCTGCATGTTGTGCTCGGCGCACAGCTGCAGGTAGCGCTCCAGGCGCGCCGAGGAATGCTCGGGTCCCTGGCCTTCGTAGCCGTGCGGCAGGAACAGCGTCAGTCCGCACACGCGGCCCCACTTCGCTTCGCCCGAGCTGATGAACTGGTCGATCACCACCTGCGCGCCGTTGGCGAAGTCGCCGAATTGCGCCTCCCATATGACCAGCGCATTGGGCTCCGCGGTGGCGTAGCCATACTCGAAGCCGAGCACCGCCTCTTCCGAGAGCACCGAGTCGATGACTACGAACGAGCCTTGGTCCTTGGAGATGTTGGACAGCGGCGTATAACTGCCCTGATCCCAGCGCTCGCGGTCCTGGTCGTGCATCACGGCATGGCGGTGGGCGAAGGTGCCGCGCCCGCTGTCCTGCCCCGAGAGCCGCACGTCGTAGCCGTTGGAGAGCAGGCTCGCGTAGGCGAGCGTCTCGGCCATGCCCCAGTCCACCGGGAGCTTGCCTTCGGCCATCTGCTTGCGCGCCTGGATCACGCGCTCGACGCTCGGGTGCAGCTTGAAATCTTCCGGCACCGACGTGACGCGCTCGGCCAGGCGCCGCAGCTCGGCAAGGGGCACGTGCGTGTCCGCCGCGTCGGTCCACTTGGTATTGAGAAAAGGCGCCCAGTCGACCGCGAACTTGCTCTTGAAGTTCGAGATCACCGGATTCGCGCTCAGCCTGCCCGCATCGAGGTCGGAGCGGTAATTCTTGATCATCTCCTCTGCGTCGCCCGCCTGGATCACGCCCTGCGCGCCCAGCCTGTCGGCGTAAAGCTTGCGCGTGCCGGGGTGCTGGGCGATCTTCTTGTACATGAGCGGCTGGGTGACGAACGGCTCGTCCTGCTCGTTGTGCCCGAGCTTGCGGAAGCACACCAGGTCGATCACCACGTCCTTCTTGAACTGCTGGCGGAAGTCGAGCGCAAGCTGCGTGACGAACAGCACCGCCTCGGGATCGTCGCCGTTCACGTGGAAGATCGGCGCCTCGACCATCTTCGCCACGTCGGTGCAGTAGATGGTCGAGCGCGTGTCGCGCGGATCCGAAGTGGTGAAGCCGATCTGGTTGTTGACCACGATGTGCACCGTGCCCCCGGTGCCGTAGCCGCGCGTCCCCGAGAGGTTCAGCGTCTCCATGACGACGCCCTGGCCCGCAAACGCAGCGTCGCCGTGGATCAGGATCGGCAGCACTTCCCCGCCCGTCCGGTCGTCGCGCCTGCGCTGGCGGGCGCGCACCGAGCCCTCGACCACGGGATTGACGATCTCGAGGTGCGAGGGATTGAAGGCGAGCGAGATGTGCACCGGTCCGCCCGCCGTCGAGATGTCCGAGGAAAAGCCGTTGTGGTACTTGACGTCGCCCGCCGTCAATTCGTGCGCCTGCTTGCCCTCGAACTCGAGGAACAGCTCGTGCGGCATCTTGCCGAGGACGTTCACGAGCACGTTCAGCCGGCCGCGGTGCGCCATGCCGATCACGAACTCCTGCACGCCGACCGCGCCGGCGCGCTGGATCAGCTCGTCAATCGACGGGATGAGACTCTCGCCGCCCTCGAGAGAAAACCGCTTCTGCCCGACGTAGCGCGTGTGCAGATAGCGCTCGAGCTGCTCGGCCTCGGTGAGCTTCTGCAGCAGTCGCTTCTGCACTTCGGGAGCGAAGCTGGGCGTGCCGCGCAACGGCTCGATGCGCTGCTGGATCCAGTCGCGCTGGGCGCGGTCGCTGATGAACATGTACTCGTAGCCCACGTTGCCGCAATAGGTCTCGCGCAGCGCCTGGATCAGGTTCCTGAGCGTCGTGCGGTCCAGGCCGACGAACGAGCCCGCGTTCACTTCCCGGTCGAGATCCGCCTCCTTCAGATCGTAGTAGGCCGCCTCGAGTTCGGGCGCCGCCGGCCTCGGCATGCGCTTGAGCGGGTCGAGCGTCGCCCAGCGCGCGCCGGAAATGCGGTAGGCAGTGATGAGAAGGAGCGCGGAGACCTGCAAGCGCTCGTGAGCAACGTCGATCTGCGGCACGCCGCGGCCGGCCAGCGCGCCCGTACGAGCGCGCTGCACGAACGACTCGACCACCGGCGCATGCGCCACGTCGCGTGCCGCGCCCGCCGCTCCCGGCAGCTGTTGCATCTGGTCGAAGTATTCGCGCCACTCCCCGGGCACCGACCCGGGATTGGCCAGGTACTGCTCGTAGAGTTCCTCGATGAACGGTGCGTTGCCGCCGAACAGATAGGAGTTGCCGAGCAGCTCCTTCATCATGACGCTCACCTCTTGTCGATCGGTTGCACGTCGCGGCGCGTCGCGCCCTTGTACAGCTGACGCGGCCTGCCGATCTTCTGCTCCGGGTCGCCGACCATCTCGTTCCATTGCGCGATCCAGCCCACGGTGCGTGCCAGCGCGAAGATGCAGGTGAACATGCTAACGGGGATGCCGAGCGCGCGCTGCACGATGCCGGAGTAGAAGTCGACGTTCGGGTAGAGCTTGCGCGACACGAAGTAGTCGTCCTCGAGCGCGATCTTCTCCAGCGCCATGGCAAGCTTGAACAGGCGGTCATTTGCGAGTCCCAGCTCCTCGAGCACTTCGTAGCAGGTCTCGCGCATGAGCTTCGCGCGCGGGTCGTAGTTCTTGTAGACGCGGTGTCCGAAGCCCATCAGCTTCACGTGCGAGTTCTTGTCCTTCACCTGCTTGATGAATTCGCCGATCTTGGACACGTCGCCGATGTGGTCGAGCATCTGCAGCGCCGCCTCGTTCGCTCCGCCGTGCGCCGGCCCCCACAGGCAGGCGATGCCGGCAGCGATGCAGGCGAAGGGATTGGCGCCGGAGGAGCCGGCGAGCCGCACGGTCGAAGTCGAGGCGTTCTGCTCGTGGTCGGCGTGCAGGATCAGGATGCGGTCGAGCGCGCGCACCAGGACGTCGTTCACCACGTAGTCCTCCGAGGGCACCGCGAACATCATGCGCATGAAGTTCGCGGAGTAGGAGAGATTGTTACGGGGGTAGATGAACGGCTGGCCCATGTTGTACTTGTAGGCCATCGCGACGATCGTCGGCAGCTTGGCGATTAGGCGAAACGCCGAGATCTTGCGGTGCTCGGGATTCGCGATGTCGAGCGAGTCGTGGTAGAAGGCCGACAGCGCGCCCACCACTCCGACCAGGACGGCCATCGGGTGCGCGTCGCGCCGGAAGCCGGTAAAGAAGCGGTTCAGCTGGTCGTGCACCATCGTGTGACGCGTCACGATGCTGTTGAACTCGGTCCTCTGCTCCAGGTTCGGCAGCTCTCCGTTCAGCAGCAGGTAGCACACCTCGAGGAAATCGCAGTGCTGCGCGAGCTGCTCGATCGGGTAGCCGCGGTACAGCAGCACGCCGGCGTCGCCGTCGATGTAGGTGATGGTCGAGGCGCAGCTCGCCGTGGACAGGAAACCCGGGTCGTAGGTGAACACGCCCGTCTTGCCGTACAGGGCGCGGATGTCGACCACGTCCGGTCCGACCGATCCCGAAAGTACCGGGAAGTCGATGGTGCGTCCGTCTGGGAGCTTCAGAGTGGCTTGCTTTTCCAAGGTCGTCTCCTTATCAACTCGCCCTGAGGCGCGCGACGACGCCGTCCAGGCGCGCCTCGTACACTTCGCTGCGACCGTTCACGATGTCCCACAGCTCGTTGTCCGCCAGCTCCAGCAGCTCGCCCAGGTGCGCAAGCTCCTCGGCGTTTAGGCCGCCGGCATGACGCTGCACGAACCGCTCGAGCACCAGATCCAGCTCCAGCAGCCCGCGGCGGCATTTCCACTTCAGTCGATCGTGCGTCAGTCGATCCATCAATCACACTGCGCGCCGGACCATGAGCTCCTTGATCTTTCCGATGGCCAGCGTCGGATTCAGGTTCTTGGGGCACGCGTCGACGCAATTCATGATCGTGTGGCAGCGGAACAGGCGGTACGGGTCCTCGAGGTTGTCGAGGCGCTCGGAAGTCGCCTGGTCGCGCGTGTCAGCGATGAAGCGATAGGCCTGCAGCAGCCCGGCCGGTCCGACGAATTTGTCCGGGTTCCACCAGAACGACGGGCACGAGGTCGAGCAGCAGGCGCACAGGATGCACTCGTACAGGCCGTTGAGCTCCTCGCGCTCCTCCGGCGATTGCAGCCGCTCGCGCTCGGGCGGCGCATCGTGGTTGATCAAGTACGGCTTGATCGAGTGGTACTGATCGAAGAACTGCGTCATGTCGACGATCAAGTCGCGCACCACGGGCAGTCCGGGCAGCGGGCGCAGCACGACCCGCTCGGGCAGGTCGGCGAGCCGCGTGATGCACGCCAGGCCGTTCTTGCCGTTGATGTTCATCGCATCCGAGCCGCATACGCCCTCGCGGCAGGAGCGGCGGAACGACAGCGAGTCGTCCTGCGCCTTGATACGCACCAGCGCGTCCAGCAGCATGCGGTCGGTGGGCTCGAGGCTCACCTCGTAGTCCTGCATGCGCGGGCGCGCGTCCTTGTCCGGGTCGTAGCGGTAGATCGAGAAACGCATCAGTAGGTCCGTACCTTGGGCTCGAATGTATCGACGGAAAGCGGCTTCATGTGCACCGGCTTGTACTCCAGGCGGTTGCCCTCCTTGAACCACAGCGTGTGCTTGAGCCAGTTCTTGTCGTCGCGCTCGGGATAGTCCTCGCGCGCCTGCGCGCCGCGGCTCTCCTTCCTCGCCTCGGCCGACACGACCGTCGCCATCGCGGTCTCGACCAGGTTATCCAGCTCGAGCGCCTCGACGCGCGCGGTATTGAATACCTTGGACTTGTCCCCGATGACGACGCGCTCGGCGCGGGCGGCGACGTCCTTGATCATCTTCACGCCTTCGACGAGCAGCTCGGGGAAGCGGAACACGCCGCAGTGCGCCTGCATCACCCTGCGCAGATCGTTGGCCACGTCCGCCGTGCGCTCGCCGCCCCCGGACCTGTCCAGCCGCGCTAGCCGTGCGAGCGGGCGCTCCGCGGCATCCTTGGGCAGGTCCTTGTGCGCGGCAGGCATGGCCCGGATATCGGCAATCGCCTGCTCGCCGGCTGATTTTCCGAACACCACCAGATCGAGCAGCGAGTTGGTGCCCAACCGGTTGGCGCCGTGCACCGAGACGCAGGAGCACTCGCCCACGGCGTACAGGCCGGGCACCACCGCTTCCGCAGTGCCGTCGCGCGGCGCCACCACCTGGCCGAGGTAGTTCGCGGGGATGCCTCCCATCTGGTAGTGCACGGTCGGCACCACCGGGATCGGCTCGCGCACCGGGTCGGCGTTGGCGAACTTGATGGCGATCTCGCGAATCCCGGGAAGCCGAAGGTTGATCACCTCCGGTCCGAGGTGATCGAGCTTGAGCAGCACGTGATCGCCCGCCGGGCCGCAGCCTCGGCCTTCCTTGATCTCGGTGGTCATGGCGCGCGACACCACGTCACGGCTGGCCAGATCCTTGGCGTTCGGCGCGTAGCGCTCCATGAAGCGCTCCCCGTCCTTGTTCAGCAGATATCCGCCCTCGCCGCGCACGCCTTCGGTGATCAGCACGCCCGCCCCGGCGACACCGGTGGGATGGAACTGCCAGAACTCCATGTCCTCGAGCGGAATGCCGGCGCGCGCCGCCATGCCGAGCCCGTCGCCGGTGTTGATGAAGGCGTTGGTGCTCGCGGCGTAGATGCGCCCGGCGCCCCCGGTTGCGAGGATCGTCGCCTTGGCCTGCAGGATCATCGCCTCGCCGGTTTCCATTTCGAGCGCGGTCACGCCGAGCACCGCGCCCTCCGCGTCGCGCACCAGGTCGAGCGCCATCCACTCGACCAGGAACTGCGTGCTCGCTTTGACGTTCTGCTGATACAGGGTATGCAGCATCGCGTGCCCCGTGCGGTCCGCGGCCGCGCAGGCGCGCATCGCCATCTTCGCGCTGCCGTAGTCCTGCGTGTGCCCGCCGAACGGGCGCTGGTAGATCTTGCCGTTCTCCAGACGGTCGAAGGGCATCCCCATATGCTCGAGCTCGATCACGACCTCGGTCGCGCGCCGGCACATGTACTCGATCGCGTCCTGGTCGCCGAGGTAGTCCGAGCCCTTGACCGTGTCGTACATGTGCCAGTGCCAGTGGTCCTCGGTCGAGTTGGCGAGCGGCGCCGCGATGCCCCCCTGGGCCGCCACCGTGTGCGAGCGCGTCGGGAACACCTTCGAGAGCACGGCGACCCTGAGGCCTGCGCGCGCGAGCTCGAGCGCCGCACGCATGCCCGAGCCGCCCGCCCCGACCACGATCGCATCGAATTTGCGCACTGCGAGCGACACGCTCATCTCCAGAGTATTTGCACCGTCCAGCCGAGGTAGCCGGCGATCACGAGCAGCACCAGCACCTGCGCGCTCAGGCGCACGCCGGTCGGCTTGACGTAGTCCATCAGGATGTCGCGCACCCCGACCCACATGTGCCAGGCGACGCTCGCCGCGAACAACAGCGTCGCCACGCGCATCCAGCCTTGCGCGAAGAAATCGCGCCATACCGTGTAGCTGATCGGCTGGCCGAGCATCAGCACGACGACGATGATGGCGCTGTACACCGCCATCACCACGGCGGTGATGCGCTGGGCCAGCCAGTCGCGCAGTCCGTAATGCGCTCCGACGACGACGCGTTTCACCATAGGCGCGCCCCGAAGAAGGCGGTGAGCGCGAGGCTCGCGACGAGCACGGCGACCCCCGAGGCCCGCGCGCGCGCCTTGTCCACGCCCTTGTGCAGGTCGAGCAGCAGAAAGCGGATGCCCGCGCAGAAGTGATGGCAGTAAGCCCACACGAGCACCAGCAGCGCGAGCTTCACCGGGACGAGCGAAAGGTAGTGCCGCACGAATTCGAAGTCGCGCTCGGAGGCGAGACTGCGATCGAGCATGAACAGCAGCCACACGGTCGACACGAACAGCAGCGCACCGCTCGCGCGGTGCAGGATCGACACCCAACCGGCGAGCGGCAGGCGGATCTCGAACAGCAGCGCCGTGAGGCTGAGGTACTTCGGACGGGGTTTCTTCGCGGCGCCGGCGGCCATGGGCCCTTCGATCCTGAATGGAGCTATCGGTCGATTATATCGCCGCGCTTCAGCCGAGCTCACTGCGGTAGAAATAGCGATCCGTCTTGTACAGGCCGCGACGCCACTCCACCGGCCGGTCGCCATAGGTGTAGCTGAGGCGCTCGACCTCGAGCAACGCGTGCCCCGGCGCGACTGCGAGCAGCTCGGCGCTCGCCGCGTCCGCGTTGAGCGCCTTGAGCTTTTCCTCCGCGCGCACCATGCGGGTGCCGAACTGGGTTTCGAACAGATTGTAGAGCGCACCCTTGTGCTCGGTGATGGCGGCCGCAGTCAGTCCTTTGAACAGTCCGCCGGGCAGCCAGACTTCCTCGAGCACCACCGGATCGCCGCCGAAGACGAGCAGCCGCTTGAGGACGATCACGCCGTCGCCGGCCTTGAGCTGCAGCGCGCGCGCGAGGTCGGCGCCCGCGCGCGCGCGCCGGAAATCGAGCAACCGGCGCTCGGGCGCCGCGGGTTCGCCGCCGTCGGGGGTCAGGCGCAGGAAGCGGAAGCGCACCTGGCGTTCGCCGTGCGTGGCAACGAAAGTCCCTTTGCCCTGCCGCCGCACCAGCAGGTTCTCCGCGGCGAGCTCGTCGATCGCCTTGCGCACGGTCCCCTGGCTGACGCGAAAGCGCGCTGCAAGGTCGATTTCGCTCGGGATCGCATCTCCCGGACGCCACTCTCCGCCGCGCAACCCGTCGAGCAACAACTCCTTGATTTGCCTGTAGAGCGGACTGAACTTGGGCGAACTCATGGCTTGCTATTGGAGCATAGTCGACGGATATCGTCTATCTTCTGTCTTATGTCTTATAAATGATATAAGAAGAATTGACTTCGATTTCTGGGCCGCATACCATGGCGGGCGGCCGCAGGGCGGCCGAAACCCCAGGACTTTTCACACTCGCGCAGCATTCACTCGGAGCTCTCATGTCCAAAGCCCCCGTACGCGTCGCCGTGACCGGTGCCGCCGGCCAGATCGGCTACAGCATTCTGTTTCGCATCGCCGCCGGCGAGATGCTCGGGAGGGACCAGCCCGTGATTCTGCAGCTGCTCGAGATCCCCGACGAGAAGGCGCAGAAGGCGCTGCGCGGCGTGATGATGGAACTCGACGACTGCGCCTTTCCGCTGCTGCACGGCATGCTGCCCGCCTCCGACCCGATGGTCGCCTTCCGCGACGCCGACGTCGCGCTGCTGATCGGCGCGCGCCCGCGCGGCCCCGGCATGGAAAGAAAGGACCTGCTCGAAGCGAACGGCAAGATCTTCGCGCCGCAGGGCAAGGCGCTCGACGCGGTGGCCAAGCGCGACGTCAAAGTGCTGGTGGTCGGCAACCCGGCCAACACCAACTGCCTGATCGCCATGAAGAACGCGCCGTCTCTGAAGCCGACGCAGTTTACGGCGATGATGCGCCTGGACCACAACCGCTCGCTCAGCCAGGTCGCCGCCAAGCTCGGCAAGCCGGTGACGACGGTGCGCAAGATGACGGTCTGGGGCAACCACTCCGCCACGCAGTACCCGGACGTGTTCCAGGCGGAATGCGAAGGCAAGAAGGCATGGCCGATGATCAACGATCAGGAATGGCTCGAAAAGACCTTCATCCCCACGGTGCAGAAGCGCGGCGCCGCGATCATCGAAGCGCGCGGGCTCTCGTCTGCGGCGAGCGCGGCGAGCGCGGCCATCGACCACGTGCGCGACTGGGTGCTCGGCACGCCTCAAGGCGACTGGGTGTCCATGGGTATTCCTTCGGACGGCAGCTACGGCATCGCCGAGGGCGTGCTGTACGGAATGCCGGTGACCTGTCGCAGCGGAAAGATCGATATCGTGAAGGGCCTCGAGATCAGCGAGTTCAGCCGCAAGCGCATGGACGCCACTCTCAAGGAGCTGCACGAGGAGCGCGACGGTATCCGCCACCTGATCGGCTAGGAGAGACCCGATGACGCAGGCCTCGGCCGGCGGGCGATTCCGCCAGGCGCTTAGAGAAGAATCCCCGCTGCAGGTGGTCGGCGCGATCTGCGCGTATCACGCGCTGCTCGCCAAGCGCTCGGGCTACCGCGCGATCTATCTCTCCGGCGGCGGCGTCGCGGCCGGATCGCTCGGACTGCCAGATCTCGGCATTTCCAACCTGGACGACGTGCTGACCGACATCCGGCGCATCACCGACGTGTGCGACCTGCCGCTGCTCGTGGACGTCGACACCGGCTTCGGCGCGAGCGCCTTCAACGTCGCGCGCACCACCCGGTCGCTCGTCAAGTTCGGAGCGGCCGCGATGCACATCGAGGACCAGGTGGGCGCCAAGCGCTGCGGCCACCGCCCCGGCAAGGAGCTGGTGTCGCAGGACGAAATGTGCGACCGCATCAAGGCGGCGGTCGACGCGCGCACGGACCGCGACTTCGTCGTCATGGCGCGCACCGACGCGCTGGCGAGCGAAGGCCTCGAGCGCGCGCTTGAGCGCGCGCGCGCCTACGTCGCGGCCGGCGCCGACATGGTGTTCCCCGAAGCGATCACCGAGCTCGCCATGTATCGCCGGTTCGTCGATGCGCTCAAGGTGCCGGTGCTCGCCAACATCACCGAATTCGGCAAGACGCCGCTGTTCACGCTCGACGAGCTGCGCTCGGCGGGCGTCGCGCTCGCGCTGTATCCGCTGTCCGCCTTCCGCGCCATGAACAAGGCCGCGCTGGGCGTCTATCAGACCCTGCGCCGCGAGGGCACGCAGAAGAACGTCGTCGCCACGATGCAGACGCGCGACGAGCTGTACGACTACCTCGGCTACCACGCCTACGAGCGCAAGCTCGACGAACTATTTGCCAGGGAGAAAACGTCATGAGCGCAGAAATCGTCCAAGCGGCCCCGAAGCCGAAGAAGTCCGTCGCGCTGTCCGGCGTGCCGGCCGGCAACACCGCCCTGTGCACGGTCGGGCGCACCGGCAACGACCTGCACTACCGCGGCTACGACATCCTCGAGTTCGCCGACCAGGCCGAGTTCGAGGAAGTCGCCTACCTGCTGGTGCACGGCAAACTGCCGAACGCCGCCGAGCTCGCCGCCTACAAGACAAAGCTGCGCAGCCTGCGCGGCATTCCCGCGGCCGTGCAACGCATCCTCGAGGCGGTGCCGGCGAACACGCATCCGATGGACGTGATGCGCACCGCCTGCTCCGCGCTGGGCGCGCTGCTGCCCGAGCCGCACGACCACAAGCTCTCGGAGGCGCGCAATATCGCCGACCGGCTGATGGCGAGCTTCGGCTCGATGCTGCTTTACTGGTACCACTACTCGCACTCCGGCCGCAGGATCGATGTCGAGACCGACGACGATTCGATCGGCGGGCATTTCCTCCATCTGCTGCACGGCCGCAAGCCGAGCGAGCTGTGGGTGCGCGCGATGCACACTTCCCTCATCCTGTACGCCGAGCACGAGTTCAACGCTTCGACCTTCACCTGTCGCGTGATCGCGGGCACGGGATCGGACATGTACTCGGCGATCACCGGCGGCATCGGCGCGCTGAAAGGGCCCAAGCACGGCGGCGCCAACGAGTTCGCCTTCGACGTGATCGGCCGCTACGACACGCCGGGCGACGCCGAAGCGGACGTCGTGCGGCGCATCGCCGAGAAGCAGGTGATCATCGGCTTCGGCCACCCGGTGTACACGATCGCCGACCCGCGCAACCAGGTCATAAAAGAGGTCGCGCGGCGCCTGTCCAAGGACGCCGGCGACATGAAGCTGTTCGAGATTTCCGAGCGCATCGAGCAGGTCATGCTGCGCGAGAAGAAGATGTTCGCCAACCTCGACTGGTACAGCGCTACCAGCTATCACATGATGGGCGTGCCGACGGCCATGTTTACGCCGCTGTTCGTCATCTCCCGCACCAGCGGCTGGTCGGCGCACGTCATCGAGCAGAGAATCGACGGCAAGATCATCCGGCCGAGCGCCAACTACACGGGCCCCGAGAACCAGAAGTGGGTGCCGCTCAAAGGAAGGAAGTAGCCCATGGCCCAGTACGAATCCGACCTCACGAAATTCATGCGCCAGTACCTCGCGCAACATCCGGAGGAGCTCGCCTCGCAAAAGAAAGGCCGCGCCGTGTGGTGGGACAAGACCCCGGACGAGCGCACGCCCCCTCCTCCCGCGAAGCCTGCCCTGCGCGCGGGCGGCGCGGAATACACCTTCAAGCTCACTTCCGACGCCTGAGCAGAACATGTCGAGCCATATCTCCAACGTCCGGCCCAAGCCCGACGAGGTCCTCACCCGGATCGCCGACTACGTCACCCGCTACAAGGTCACCAGCAAGGACGCCTACGAGACCGCGCGCTACTGCCTGATGGATACGCTCGGCTGCGGCTTCGAGGCGCTCGGCTATCCGGCCTGCACCAAGCTGCTCGGACCCGTCGTGCCCGGCACGGTGGTGCCGAACGGCGCCAAGGTGCCGGGCACGCAGTTCCAGCTCGACCCTGTGCAGGCGGCGTTCAACATCGGCGCGATGATCCGCTGGCTCGATTTCAACGACACATGGCTCGCCGCCGAATGGGGCCACCCGTCCGACAATCTCGGTGGCATCCTCGCCGCGGCGGACTGGCTGTCGCGCACGCGGGAAGAGCCCGTAACCGTCAAGGATGTCCTGACGGCCATGATCAAAGCGCACGAAATCCAGGGGGTGCTCGCGCTCGAGAACAGCTTCAACAAGGTGGGCCTCGACCACGTCGTGCTGGTCAAGGTCGCGACCGCCGCCGTGGTCGCACACATGATCGGCTGCAACTACGACGAGGTGGTGAACGCGGTGTCGCAGGCCTGGGTCGACGGCCAGTCGCTGCGCACTTACCGCCACGCGCCGAACACGGGCTCGAGGAAGAGCTGGGCGGCAGGCGATGCCACCAGCCGCGGCGTGCGTCTGGCGCTCATCTCGAAGACCGGCGAAATGGGCTATCCCTCGGCGCTCACCGCGAAGACCTGGGGCTTCTACGACGTCTCCTTCAAGGGCAAGCCCTTCAAGTTCCAGCGCCCGTTCGGCTCCTACGTGATGGAGAACGTGCTGTTCAAGATCTCCTACCCGGCCGAGTTCCACTCGCAGACTGCGGTGGAGAGCGCGATGGACATCCACGGCGAGCTGCAGCGGCTCGGCCGCAGCGCGGAAGACATCAAGAAGATCACCATCCGCACCCACGAGGCCTGCATTCGCATCATCGACAAGAAGGGGCCGCTGAACAACCCCGCCGACCGGGACCACTGCATCCAGTACATGGTCGCGGTGCCGATCCTGTTCGGGCGGCTCACCGCCGCGGACTACGAGGACAGCGTCGCTGCGGACCCGCGCATCGACGCGCTGCGCGCCAAGATCAGCTGCGTCGAGGACAAGGGCTTCACGCGCGATTATCACGACCCGGACAAGCGCTCGATCGCCAACGCGCTGACGGTCGAGTTCAAGGACGGAAAGAAGCTCGGCGAGTTCGTGTGCGAATACCCGATCGGCCACAAGCGCCGCCGCAAGGAGGGCATGCCCGTGCTGGTGGAGAAATTCAAACTGAACCTGGCGCGCCGGTTTCCCTCCAAGCAGCAGCAGGCCATTCTGGACGCCTGCATGAACCCGTCGCGCCTGCATGCAAGGCCGGTGAGCGACTTCGTGGACCTGTTCGTCATCTAGGAGACGCCATGTCGATCGAGCTGCTCGAGCGACGCCTGGCCGAGCTTTCGGCCGAGGTGCGCAACTACCCCACCCCGATCGCGCGCTGCGACGAGCAGCTGCCCGCACTGATCGAGGAGCGCGCGCGGGTGCGCGAAGCGCTGGAGCGCGAGCTGCTGGCGCAATGCAAATGGCTCGGCGAAGGAGGCGCGCATGCCAACTGAGCTGCGCAGGTGGGCGCTCGTCGTCCTGTGCCTGCTGCTGCCGGCGGCGCACGCCGCGCCGCAGACGGCCTATCGCGACCCCATCGACTATTTCTTCCATCCGTTCCTCGGCGATCTGCGGGCCGAGGCCGCGGACGCGAAGAAGGCCGGCAAGCACGCGATCGTCGTGATGTACGAATTCGACGATTGCCCGTACTGCGCGCGCATGAAGCGCGAAGTGCTGTCGCGCCCCGACGTGCAGGAATACTACCGGCGCAACTTCCAGGTGTTCCAGATCGACACCAAGGGCGATCAGGAGATCACCGGTTTCGACGGCAAGAACACGATCGAGAAGGAATTCGCGCGCGCCGCAGACGTGCGGGCGACGCCCACCTTCGTGTTCTACGGCTTCGACGGCAAGCCGCTCGTCACCCGCGTCGGCGGGATCTACGACCCGCAGGAGTTCCTGTTGCTCGGCAAGTACGTCGCCAGCGGCGCCTACCGCTCGCAGACGTTCGCCGCGTTCCGCAAATCCCAGAAAGGCTCATGACCATGCCGCACAACCTGCACGGCACGTTGCAAGCGCTCAAGGACGGCAAGTACTACTCGCTCAGGCAGCTCGGCCAGGCGCTCGGGCTGAAGCTCGAGCGTCTGCCGGTGTCGATCCGCATCGTGCTCGAATCGGTGCTGCGCAACTGCGACGGCAAGAAGGTCACCGAGGAGCACGTGCGCCAGCTCGCCGGCTGGCAGCCGAACGCCGCGCGCACCGAGGAGATTCCGTTCGTTTTGGCGCGCATCGTGCTGCAGGACTTCACGGGCGTGCCACTGCTCGCCGACCTTGCCGCGATGCGCAACGTCGCGCAGAAGATGGGCAATAACCCGAAGCTGATCGAGCCGCTCGTGCCGGTCGACCTGGTGGTCGATCACTCGGTGCAGATCGACCACTACGGCTCAAAAGACGCGCTCGACCTGAACATGCGCCTGGAGTTCAAGCGCAACGAGGAGCGCTACCAGTTCATGAAGTGGGGCATGCAGGCCTTCGACACGTTCAAGGTCGTGCCCCCGGGCATCGGCATCGTGCACCAGGTGAATCTGGAGTACCTCGCGCGCGGCGTGCACAGGTCGAAGGACGGCGTGTACTACCCGGATACGCTCGTCGGCACCGACAGCCATACGACGATGATCAACGGCATCGGCGTGGTCGGCTGGGGCGTGGGCGGCATCGAGGCGGAAGCCGGCATGCTCGGCCAGCCGGTGTACTTCCTCACCCCCGACGTGGTCGGGGTGAACCTCAAGGGCCGCCTGCACCCGGCCTGCACGGCGACCGACCTGGTGCTCACCGTCACCGAGATGCTGAGGAAGGCAAAGGTGGTGGGCAAGTTCGTCGAGTTCTTCGGTGAAGGGACGGCCTCGCTCGCAGTGCCCGACCGCGCCACGATCGCCAACATGGCGCCCGAGTACGGCGCCACCATGGGCTTCTTCCCGGTCGACGACAAGACGATCGACTACTTCCGCGGCACGGGTCGCACCGACGCCGAGATCGAGGCCTTCGCTGCCTACTTCAAGGTGCAGGGCCTGTACGGCATCCCGAAGAAGGGCGACATCGACTACAGCCAGACCCTCGAGCTCGACCTCTCCTCGGTCATGCCCTCGCTCGCCGGGCCGAAGCGACCGCAGGACCGCATCGGCCTGGAGCACGTGAAGAGCACTTTCGCGAGTCTCTACTCCAAGCCGGTCGCCGAGAACGGCTTCGCCAAGAAGCCAGAAGACCTCGGCAAGCGCTTCAAAACCTTCGACGGCACCGACATCGGCTCGGGAGACGTGCTGATCGCCGCGATCACCTCCTGCACCAACACCTCCAACCCCGGGGTGCTGCTCGCCGCCGGCCTGCTCGCCAAGAAGGCGGTCGAGCTCGGGCTCAAGGTCAAGCCGCACATCAAGACCTCGCTCGCCCCCGGTTCGCGCGTGGTCACCGAGTACCTGACGCGCGCGGGGCTGCTGCCCTACCTCGAGAAGCTCGGCTTCAGCGTCGCTGCCTACGGCTGCACCACCTGCATCGGCAACGCCGGCCCGCTCGCGCAGCCGATCGAGGAGGCGGTGGTGAAGAACGACCTGGTGTGCGCCGCCGTGCTCTCGGGCAACCGCAACTTCGAGGCGCGCATCCACCCGAACATACGCGCCAACTTCCTCGCCAGCCCGCCGCTCGTGGTGGCCTACGCGATCGCCGGCACCATGCTCCGGGACTTCCGCACCGAGCCGCTCGGGAAGTCGAAGGACGGGCAGGACGTCTACATTGGCCACATCTGGCCGACGCACGACGAGGTCGCGGCGCTGATGAAACTCGCGATGGACGCCAAGACGTTCCGCCGCCTGTACTCGGGGCTGGGCGAGGCGAATCCCCTGTGGAAGAAGATCGCGGCGCCGACCGGCCAGGTGTACAGCTGGCCGCCGTCGACCTACATCGCCGAGCCGCCGTTCTTCGAGGACTTCACCCTGCAGCCCGCCGCGGTACCCGCGGTGCGCGGCGCGAAGATCCTCGGCGTGTTCGGCGACTCGGTCACCACCGACCATATCTCCCCAGCCGGATCGATCAAGCCCACCTCTCCCGCCGGCATCTACCTGCAGGAGAACGACGTCTCGGTGGCCGATTTCAACTCCTACGGCGCGCGCCGCGGCAACCACGAGGTCATGATGCGCGGCACCTTCGCCAACGTGCGCATCAAGAACCTGATGCTGCCCGGCACCGAAGGCGGCCTCACCCGCTACAAGAACGAGACCATGCCGATCTACGACGCGGCGATGCGCTACCTCGCGGAAGGCACGCCGACCGTGGTGTTCGGCGGCGAGGAGTACGGCACCGGCTCGTCGCGCGACTGGGCCGCCAAGGGCACGCAACTCCTCGGGGTGAAGGCGGTGATCGCGCGCAGCTTCGAGCGCATCCATCGCTCGAACTTGGTCGGCATGGGCGTGTTGCCTCTGCAGTTCACCGGCACCGACAGCGCACAGTCGCTCGGCCTGAAGGGCGACGAGACCATCGACGTGCTGGGGCTGGACGACATCCGCCCGCAGCAGGAGCTGACCCTGGTGATCAAGAGCGCGTCAGGCGCGGAGAAGCGCGTGACCGTGAAGTCGCGCATCGACACCGCGATCGAGGTCGACTACTACCGGCACGGCGGAATCCTGCCCTACGTGCTGCGCGAGCTGATGAGCGGACCAGCCGCGGCCCGCGCGCGCGCCGCCTGATTCAGTAGCCGCGCAGCCTGCGCAGCGCGCGTCGATCGGTCTTCGTAGGCCTGCCGTGGCGCTCGAGCGCCGGTTCGCGCGCGACCGAGCGCTGCGCGCGCTGCCCCTCGCGCCTGAGCCGGCTCGCCTCGTCTTCCTCGTACAGCAGGCGCGCGGCGGCGGCTGGTCCGCGGCGCTCCGACAGCGCGCGCACGGCGACTTCCCACTCCTCGGCCAGAATGCGGATCGCGAGACGATCGCCCGGCTTCACTTCTTTCGACGGCTTGGTGCGCTCGCCCTCGAGCCTCACCCGGCCCGCTTCGATCGCTTCCTGCGCGAGCGAGCGCGTCTTGAAGAAGCGCGCCGCCCACAGCCACTTGTCCAGCCGCATCAGGCGCCGGCCAACGCTCCTGCCGGACACGACACGCCGGTGCCGCCCAGGCCGCAGTAGCCGTTCGGGTTCTTGCCGAGATACTGCTGGTGATAGTCCTCGGCGTAGTAGAACTCGGGCGCAGTGCGGATCTCCGTCGTAACCGTGCCGTATCCCTTCTTGGACAGTTCTTGCTCGAAGATTTCCTTCGAACCAAGAGCCGCCTTTAGCTGCGACTCCCCGTAGGCGTAGATGGCCGAGCGGTACTGCGTGCCGAGGTCGTTGCCCTGGCGCATGCCCTGCGTCGGGTCGTGCCCTTCCCAGAAAACCTTGAGCAAGGCTTCGTACGAGACGTGCTTGGGATCGAAGACGACCAGCACCACCTCGGCGTGATTGGTGTGGCCGCTGCACACCTCCTCGTACGTCGGATTCGGCGTGCTGCCGCCGGCGTAGCCGACCGCGGTGGTGTATACGCCCGGTGTCTGCCAGAACAGGCGCTCGGCGCCCCAGAAGCAGCCCATGCCGAATACCGCCTGCTGCATGCCGGCGGGAAACGGCGGCTTGAGCGGATGACCGTTGACGAAGTGGCGCTCTGGCACGGACAGCGCGCTCGCGCGGCCGGGCAGCGTGCTGCCGTCAGGCAGCAGCGCCTTCAGCTTCTGACGGAACGAAAACATGGGCCTCTCCATTGCATGCTGCGGTTGATTATTGTACGTTCGAGCGCTCCTCCCGGTGTCGAATTCCCGCATGAAGATCTGTGTCTACGGAGCCGGCGCGGTCGGCGGCCTGCTGGCGGCATGGCTTTCCCGCGCCGGTCACGAAGTCTCTGTCGTCGCGCGCGGCGCCGCCCTCGAGGCGATCCGGCGCGACGGACTGCGCGTGCGCACGCGCGCGAGCGGCGAGCTCTTGGCCGCGCGCGTACGCGCCGAAAGCGACGCAGCGAGGCTCGGCGCCCAGGACTACGTGCTCGTCGCGGTGAAGGGCCACAGCCTGCCCGAGGTCGCGGTCGGCCTCGCACCCCTCCTCGGTCCCGACACCGGCATCGTGACGGCGATGAACGGCGTGCCGTGGTGGTTCTTCGACCGTCTGAAGTTCGGCCAGGGCAGGCTCCGCCTGGAGAGCCTCGATCCGGGCGGAGCGCTCGCGCGCGCGATGCCGACCGAGCGCATCGTCGGCTGCGTCGTGCACCTCGCCGCCTCCACGCCGGAGCCCGGGCTCGTGAGTCACAACATGGGCGCCAAGCTGATCCTCGGCGAGCCGGGCGGCGCGAACGGCCCGCGCAGTCGACGCATCTGCGATGCCCTCGAGGGCGCAGGCTTCGAGGTCGTGCGCAGCGCCTTCATCGAGAAGGATTTCTGGGTCAAACTGCTCGGCAACGTAAGCTTCAATCCCGTCTCCGCGCTCACGCTCGCAACGGCCGACCACCTGATCGAGGACCCCTACGTGAAGGGCTACATGGTGGCGATCATGCGCGAAGTGCTCGAGATCGGGCGCAGGATCGGCGTCGACGCCGACATCGATCCGGAGGCGCGCATCGACATGGCGCGCGTGCTCGGGCCCTTCAAGACCTCGATGCTGCAGGACCTGGAAGCCGGCAAGATGCTCGAAGTGGACGGCTTGCTCGCCGGAACGCTCGAGATCGCGCGCCACGCGGGCCTGCCCGCGCCTTTCACCGAGAGCCTGATGGGCCTGATCCGCATGCGCGCCGCGGTGAGCGGGCAATACGCGCTCAATCGTCCCAGGCCTTCTCCGGAAGCGGCAAGCCCGCGAGGTCCTGCGCGCTGAGCCGTCCCTGCGGCTCCATGCCGAGATCCTCGAGCAGCAGCATCAGCTGGCGCGCGTGCTGCGCCGGGTGCCACGCGCTGCGCTCCAGCACCTCGTGCACCCGGTGGCGGCCGAAGTACGTGTCCATCATCGTCTCGCAGCGCTTGTCCGGATAGCCCTGCCACCACGCGCGCACCGCCGCGCGCACCCCTTCCCCGTAGCGCGCGAGGTCTTCCGTCGTGCGCAGCGCGTCCTCCGGCGGCTGCATGATCAACTCGTAGGTGAGCTCGCGCCCGTCGCGCATCGCCTCCAGAAAGGCCTCCGGGATGCGGAACACGTGGTGCGCGAGCAGGCGGATCGGTCGGTTGCGGTTGCGGAATGGCTTGTCCAGCCGGTCAGCCGGGATCTGCCGCACATAGCGCACCGCGGCCGCGAGCACCAGGTCGAGCTTGTCGACCAGCTGCTGCGGCGCGAGCTTGTCGTGCAGGCGGATGTCGAGATCGAGGAAGCGCACCACGTCGGCAAGCGACTGCGCGTAGACAAAGTCGTGCCCGCGCGCCACGATCGGCACGCTGCGCGCCCCGAGCGCGCGCAGCGCCTCCATGCCCGCCGGGTTGCCGTGCACGTTGATCGATTCGTAGTCCACGCCCTGGCGGGTGAGGAACTCCTTGGTCCGCAGGCAGCTGGTGCAACCCGGCTGCCAGAAGACCCGTACGCGCTCCGCGGTCTTCATGATCGCCTAGCGACGCTTGCGCTGCTTGCCCGCGAAGCGCGAGTCGACGCGCGTATCCACGAGCCGCGGCTGCGCATACAGCACGCTCACCCCGAGAAGATGGTGCTCGGCGAACTTCTGCCCGCCGAGCGAGAGCACCACCGGCATCAGCTGGAACGCCCGCCCCCCGGGATTGCGGAAGCCGCGCAGCTTGAACGTCGTCACCTGCATCGCGGACCCGCGCCGCTTGCCTGCGGCGGCCCTGACGTCGAATCCCACCCAGCGCTCGCCGCTGTGCGACGAAAAGGTTCTCTCCAGCTCGCGCGTCACTTCGCGGCTCTCGCTGACCTTCGCAGCGGGAATTGCCAGGCTCGCGCTCTGTCCGCGCGCGATGCGCAAGCCGATCTTCATGCCGGACTTCTCGAACGCCTGCTGAAACTTGCCCTGCACGGACGCGGCGCTCGCGCGTCCGCCCGCTGCGCCGGCGCCGGGAATGATCACTGTACGCGTCGTGAGCACTCCGCCCCTCAGCTGCGGTACTCCCACTTTTTGGATCGTCAGGCTCTCCTGTCTCATCGTAATCACGGCTTCTCCTCCTTCGGTGTGATCGGGCGTGCGCCCTACAGCGCGAGCGGAATGCGCTGCGAACCCTCGACCTCGACGCGCTCCGCCCAGCGCGTCATGCCCAGTTCCGCGAATGCATTGCGCGCCGCCCGCAGGTGGCGCGCGCCCTCCTCCGCCCGTCCGCTGCGTCCGGCCAGCATCCCCAGGCCGAAGTGACAATGCGCGGCGAGCGGCCGCATGCCGCGCTCGCCGGCGATGGCAAGCGCGCGCTCGTAAGCCGCAGCCGCCTGCTCGTTCGCCGGCGCGTCGAGCGAGGCCGCGACCGCCGCGTACAGCCGGTTCGCCCAGCCCTCCAGGCCGCGCGCCTTGATGAGGCGCGTGATCTCGAGGTAACGCTGCGCAAGCGGCAGCGCCTCGCCGGGCCGGCCGAGCGCAAGCAGCACCTCGCTGCGATATCCCGAACGAAGCATGTGACCGAAGGCGTTGTTGGCCGCGACCGCCACACGCACGCCGCGCTCGAGAACCTCGAGCGCTTGCGTGCCGCGCCCCTCGAGTGCGTACGCCGAGCTCAGCTGCGCCGCGAGTTGCGGCAGCGGAGCCGGAATGTCCGCGGTCTCGCTCAGCGAAAGGCCGCGCTCGAGCAGCGCGATCGCCGCTTGCGCGTCGCCGCGCCGCAGCTGCATCGTGCCCGCCGCCTGGCAAGTCAGTATCACGCTGTGAGGATGATCGATCGTCTCGGCGATGCGCATCGCATCGTCGGCGTGCGCGACGGCTTGCGCGAACTGGCCCAGCTCGGCATGCGCCAACGCAAGGATGACCCGCGAGTAGACCGAGGGTAGCGGTCCCATGCCGAAGCGGTCGTATTCCGCACCTCCGGTCAGAAGCTCGAGATTGCGTTCCGCCAGGCCGATGCCCCCGGTGTAATCGCCGAGCGTGAGCTGAATCGTCGCGATCGATGCGTTGGCGAGCACCCGTAGCGCGCGATCCGACTTCGCCGCGCCGATCTCGAGCGCACACCGCCCGCATTCCAGTGCCCGGTCTGTCTGACCCTGCAGGATGAAATAGTTGGCCAGGAACGCCGACACCAGGCCGAGGCGGCTCGGATCGGACAGTTTGCTGGCGAGCGCCTCCGCTTCCTGCAAGTACCGAATCATCGCGCCGAACTCCCCGAGAGGGCTGAGCGCGGCGCGCAGGTCCAGGCGCAGCTCGACCGCCTGCTCGGTGGTCGCCTTTCCTGAGCGGCCGAGCGCGTCGAGCGCCCGCTCGAACGCGGCAACCGCCGAGCGCGCCGCCGAGCGCTCGAGGGCGCGCAGTCCGGCGATGCGGCCATACGCGTACGCCTTGTCCCAGACCTCGCCCCGTAGCGCGTGATAGCTCAGATCCTCGGCGTGCTCCGTCAGCCTGTCGGCGCGCAGCGCTTCGATTGCGGTCATGATCTGCGCGTGCAGCGCGCGCCTGCGATCCCGCAGCAGGCCGCGGTAGGCGACTTCGGTCGTGATCGCATGCTTGAAGGTGTAGACCTGCTCCGGGAACAGGCGCAACTCATAGAGAAACTCGGCGCGCTGCAGCTCGGTCAGCTCGCGCCGCAGCTCCTCCGGCTCCAGCCCGGTGACGCGTTCGAGCAGGGCGACGGGGACGTCCTTGCCGATGACCGCCGCCGTCTCGAGCAACGCCTTGCGCGCCGCGGGGAGCCGGTCGATGCGCGACGCGAGCACGGCGTGCACGGTCGCGGGAACCTCGGTGCC
The DNA here is from genome assembly GCA_050257375.1 of Sphingomonadaceae bacterium. Taxonomy (GTDB): domain Bacteria; phylum Pseudomonadota; class Gammaproteobacteria; order Burkholderiales; family SG8-39; genus DAHVFK01. The sequence continues at coordinate 48,441 of JBLMWT010000264.1, forward strand.
GGCGAGCGACCCCGCCAGGCGGCGCGCACCCTCCACGCCGCCGAGCACCCCCGTCTCGGCGAGATGGCGCACGCCCTCCTCGAGGAAGAACGGGTTACCGTCGGTGCGCGCGATGAGCATTCGCTTCAGACCGGCGAGCGAGCCGTCGGAGCCGAGCAGCCCGTCGAGGAACGTCCGCGCACTATCCCCGGTAAGCGGCTCTACGCGCAGGCGCGCGTAGTAACTCTTGTCCTCCCAGCCGTGCCGGAACTCGGGGCGATAGCTGACGATCATGCACACGCGGCTGCGTGCCAGCCCCTGAACCAGCTCGTCGAGCACTGCCTGGCTCTCGGAATCGAGCCACTGCAGATCCTCGACCACGACGCACAACGGACGGCGCCGGCTCTCGTGCAGCAACAGCTGCCGCACCGCGGCGATGATGCGCCGCCGCCGCTGTTGCGCGTCGAGCGCCTGCCAGGCCCGGTCCTCGGACGGCGCGTCGAGAAGCGCGAGCAGCGCGGCGTTGGCGTCGCTGGACACCGAGCGTTCGGCCAATGCCGCAGCGACTTTCTCGCGCACCCGCTCGACGTCGTCCTCCTCCTCGACGTCTAGCGCACGCCCGACCAAATGTGCAATCGGCAGATACGCGCTATCGATGCCGTGCGGTAGCGCGCCCGCCTCGAGAACCTGCCAGCCGTTCAGCTTCGCCTGGCGTGTGAATTCCCAGATCAACCGCGACTTTCCCTGGCCGGGCTCGCCGACCAGCGCGACGACCTGCCCCTGACCGCTGGCGGCCTGTTCCAGCAATCGCTCGAGCGCCGCCAGCTCGGTCGCGCGGCCGACGAAACCGCTCAAGCCCCGCGACGCGGCGCTCTCGAAGCGCGTCCGAAGAGGCCGCGCGCCCACGAGGCGGTACACCTCCATTGCCTCGGCGAGTCCGTCGACGCTGCGCACCCCCAGCGAGTCGAGCTCGATCCACTCCGCGACTAGGCGTGCGGTGGCAGCCGTGAGCAGGCTGGAGCCGGGCTCGGCGAGTCGCTCCATGCGGGCCGCGAGATGCGTGGCCTGACCCACCGCCGTGTAGTCCATGTGCAGATCGCTGCCGATGCTGCGCACCACGACTTCCCCGGAGTTGATGCCGACGCGGATCCGCGGGGCCGGTACGCCTTCCTGCTGCAGTTCGCTGCCGTAGCGCTGGACGGCTTCCTGCATGCGCAGCGCCGCGTAGCAGGCGCGCAGGGCATGGTCCTCGAGCGCGAGCGGCGCGCCGAACAGCGCCATGATGCCGTCGCCCATCACCTGATTGACCGTGCCTTCGTAGCGCTGCACGGCCTCGATCATCCGCTCGAGCACCGCATCGAGCAGCTTGCGCGCGTCTTCCGGGTCGCGCCCTGCGACCAATTCGAGCGAGCTGCGCATGTCGGCGAACAGGATCGTGACCTGCTTGCGCTCGCCCTCGAGCGCGCTACGCTCGGACAGAATCCTTTCCGCCAGGTGCCTGGGTGCGTACGGACCCCGGGAGAGCGGCGGCGCATCCCTTGCGAGTGCGAGGCTCGTCCCGCAGCGCGTGCAGTAGCGCGCATCGATGCGATTGACGGCGCCGCAGCCACCGCAGACCGGGGGAAGCCTGACGCCGCAATTCGGACAGAACGCCGCACGCGCCGGCGTCTCGTGGTGGCAGCGAAAGCACTCCACGGCCATCCTCACCTCGACGAGGTCGGACACCAGACGAACGCGTCGAAGCGTATGCCGGCCTCATGGTAGGGTCAAGAACTATCGATTCGAGCGGCCCCTCCTTTTCGTGCGAGATCACCGCCTCTGCGTCGCCCCGATGATGGACTGGACGGACCGGCACTGCCGGTACTTCCTGCGCCAGTGCGCGCCGCATGCGCGCCTGTACACCGAGATGATCACCACCGGCGCGCTGCTGCACGGCGACCCGCAGCGCCACCTCGCCTTCGACGCGGCCGAGCACCCGGTGGCCGTGCAGCTCGGCGGCAGCGAGCCCGACGAGCTCGCCGCCTGCGCGCGGCTGGCCGAGGCGCGCGGCTACGACGAGGTGAACCTGAACATCGGCTGCCCGAGCGAGCGCGTGCAGCGCGGCGCGTTCGGAGCCTGCCTGATGGCCGAGCCGGACCTGGTGGCCGACTGCGTGCGCGCGATGCGCGAGGCGGTCGCGATTCCCGTGACGGTGAAGCATCGCATCGGCCTGGACAGATCCGAATCCTACGAATTCCTCCTGGAATTCGTCGCACGCGTCGCCCGCGCCGGCTGCACGACGTTCATCGTGCACGCGCGCAACGCAGTGCTGAAGGGGCTCTCCCCCAAGGAAAACCGCGAGATCCCGCCGCTGCGCTACGGGATCGTGCACCGCCTGAAGCGCGACTTCCCCGGCCTCGACATCGTGATCAACGGCGGCCTCGCCGGGTGGGAAGCGATCGAGATGCAGCTCGAACACGTGGACGGCGTGATGCTCGGGCGCGCCGCCTACCACCATCCGTGGCTGCTCGCCGAGGCCGACGCGCGCGTCTACGGCGACGGCTCGCTGCCCAGATCGCGCGCCGCGGTGGCCGCGGCGATGACGGCCTACGCCGCGCGCGAGGTGGCGGCCGGCGGCATGCTGCGCCACATCACGCGCCACATGTTGGGTCTGTACCACCATGCGCCCCGCGCGCGCCTGTGGCGCCGCATCCTGTCGGACCCCGCGGGCCTGGCGCGCAACGACCCGCGCCTGATCCGCGAGGCGCTCGACGCGGTCGAGCCCGGCCTGGAGCAGGCCGCCTGACGGCGCGTATCATGGGCGCTGCCAAGGAGAAAGCGATGACCGCCAAGCTGAAGACTGTCAAGTCGCCGTCCGTGCGCGAGCGCGTGAGCAAGGAGGAGTGGCAGGTGCGCGTCGACCTCGCAGCGGCCTACCAGCTCGCCGCGCAGTTCCGCTGGACCGACCTCATCTACACGCATTTCTCGGCGCGCGTGCCCGGCACCGAGGACATCCTGATCAACGCCTACGGGCTGATGTTCGACGAGATCACCGCTTCGAACCTGGTGAAGATCGACCTCGCGGGCAACATCCTCGACGACCCGCTCGAGTACGGCATCAACCAGGCGGGCTACGTAATCCACAGCTGCATGCACAAAGCGCGCCCAGAGATCAACTGCGTCATTCATACGCACACGCGCGCCGGCGCCGCGGTGTCGGCCATGAAGTGCGGCCTCCTGCCCATCAGCCAGCATGCGATGCGCGTGCACGCCGAGCTCACCTATCACGACTACGAGGGCATCGCGCTCGAGATGGACGAACAGACGCGCCTGGCGCGCGACCTCGGCAAGACCTCCAAGGCGATGATCCTGAGAAACCACGGCCTGCTCGCCCTGGGCGAGACCGTGCGCGAGGCCTTCGAGGTCATGTACTACCTCGATTGCGCCTGCCAGATCCAGATCGACGCCATGGCGGGCGGCCCGGACAACGTGCTTCAGATGTCCGAGCGCGCGGCGCGCACCGCCGATCAGCAATTTCACCGCACCGACCGGCCTTCCGATCACAAGGACTGGCCGGCGCTCCTGCGCATGCTCGAGCGGCGCGGCATCGACTACCGCCAGTAGCTCAGAAGATCGTGTAGGCGCCGTCGATGACGAAGCTGTCGCCGGTGTGATAGCTGCTGGCGTCGCTCATCAAATAGACGGCGATACCGGCGAAGTCTTCCTTGCGGCCCCAGCGGCGTAGCGGGATGCGCGGCATCACGGCGCCGGCGAACTTCTCGTCGCCCATGGCGCGCGCGGTCATGTCGGTCTCGATCCAGCCCGGGAGGATAGCGTTGGCCGTCACCTTGTAGCGCGCGAGCTCCACCGCGAGCGCGCGCACCAGCGCGATCATCGCCCCCTTGCTCGCCGCGTAGGCCTCCGCGCGCGCCGCGCCGTGCACCGCCGCGGTGCTCGCCATGCCGATCAGCCGTCCGCCGGCGTCGCCCGCCTTGGCGCGCTCGACCATGTGCCGCGCCGCGGCGCGCAGCGTGTAGAACGCGCCGTCCAGGTTCACGCCGAGCACGCGCTTCCACTCCGCGGTCGCAAGCTCGTGAAACGGCCCGTGCTTCTGCGACACGCCCGCATTCGCAAAGCAGCCGTCGATGCGCCCCATCGCCGCAAGCGCCTCGGCGAAGCGCGCCTCGACCTGCGCCTCGTCCGACACGTCGCAGCGCTGCGCCAGCACGCGCACGCCGCGCGCCTTGAGCGCCTTCTCTGCGGCGGCGTTCTTCTCGGCGTTGCTGCCCCAGATGACGAGATCGCAGCCGGCCTGCGCCAGGCCCTCGGCCATGCCCAGGCCGATGCCGCCGTTGCCGCCCGTGACCAGCGCCACCTTGCCGGCGAGGGCGTTCATCGCAGCCCTTCTGCCCGCGCGCGCGCCGTCCTCTCGGGAAGCTGCAGCACGGTGAGCACGGTGAGCAGCAGCAGACCGAACACGCCGTAGAACACGCCCTGCGGCCGGCCGTGGTCGAGCAGCCAGCCGTACAGCACCGGCACCGACATCGAGCCGACGTCGAGTCCCGAGTACACGAAGCCGTACACCTTGCCCGCGGCGCCCTTGGGCGTCGCGGCGCGCACCAGCAGGTCGCGCGATGGATTGGTGGTGCCGGTGAGGAAGCCGGAGAGCGCGAGTAGCGGCGCGAGCGAGGCCGGTCCGAGCGCGCCGAGCGCCACGCCCAGCATGCACAGCGCGCTGCCGGCCATCCCCGCCGCCGCGACCGCGTCGTGGCGCGCAGTGCGACCGGAGACGTAGCCGCCGAACAGGATGCCGAGCGCCTGGCCCACCAGGTAGGCCGTGAGCGCCGCCGAGGCGAGCGCGGCCGGCGTGCCGTAGTAGGCGATCAGCGCGGCCACGCCGAAGCTCTGCACGCCGATGAGCGCCGCAGCGAGCAGCAGGAAGAAGAAGAAGCACATGAGCACCGGGCCCTGCAGCAACAGACGCACGTCGGCCGCGAGCGGCTGCGCGGCCGTGCGTGTCGCCGCGTGCGGCCGCTCGACGGCGAGGGCCTCGCCCGAGGCGACGAGCAGTACGAGCATCGTCAGACCGAGTGCCGCCGAAAGCATGAGCGCGGTGTGCCAGCCGTACAGCGCCGACACGCCGTAGCTGAACACCGGGGCGAGCGCCCAGCCCATGGTGCCGGCGAAGCCGTGGAAGCTGAATGCGTAGCCCAGGCGCTTCTGATCGACGCGCGCGTTCAGGATCGCGAAGTCGGCCGGATGAAACACGCTGTTGCCGACCCCGGCGACCGCGGCCGCGGCGACCAGCATGGCGTAGTGCTGCGCGAAGCCCGCGAGCAGCACGCCCGCGGAGCACAGGGCGAGCCCGCCGATCAGGACGCGGCGCGCGCCGTAGCGGTCGACCATGAATCCGGCCGCCGTCTGGCACAGCCCAGACACGACGTAGAACAGCGCCGTGGTGGCGCCGAGCGCGGCGTAGGACACGCCGAGGTCCGTCTTGATGAGCGGGAACAGCACCGCGATCACGAGCTGGTAGAAATGCGACAGGCCGTGCGCGACCGAGATGAGCCCGATCACCTTGGCGTCCTGGCGCAGCGTGCGAACGGCGGCTTCCATGCCCTAGGATACCGCGACGCCGCCGATGAAGCGCGCGAGCGCTTCGAGCGTCGCCTCCGGCTGGTCGCGAAACGGGCTGTGGCCGCAATGCTCCAGCTCGACCAGCTCGCAGGGCCCCTTCACCTTGAGCGCGATCGAGCGCAACTGCGCCAGGGTGCCGTATTCGTCGTCGAGCCCCTGCATCGCCAGCACCGGACAGGAAATGCCGGGCAGGTACTCCTCGATGTTCCAGTCGAGAAACGCCGGATCGAGCCACACGTCGTTCCACAGATAGAACGAGCGCCGCGGATCGCGGTGGTACTTGGCCAGGCGCTGCGGCAGGTCGGTGGTCTCGAAGTCGCGCTTCGCCTGTTCGATGCTGCGTATGCAGACGTCTTCGACGAAGACGTGCGGCGCCATGAGCGCGAGCGCGCGGACCGGGTTGGCCCCGCCCGCGTAGATGATCGCAATCGACGCGCCATCGGAATGCCCGACCAGCACCGGCTCGCGGATCGAGAGCTCGGCGAGCACCTCGGGCAGCGCCTCGAGCGCCTCCTCGTGCATGAAACGCACGCTGCGCCGCGGCTCCACCAGCACGTCGGAATGGCCGTAGCCGTAGCGGCTGTAGACGAGCGCCGCGCAGCCCGTGGCGCGCGCCACCCGAAGCGGGAAGTCGCGCCATTGGCGTACCGAGCCGAGGCCTTCGTGCAGGAACACGAGCGTCGGCTTGCCCGCGCCGGCGGCGTCGATCCACTCGTATTCCAGCCGGTGGCCGGCGGCGGTGAGAAACGGCATGCGCCCGAGAATAGCATTCATAATGCGCGCCACGGCATGACCTCCCTCGCCTTCGATGCGAACCTGCGCGCGCGCCTGGCCGCGAACCTGACGCGGCTCGAGCGCATGCCGACCGCGCACGCGGACCTGAAGCGTGCGGCAGTGTGCGTCATCGTCACCGTCTCGGATTCCGGCGAAGCGGCGCTGCTGCTCACGCGGCGCGCAGCGCATCTCTCGGCGCACGCGGGGCAGTTCGCGCTGCCCGGCGGGCGCGTCGACGAGGGCGAGTCGGCCCTCGACGCCGCGCGCCGCGAGGCACAGGAGGAGGTCGGCCTCGAGCTCGCGGCCGAGACCTTTCTCGGGCAGCTGGACGACTACCCGACGCGCTCCGGCTACCTCATCACGCCGCTGGTCGCCTGGCTGCCCGCAGGCAGCGATCCGGTGCCCAATCCGGCCGAGGTGGCGAGCATTTACCGGGTGTCGCTCACCGATTTGACGGGCGGGCCAGAATTCGTGGCGATTCCGGAAAGCGACCGGCCGGTGGTGCGTTATCCCCTGCTCGGCACGACGATCCACGCCCCGACCGCGGCGGTCATGTACCAGTTCATGGAAGTCGCCGTGCACGGGCGCTCCACCCGCGTCGCGCACCTCGAGCAGCCGGTGTGGGCCTGGCGATAGCGCTCCGCGTGGCGCAGGCGTATAACACGTCGCAGAAAGGGGGGACGCTCATGATTGCCTTCAACGTTGTTCGCTTCCGTGTAAGGCCGGGAATGGAAGACGCCTTCGTCGCCAGGCACCGCGACGCAGGACGCGACATGGCCGGGTTCCGGCGCGGCGCGCTCGTCAAGACCGGCGACCGAACCTATTGCATGATCGGCGAATGGGGCTCGATGGGCGACATCGTCAACGCGCGCCCGACGATGATCGCGCTGCTCGACACCTTCCGCGACATGCTCGAGGACCTGGGCAGCGGGCTCGGGGTCACCGACCCTGTGTCCGGCGAAGCCGTGATCGAGATGGGTACGCCGAAGCTGGCGCGACCCAAGGCGAAGGCCAAACCCAGGGCCAAACCCAAGACCAAGAAAGCCCGCAAGGCCCCAAAGAAAAAGAAGAAGTAAGGCGCTGCGGGCCGCCCGGCCTTAGAACGAGCGGATGCCGTCGGGGTCCTCGACACGCGAGGACTGCCAGGGCACGTCCGTGCGATCGGTGGCGTAGTGGGCGACTTGCCGGGTCGCCTGCTCGCGCACGCCGCTGGCGGATACTTGTGTCGATCCGCCGCAGGCGGGCAGGAACAAAGCGAGGGCAAGGGCGACTTGCAAGATCAGTTTGGCTTTCATGTCGTCCTCCTTGCGTCTCGATGGGTCACACAGTAGAGATCGACGGCCGAAATCTCAGCGAACGAAGGCGCCGGGAAGCAGTGACGGATTCACAATCCGCGCTAACATCGGCGCGATGGAGGCCTTGCCATGACCACGCCACTCACCGGCAGCTGCCTGTGCGGCGCCATCCGCTACACGATCGACGCCCCGGTCACCGA
>JBLMWT010000265.1:0-6031 GCA_050257375.1 Sphingomonadaceae bacterium
TCCGGACCGGGGAAGCCCAGGCTCTGGTCGATCTCCTGCTGCTCGTAGGACGGCGTCTGGATTTCGATCTTCACCTTGTTCAGGTCGACCTTCTGCTCGTGGAGACTGCCCGTGACGAGCAGCAGGAAATCGATCAGAGCCTGGGCTTCCCCGGTCCAGACCAAGGACAAAGCCCCCAGCCGGGCAAGTAACCCATCGTCGGCCATCGAAAACGAAGGCTCCAAAAACAAACCCCGCCGAAGCGGGGTTTGTTTTTTTGGCGCGGCCCGGGGTCAGGCGCCGTACTTCGTGTGCAGCCGGAAGTTGTCGTCCGTGTTCTCGTCCACGCGGAACCAGGCGTTCGAGTTGGCGCGGAATTTCTTGTATTCCGGATAGATGCGCGCCCAGTGTTTGCTCTTGCCCTTCAGTTCCTCATAAAGCTCGAAGGCGTTCTTCGCTGCCGCGTTCATCACGGAGGCCGGGAAGGCACGCAGCTGCGTACCGCCGGCGATGAGGCGCTTGAGCGCGTCGACGTTCACCACGTCGTACTTGGCCGGCATCCAGACGTTCGCCTCGGCGCAGGCCGCCTTCAGGGCCGCCTGGTAGTCCTTGGGCAGCTCGTTCCACTTCTTCTCGTTGACGAAGGTCACGAGCAGCGGGCCCGGCTCCCAAAAGCCCGGGTAGTAGTAGAACTTCGCCACTTTGTTGAAGCCGAGTTTCTCGTCGTCGTACGGCCCGACCCACTCCGCCGCGTCGATCGCGCCCTTCTCCAGCGCAGGATAGATGTCGGGACCGCCGAGCGACTGCGGCACGCAGCCGAGCCTCTTCATGACCTCACCGGCAATCAGGCCGCCGATGCGGAACTTCACGCCCTTGAGATCTTCCAGGCTCTTGATCTCCTTGCGCCACCAGCCGCCCATCTGGCCGCCGGTATTGCCCGCGGCCAAGCCGACGCAGCCGTACTCCTTGAACAGCGGCGCCATCAGCTCATCGCCGCCGCCGTGGTACCACCAGGCGTTCATCTGGCGGCAGTTCATTCCGAAGGGGATCGCCGTGGCGATCGCGAACGAGGGGTCCTTGCCGGCGTAGTAGTAGGGGGCGGTGTGGCCCATTTCCACCGTGCCGGCCTGCACCGCGTCGAGCACCTGCAGCGCGGGCACGATTTCGCCCGCGGCGAAGGTACGGATCTCGAACTTGCCGTCGGTGATCTCCCCGACGCGCTTGGCGACGAGGTCCGCGCCGCCGAACAGGGTATCCAGGCTCTTGGGCCAGCTCGCCGCCAGGCGCCACTGGATCTTCGTCTGCGCATGCACGATGGCCGGCGCGGCCAGCGTGCCGCCGACCGCCAGGCCACCCGCGGCCTTCTTAAGGAATGAACGACGTTTCATGAGTCTCCTCTCTGATTGGGGGTTATTTCGGAGGGCCCGCCCCCCGGCGGGTCCCGGAGCGGCGATTGTAAGCGCATACACGGGAAATTGCCTACGAGTCCGGCGACGCGATGTAAGGCAGCTTAATTCAGGCGGCCGCAGAGAGTCCGAAGGTCCATGACCCTTGCACGTATTTCGTCGAATTCGGGGGCGTCGGGCTCCCGCTCCAGATATTCGGAAAGATCCCGCAGCGCGGCCTTGTAGGCCTCCATGCGCTGGTACAAGAGCCCGCGGTCGCGCAGATCGGCGCTCGCGCGCGGATTGAGCGCCAGGATGCGGTTCAGCACCGCGAGCAGGCGTTCCGGATCGTCGGAGTCGCGGTAAATGCCCTTCAGATTGCGCAGCACTCGCGCGAGGATTTGCCGGTGCGTGGCGGGCTCGAGGAACTGGTCGAGCGGCAGCTCTCCGACTGGGACGCCGCCTGTGCTGCCCTTCGGGATCACTCGCTTCAAGCGCTCGTAGAGCTCGCTTTCGGATTGCGGCGCCCCGCCGCCGAAAGGGTCGAGAACGAGCGTGCCGCTGCGCAGGCGCAGGCGAACGAGGAAGTGCCCCGGAAAGGAAACGCCCTCGAGCGGCAGTCCGATACGGCGCCCGAGCTCCATGTAGACGATCGCCAGCGTGATCGGGATGCCGGTTCTGCGCTCCATCACCTCGTTCAGGTAGCTGTTGCGCGGATCGTAGTACTCGTCGACGTTGCCCCGGTAGCCGAGCTCGTCGAACAGGAACTGGTTCAGCGTCATGACGCGCTCCTCGGCGTCCGCCATTTGCGGTAGCTTGGTGCGCAAGCGCAGCGCGAGGCGTTCGAGCTCGGCCAGGTAGTGCTCGACGTCCAGGCCCGGATAAGCGTCCTCCGCGATCAGCAGGCAGCAGCGCGCGAGTTCGATCCTCGCGTCGTCGCACCGAACGAGCCCGGCGAAAGCCTCGAGCGACTTACTCATTCAGCGGCCCGGCGCGAGAAGTCGCGCACGCGGAAACCGAACGCGAGCAGCGTGCCGCCGTAAACGGCCGCCCCGAGCACCACGAGGCCCGCGAGCGCCGGCACCTTGGCCTGCCAGCGCGCGGCCAGCCACCATTGCGGGTCGCCCGCGGCGAAGTGCAGCGCACCAGCCATCAGCAGCGCGGCGAGCGCCACCTTGCCCAAGAAGGCCGCCCAGCCCGGCTGTGGCGCGTATACGCGGTGCTTGCGCAGGTATCGGTACAGCAGACCCGCGTTCAAACATGCCCCGAGGGAAATCGCGAGCGCCAGGCCCGCGTGTCGGAGCGGCCCGATGAAGGCGAGGTTCATCGCCTGGGTGGCGGCGAGCGTGAGCAGGCCGATTTTCACGGGGGTGACCACGTTCTGCCGCGCGTAGAACCCGGGCGCGAGAATCTTTACCAGGATCATTCCCACGAGGCCGACGCTATAGGCGACGAGCGCCTGGCGCGTCATCCACGCGTCCGCGCCGGTGAAGCGCCCGTAGTGGAAAAGCGTCGAAATGAGCGGCAGCGCGATCACCGCCAGCGCGACCGCCGCCGGGACCGCGAGCAGCAGCGTGACGCGCAGCCCCCAATCGAGCAACCGGCCATATTCCTCGGTGTTCGCGTCGGCATGGTACTTCGACAGGCTCGGCAGCAGAATGGTGCCCAGGGCGACGCCCAGCACGCCCGCCGGGAACTCCATCAGCCGATCGGCGTAATAGAGCCACGACACGCTTCCCGAGACCAGGAACGACGCGAAGATCGTGTTGATCAGGAGCGAGATCTGGCTGATCGAGACGCCGAACACCGACGGTCCCATCAGCTTCAAAATCCGCCTGACCCCGGCGTGGTGCGGATTGAAGCGCCAGCGCGGCAGCATGCCGAGGCGCGCAAGGAATGGCAGCTGCAGCGCGAGTTGCAGCGCACCGCCGGCGAAGACCGCCCAGGCGAGCACCCGCACGGGCGGGTCGAAGTGCCCCGCGAAGAACGCCGCCCCAACGATGAAGCTGACGTTCAGCAGCACCGGGGTGAACGCCGGGACGGCGAAGCGGCCCCAGGTGTTGAGGATGCCGGCCGCGAGCGCGACCAGCGAGATGAAGACGATGTAAGGGAAGGTGACGCGCAGCAGGGATACCGTGAGCGCGAACTTCCCCGCATCGGCCGCGAATCCCGGGGCCGACACGTATACGATCAGCGGCGCCGCCAGGACGCCGAGCGCCGCGGCCGCGACCAGCGCGAGAAGCAGCAGGCTCGCCACGCTGTCGAGCATGGCGCGCATCTCATCCGGCGTCTGACGGCTGCGGTACTCGCCCAGGATCGGCACGAAGGCCTGCGAGAAGGCCCCTTCCGCGAACAGCCGGCGCAGCAAGTTCGGGATGCGGAACGCGACGAAGAAGGCGTCCGTGGCCAGGCCAGTCCGGAACGTGCTCGCGATGAAGAAGTCGCGCACCAGCCCGAGAATGCGCGACACCAGCGTCATGCTGCTGATGGTGGCGAGGGCGCGCAGCAAATTCACGCCGCTTTCCCTCCCCGCATGTCCAGATTTGCCTTGCCTGGCGGGCAGTTAGCCGCTACAATGCGCGCCTTTTTCGGATTGCCCCAAATTACATGGCCAACATCAAATCGGCACGCAAGCGCGCCCGACAATCGGAGAAGCGGCGCGTGCACAACATGAGCCTGCGCACCGAAGTGCGTACCGCGATCAAGAACGTCAAGAAAGCGGTCGCCGCGGGCGACAAGGCGGCCGCAGCGCAGGTGCTGCAGCGTTCGCACAGCGTGCTCGACCGCGTCGCCGCGAAAGGCGTCCTGCACCGCAGTGCCGCCAACCGGCACAAGAGCCGCCTCGCAGCCGCCGTCAAGGCGCTCCAGTAACAGTCGCCGCGCCGCGGCGCGCACACGGCGGGACGCTTTCCCGCAACATGTCCGGATCGAAGCGAAGCTGCGGGTTAGACGCGCTGCGGGCACGTCGAATTATAGGCTTCTGAGCGGCCCGCAGCCGTGATCAAGCCCGTCAGCCGCATCCTCGTCATCAACGACGAACAGCTGGTGCTGCGCGAGTTCGTGAAGGGCCTGAACGCGGCGGCGCGCTCGCTCGACAATCCGCTCGGCATCACCTTCACCGGCGTCACCACGGCCAAGGAAGCGCTCGCCGCGATCGAATCGGACGGCGACCTGCAGGCAGTCCTGGTCGACGACACCCTGTACACCCTGCCCGCCAAGGGAAAGAAAAACGGCGGCGGGCGCAAGAAGCTGCAGATGTCGGCACTCGCGCTCGTGCAGCGCATCACGCGCTTCCGACCCGAGCTGGACGTGTACATCCTGATCGCGCAGGAAAAGGAGGACGACGTCGTCGACGCGCTGTTCACCGAGGCGGTCGACGGCTATTTCTATCGCGAGGAACGCGACTACCGCGGCATCTACCGCATCCTGAACGCACAGATCCAGGAGCGCGCCAGGACGCCATTCACCGATCAGCTGAAAAACTACGTCTGGATGGCGAAAGACCAGTGGCACACGCCGGGTCATTCGTCGGGCGAGTCGCTGCGCGGAAGCCCCTGGGTGAACGACTTCTACGAGTTCATGGGCGAGCACGTGTTCGACGCCGACCTGTCGGTGTCGGTGCCGATGCTCGACTCGCTGATGGAGCCCAAGGGTGTGATCGCCGAAGCGCAGACCATGGCCGCCAAGGCCTTCGGCGCACGGCGCACGTTCTTCGCCACGAACGGCACTTCGACCGCCAACAAGGTGATCTTCCAGACGCTGCTCGCGCCCGGCGAGAAGCTGCTGCTCGACCGCAATTGCCACAAGAGCGTGCACCACGGCGTCGTGCTCTCGGGCGCGCACCCGATCTACCTCGACAGCGCGCTCAATCGCAAGTACGGCCTGTACGGCCCCGTCCCGAAGAAGACGCTGCTCGACGCGATCGAGAAGCACGCCGACGCGGAGGCGCTCATCCTCACCTCCTGCACCTACGACGGCCTGCGCTACGACCTCGCGCCGATCGTCGAGGCGGCGCACAGGAAGAACATCAAGGTGATCATCGACGAAGCCTGGTACGGCTTCGCGCGCTTCCACCCGGAGTTTCGCCCGACGGCGCTCGAGGCCGGAGCGGACTACGCGACGCAGTCCACCCACAAGGTGCTGTCGGCTTTCTCGCAGGCGTCGATGATCCACGTGAACGACCCGGATTTCAGGGAGCACCTGTTCCGGGAGAACTTCAACATGCACACCTCGACCAGCCCGCAGTACGCGCTGATCGCGAGCCTGGACGTGGCGCGCAAGCAGGCGGTCATGGAGGGCTACAAGCTGCTGACGCGCACGCTCGCCCTCGCCAAGGAGCTGCGCGAGCAGATCAACGCCACCGGGGTGTTCCGCGTGCTGGAGCTCGACGATCTGCTGCCGGACGAAGTCAAGGGCGACGGCATCCGGCTGGACCCGACCAAGGTGACGATCGACATCTCGGGCTGCGGCTACACGGTCGAGGATCTGCAGAAGGCGCTGTTCGAGCGCTACAACATCCAGACCGAGAAGTCGACCTTCAATACGCTCACGCTGCTGCTGACCATCGGCACGACCCGCTCCAAGGTGTCGCGCCTTTACGACGCGCTGATGCGCATCGCGCGCGAGCGCCGCGCGCCGCGACGCCTGGTGCGCACGCTCGAGGTCCC
>JBLMWT010000266.1:0-7629 GCA_050257375.1 Sphingomonadaceae bacterium
AGCGCGAAGGCGAAGCCCTCCTTCAGGCCGTAGAACTTCGCGTTCAGGCGCTTGAGCGCCGCGAAAACGAGCTGCGACTTGTCCTTGCGCTCCTCGAAGGGCTTCAAGAGCGCGAACATGATCGCCGAGTTGTTCGAGAACTGCCCGTCGATCAGGCTGTAGCCGTTGACGGTGCCGAGGTCGGAGACCGCCGGGTCGGCGAGCGTGATCTTCTGCACCTCGGAAGTGAACTTGTCCACCACGTTCAGGCTCGCGCTGTCGGGCGCCTGCACGACGATGAAGAAGTAGCCCTGGTCCTCCTCGGGCACGAAGCTCGAGGGCAGGATGCGGAACATCGTGACGATGCCGAAGATCACCGCGCCGAACACGGCGAGCGAGATCGGCCAGGCCTGCACCACGCGCGCCACCACTCCGACATAGCCCCGCTGCAGCGCGGCGAAGGAATTCTCGAACCAGCGGAAGAAGCCCTTCTTCTCGCCGTGGTGCGCGCGGATGATGATCGCCGCGAGCGCGGGCGAGAGCGTGAGCGCCATGATTCCGGAGATCACCATCGAGATCGAGATGGTGATCGCGAACTGCTTGTACAGCGTGCCGGTCACGCCGCCGAGGAACGCGACCGGCAGGAACACCGCCACCAGCACCAGCACGATCGAGATCAGCGCGCCGGCGATTTCGGCCATCGCGCGCTTGGCGGCCTCGAGCGATGAGAGCGAGTGCTTGGTCATGTTCGTCTCGACGTTCTCGACCACCACGATCGCGTCGTCGACCACCAGGCCGATCGCCAGGATCATGCCGAACAGCGTCAGCATGTTCACCGAGATGCCGACCAGGTACATGCCGATGAAAGTGCCGACGATCGAGATCGGCACCGCCAGGATCGGGATCACGGTCGCGCGCAGGCTCTGCAGGAACAGGAACACCACCAGCACGACCAGCACCACGGCCTCGAAGAAGGTGTGCACCACCTTGTCGATCGAGTTGAGCGTGAAGCGGCTGGTGTCGAGCACGATCTTGTAATCGAGACCGGTGGGGAACTGCTTCTTCAGCTCTTCCAGGCGCTTGCGCACCGCGTTCGCGGTGTTGACCGCGTTCGCGCCGGGCTGCTGGTACACGACGATGGTGGTCGCGCTCTTGCCGTTCATGCGGCTCGCGATCGAGTAGTCGCGCTTGGCGAGCTCGACCCGGCCGATGTCGCGCAGGCGCACGATCGCGGTGCCTTCCTTCGCCGCGCGCACGATGATGTTCTCGAACTGCTCGGGCGTGGTGAGCAGGCCCTGCGCGGTGACCACGAACTGCTGCTCCACGCCGGGCAGCGTCGGCTGGGCGCCGATCTGTCCGACGCCGAAGGTCTGGTTCTGGCTCTGGATCGCCGCGGCGACTTCCTGCGTCGTGATGCCGAGCTGCGCCATGCGGTCGGGCTCGAGCCACACGCGCATCGCGATGTCGGGGATGCCGAGCACGGTGGCCCGGTTCGCGCCCGGCACGCGCTTCAACTCCTCCAGCACGTACAGGTTGGTATAGTTGTCGAGGTAGGTGGCGTCGTAGCGATCGGTGGGCGAATAGATCGAGATCACCATCATGATGCTCGAGGACTTCTTGTCCACCGTGATGCCCTGCTGCACCACCGCCTGCGGCAGCTGCGCGGTCGCCTGGCTCACCCGGTTCTGCACGTTCACCTGGTTGATGTCCGGGTTCGAGCCCGGCTTGAAGAACACGTTGATCGTGACGTTGCCGCTCGAGGAGCTGGTCGAATAGAAATACAGCAGGTTGTCGACGCCGTTGATCTGCGTCTCGATCGGCGCCGCGACCTGGTTGGCGATCACCTCGGCGGTCGCGCCGGGGTAGCGCGCGTCGACCGAGACCTGCGGCGGCGCCATGTCGGGATACTGCTCGATCGGCGCGATGGACATCGCCACCAGGCCGCCGAGCACGATCAGGATCGAGATGACCGACGAGAGGATCGGCCGGTCGATGAAGAAGTGGGTGAACATGGAGGGCTACGGCTTCTTCGCCGTGCCAGGCTGCTCTTTCGCCGCGCCGGGCTCGACCACCTTCACCGGCTGCCCCGGCACCACCTTGAGCACGCCCTCGACCACCACGCGATCGCCGGCGTGCAGGCCGCTCTGGATCACGATGTCCTTTTCGCCGTAGTAGTCGCCGACCACCACCGGCCGTATCTCGGCCGTGCCGTCGGGCTTGACGACGTACACCAGGTGCCCGTTCGAGCCCTGCTGCACGGCGAGCTGCGGCACGACGATCGCGTCGGGCCGCACCGCGCCTTCCACCTTCGCGGTCACGAACATGCCCGGGCGCAGGTCGCCCTTCGGATTGGGTAGCACGGCGCGGACCAGGAACGAGCCCGTGTCCTGGCTGAACGCGGGCGCGGCGAAGCTGATCTTGCCCTTGTAGGGATACGGCCGACCGTCCGGCATCACCAGCTCGACCGTGTAATCGTCGTTCTTCGGGGTGACCACGAGTCCCTTTTCGCGCAGCTCGCGGATGTGCGCCATCTGGTTCTGCGACACGCTGAAGTTGGCCCAGATCGGGTCGAGCGCGGCGACGTAGGTGAGCTTCGACTCCGGCGACATGGCGTTCAGGTACGCACCCTCGCGCGATGTCGAGCGGCTCGCCACGCCGGTCACCGGGGTGTGGATGGTGGTGTAGCCGAGGTTGAGCTCGGCCTCCTTCACCTTCGCCTGCGCGGCGAACACCGCGGCCGTGGCGGCCTCGAATTCGCCGGTGGCCTTGTCGAGGTCGTACTGCGAGACCGCGTTCTGCGCCGCGAGCGGCTTGACGCGGTCGAGCGTCGCGCGGGCGGTAAACAGGCGCGCCTGCTGCGCGGCGAGCTCGCCCTTCGCGGCGTCGAGCTGCGCCTGAAACGGCTTCGGGTCGAGCTGGAACAGCACCTGCCCCTGCTTCACCAGCTCGCCTTCCTGGTAGGCGATCTTGTCGAGAAAGCCCGAGACGCGCGCGACGATGTCGACCTGGCGCGAGCTCTCGGTCTGCGCGACGAAGGTCGGGACGTACGGGATGGTCTGCGGCTTCACCTCCATCACCGTCACCTGCGGCGCGGGCGGCGCCACCTTGGGCGCCTCCTTCTCGCAGCCGGCGGCGAGGACGAGCGACGCGATCAGCGCGGCCCTAACCCATTTACCTGCTTTCATAACCCCCCTCCGACCCTCTTCACGCCATGATATTGACGCCGCCGTCGACGTACATCGTCTCGCCGGTGATGCGGCGCGCGTACGGCGTGGCGAGGAACGCGACCGCGAGACCGACGTCCATGATGTCGACCAGCTCGCCCACCGGCGAGCGCTCGACCGCCTCGTTCAGCAGCAGGTCGAAGTCCTTCAGCCCCGAGGCGGCGCGCGTCTTGAGCGGCCCCGGCGAGATCGCGTGCACGCGGATCTTGCGCGGCCCGAGCTCGTAGGCGAGGTAGCGGCACGAAGCCTCCAGCGCCGCCTTGACCGGCCCCATGACGTTGTAGTTCGTCACCACCTTCTGCGCGCCGTGGTAGCTCATCGCGAACAGAGTGCCGCCTTCGGTCATGAGCGGCGCGGCCAGTTTCGCCAGGCGGATGAAGGAATGCACCGACACGTCCATCGCGATGCCGAAGCCCGCCGCCGAGCAGTTGAGAAGCCCGTCGGCGAGGTCTTCCTTGGGCGCGAACGCGATCGAGTGCACCAGGATGTCGAGCCGCCCCCAGTCCTTGCGGATGCGCTCGAACACGGCCTCCATCTCGCCAGGCCTGGTGACCTCGAGCGGCATCAGGATCGGCGCCTCGAGCTGCTTGGCGAGCGGCTCGACGAAGGCCTTGGCCTTCTCGTTGAGATACGTGACCGCGAGATCGGCGCCCAGCTCGCGGAACGCCTTGGCGCAGCCCCAGGCGATCGAATGCTCGTTGGCGATGCCGACCACCAGCGCCTTCTTGCCCTGCAGCACCGGGCGCGGAACCTGCGTGTTCATGAGACGGCTTCCTTCGTCGTGGCGAGCAGACTGCGCGTGTGGCGCGCGATCATCAGCTCTTCGTTGGTCGGGATGGCCCAGGCCGCAACGCGGCCGGACGGCGCGCTGATCCGCGGCCCGCCCTTCTCGTTCGCGGCCGCATCGAGCTCGACGCCCAGCCACGCGGCGTTGGCGAGCACGCGCGCGCGGATCTCGGGCGAGTTCTCGCCGATGCCGGCGGTGAACACGATCGCGTCCAGGCCGCCGAGCGCGGCGGCGAGCGAGCCGAGCTCGCGCCGGATGCGATACAGGTACAGGTCGACCGCCAGGCGCGCGCGCGGCTCGCTGCTCGCGAGCAGCGTGCGCATGTCGCTCGAGATTCCCGATACGCCGAGCAGCCCAGACTGCTGGTAGATGAGCTTTTCGATCGCGCGCGCGTCCATGCCGCGCTGATCCATCAGGTAAAGGATCACGCCGGGATCGAGCGCGCCGCAGCGCGTGCCCATCGGCAGGCCGTCGACCGCGGTGAAGCCCATGGTGCTCGCGACGCCTCGCCCCGCGTCGATCGCGCACATGCTCGAGCCGTTGCCGAGGTGCAGCACCACGGCCTTGCCGGCCGCGGCGCGCGTGTCGACTTTCGGCAGCACCGAAGCGATGTACTCGTAGGACAGGCCGTGAAATCCATAGCGCAGCACGCCTTCGCGGTGCAACTCCTCGGGCAACGCGAAGCGCTGCGCGAGATCGGGATTCGTGCGGTGGAACGAGGTGTCGAAGCAGGCCACCTGCGGCAGCGCCGGCTGGCGCTCGAGCAGCAGGCGGATCGGCGCGAGGTTGTGCGGCTGGTGCAGCGGCGCGAGCGGCACGAATTTCTCTAGCGCCTTGACCACGCCCGCGTCCACGCGCACCGGGCGCGTGTACTGCATGCCCCCGTGCACCACGCGGTGACCGACGCCTGCGAGCCGATCGCCCGCCAGCTCGCCGCGCAAATAGCCGACCAAATGCTCGAGCGCGCCCTCGTGGCCGAGCTTCGTGCCTTCGCCCCAGAATTTCTCCGCCTTGGTCTTGCCGTCGGGCGCCTTGGCGACGAAGCGCGGCGCGGTGTAGAGGCCTTCGATCTGACCGCGCAGCTGCAGGGCCAGCTCCGCGCCGCGTTCGGCGAAGAGCGAGAACTTGATGCTCGAGGAGCCGGCGTTCAGGACGACGATCGCGTCTGCCATGCGCGTCCTATTTCTTCCTGCGCGAGTGCGCAACCAGCGACATGACCGCGGTCGAGGCGAGCCGCGTGCGCACGCTGTCGGCGCGGCTGGTGAGCACGATCGGCACGCGCGTGCCGAGCACTATGCCGGCGCTGTCGGCGCCGGCGAGGTACTGCAGCTGCTTGGCGAGCATGTTGCCCGCCTCGAGGTCCGGGGCGAGCAGGATGTCGGCCTTGCCGGCCACCGACGATTCGATCTTCTTGGTGCGCGCCGCCTGCTCGCTGATCGCGTTGTCGAAGGCGAGCGGGCCGTCCAGTACGCCGCCGGTGATCTGGCCGCGGTCGGCCATCTTGCACAGCACCGCCGCGTCGACGGTCGCCTGCATGTCGGGATTGACGGTTTCCACCGCGGCGAGGATCGCGACGCGCGGCTCGGCGATGCCGAGCACCTGCGCCAGCTCGATCGCGTTCTGCACGATGTCGGCCTTGGTCCTTGCGTCCGGCGCGATATTGATCGCTGCGTCGGTGATCATGAGCATGCGTGGATAAGCCGGCACGTCGAGCACGAACACGTGGCTGATGCGCCGCGCGGTACGCAGGCCCGTGGCCGAAGGCACCACCGCGCCCATCAGCTCGTCGGTGTGCAGGCTGCCCTTCATGAGGGCCTCGACCTCGCCCGCGCGCGCCATGGCGACCGCCTTTTGCGCCGCCTCGTGGCTGTGCTCGGTCGGCACGATCTTGCAGCGGGAGATGTCGGCGCCTTCGGCTTGCGCAACCGCGCGGATCTTCGCCTCGGGGCCCACCAGCACCGGCGCGATCAGGCCGCGCTTGGCCGCCTCGAGCGGCCCGAGCAGCGAATCGCGGTCGCAGGGATGCACTACCGCGGTCACGACCGGCGGCATTCCCTGGCAGCGCGCGAGCAGCCGCGCGAAGGCGTCGTTGTGGCGCAGGATCATCTCCGGCGTGGCGATGTCGGCATAAGACACTCGTTTCGTCGGCGCCTCGACGGTCGCGCTGCCGCGTACGACGTCCGCGCCGTTCTTGCGCACGCGGCAGTCGAACACGATCACGTTGCCGGGGCGCTTTTCCTTCGCCGTCACGCTGCCGGTGACCTCGTCGCCGACCGCGAGCTGGCCGGCGAATTCGAGGCTCTGCCCGAGGATCCGGGTGCCCGGCCCGGGCAGCCGCCGGTGCAGGAGCGCCGAGACGAGCGCTTCGCCCGCCACGCCCTCGGCGAGCGGCTCCTCGCGCTCCGCTTCGCCTTCCTCGAGGTGGAACGGATCGACGTCGCCCGAGACGAACGCGAGCGTCTCGACGTCGGTGCGCGACAGGCGGCGCGAGACCGAGATCGTCGCGCCGACCTCGATCTCGTCGTAGGTGCGGTTCGTGAAGCTCGTCATGCGCCGACTCGCGCTAGGCGACTGCGGCCAAACGCGGCCCGCCCTCGGCGGCAGACACCACGGCCCGGATGCGCTCGTATGCCGCGCGCTGCTCCGGCGTCACGCCGCCCGCCATGATGCGCGGATCTGCGACCAGGCGGTCGAGCAGCGCGAGGAACTTCGCGCGGTCGGTCGGATCGGCGAGCAGCCGCGGCAGCGTTTCGATCGCCTGCTCGGGCTCGTAGCGGCAGATGATCTCCTGCTCGCCGCGCAGGCGGCGCCGCTCGTGCGGCGCGATCTGCGGCAGCAGGTCGCGGTACTCCTCGAGCAGCCCGGCGCGCAGCTCGAGCGTCGCCAGCGCCATCGGCTGCCCCTTCCTCTGCAGCAGGTAGGCGGTGCGCGTGAGCGCCTCGGCATAGCCGCCCTCGGCGATCGAGGCGAGCGCTTCCTGGACGAACGGCAGCTCGCGCGCCTCGGCGAGCTGCGCGGCTTCCTCGCGCCTGCCGCCGACGCCGAACGCGAACATCGTGCCGAAGGTCTGGAAGAACTGCGCCTCGCTCAGCGCGTCGCGCACGTCGCGGTAGTAATCGAGCGACGCGCTCAGCAGCTCGGATGCGGCGCCCTCGGCCTGGCGCAGAGGATGCTCCTTGCCGAGCGCCTGGCGCTGCGCGCGCACCATGTCGGCGGCGGGCTTGAGCCAGGCGAGCCACGGATTGAGATCCGACCATGCCCAGCGCTGCGCGCGCAGGGGGTGGAACCTGCGGCCGAGCTTGGCCCCGAAGTCGTTCGACATCGCCTGCACCGCCGGCTGCGCGAACAGCTCGTAGGCGCGCTGGTTGAATTCGGACACCGCGGCCACCGCCTCGAAGGGCTGCTCGTCGGCGCGCTTGAAGCGGTTCAGGCGCGCGGCGATTTCCTCGAGCCGGTGCTCGACGAACTCGACGTCGTAGACGGGCTTGCCGTCGGCGCCGCGCGTCTCGTTGATCTTCATGCCGTACAGCCCGGGCGGCAGCGCCTCGATCGATTTCAGCACCGAGACGATCTGCGCGTGCTCCTTCTTCGCCACCTTGCCCGAGACGAAGATGCCGAGGTGGCCGATATCCTCGTGCA
>JBLMWT010000267.1:0-2957 GCA_050257375.1 Sphingomonadaceae bacterium
CCTTGCGGCCGGTGAGGATGATCTCCATCGCACGCCCGGCGCCCACCAGACGCGGCAGGCGCACCGTGCCGCCGTCGATGAGCGGCACGCCCCAGCGCCGGCAGTACACGCCGAAGTAAGCAGAGTGCTCCATTACGCGCAGGTCGCACCACAGCGCGAGCTCGAAGCCGCCGGCCACCGCGGGTCCCGCGACCGCGGCGATCACCGGCTTGTCGAGCTCCATGCGCGTCGGCCCCATGGGCCCATGCGGCAGCGGGCGCTCGTCGAGCGGGTAGGCGATCTCCTCCAGCGGCTGCGACTGGCCGGCGAGGCTCGCGCCGTGCTTCAGGTCCCAGCCTGCGCAGAACGCGCCGCCCTCGCCCCACAGCACCGCGACCGCAGCCTCGGGGTCCGCGTCGAACGCGCCGAACGCCTCGACGAGCGCGTCCGCGCTCTGCGGGTCCATCGCGTTGCGCGCCTCCGGGCGCGAGTGGATCACGGTCCAGACTTTTCCCTGCTTTTCGACTCGGACGCTCATGGGATGGCCTTTCCGCTGTCACGCCACTGCACGGCGGCGTGGAAGCCGTGCTTCTCGGCGTACTTCTTGAACCATACGCCCTCCGGCGAGTGGCGCGCGATGCCGTCGAACAACGTCGCCATCATCTGCGTATTGGCGAGCCCCATGTTCTCGTAGGCCTGGTTGATCATCAGCTTCTGCATCATGAGCTGGTTCTTCGGCACCCCCGCCATGCGCGCCGCGAGCGCTTCGACCGCCTCGTCGAGCTTGTCCTGCGGCACGGCGTCGTACACCAATCCCCAGTCGCGCGCTGTGCGCCCGTCGATGGTGTCGCCGGTGAGCAGCATCCTCTTCGCCTTCTCCGCGCCGAGGCGGTAAACCCACATCGCGGTGGTCGGGCAGCCCCACACGCGGCTCGGCATGTAGCCGATCCTCGCGTCCTCGGCCATCAGCACGATGTCGGCGCACAGCGCGATGTCGGAGCCGCCGGCCACCGCGTAGCCGTGCACCTTGCAGATCACCGGCTTGTAGCTGCGCCAGATGGAAAAGAAGTCCTCGGTCCAGCCCTTCATGAGGCGGTAGTCGCGCATCGGGTCCCAGGGCATGTCCTGGATGACTCGGGTGTCCGACTCGGCGAACTCCTTCAGGTCGTAGCCCGCGCAGAACGCCCGGCCGGCGCCGGCCAGCACGATCACGTGCACCCGGTCGTCGGCGTTCGCCGCCTCGACCGCACGCCGGATTTCGCCCGGCATGGCGCGATTGATGGCGTTCAGCCGGCGCGGCCGGCTTAGCGTGATGCGGCAGATGCGCTCTCGCACTGCGTACTTCAGCGTCGAAAATCTCATCGGTCCTCCCTGGAATACGCGCCTTCGGCGATGTTACAGTCGGCCATGCGCCGCGTGCTGTGGTACTTCGACTTCGTCTCGCCGTTTTCCTACTTGAGCCTGGCGCGGCTCGGCGAGCTGCCGCCCGACGTCGTCGTCGATTACCGTCCGGTGCTGTTCGCCGGGCTGCTCGCGCATTTCGGCCAGAAGGGCCCCGCGGAGATCGACGCCAAGCGACGCTGGACCTACCGCTGGTGCCAGTGGTCCGCGGAAAGGCTCGGCGTGCCGTTTCGCTTCCCGGCCGCACATCCTTTCTATCCGCTGCATCATCTGCGCCTGGCGATCGCCGCCGGAACGACTCCGGCTGCGGTGCGCACGATCTTCGAGGATGTGTGGACGACCGGAGCCGATCCCTCGGATCCGCCGCGTTTCCGTGCGCTATGCGAGAAGCTGGGCGTGGAGCCGGCGCACATATCGAGCCCCGAGGTGAAGGACGCGCTGAGGAAAGGCACCGACGACGCCGTGGCCGCGGGCGTGTTCGGCGTGCCGACCTTCGTCGCCGACGGCGAGGTCTTCTGGGGCGTGGACTCGATGGACTTCCTGAAAGCCTTTCTCGCCGACGGCGCTATCCTCGCGCGCGACGAGATGCGGCGCCTCGATACGCTGCCGATCGGCGCGCAGCGGCGCGGTTAGCTGTACTTCCGCAGGTCCTCGATCACCTTGCCGTCGTTCGGCAGGCTGCCGGGGGCGACGAGCTCGACCTCGCCGCGCAGCTTGGTCACTTCCCGGATGGTGGCAACCAGCGCCTCGGCGAGCCCGGCGGGCCGGTCCTGCGTTTCGCATTTGAGCGTCATGCGGTCCTGGCCCACTTCGCCTTCGACGACGAGGCGCGCCCGTCGCACCTCGGGGTGGCGGCGCAGCACCTCGGCGACCTGCTTGGGCGTCACGAACATGGCGCGCACCTTGGTGCTCTGGTCGGCGCGGCCCATCCAGCCGCGAATGCGCACGTTGGTGCGGCCGCAGGGGCTCGGCTCGCGCATCACCGCGGAGAGATCGCCCGTGGCGAAGCGCACCAGCGGATAGTCGGGGTTGAAGGTGGTGATCACCACTTCGCCCACCTCGCCCTCCGGCACCGGGTCGCCGGTGCCGGGGCGCACGATCTCGAGCAGCACGCCCTCGTCGAGCACCATGCCTTCGTTCACGCTGCCATCGGCGTTCGCCGTCTCGTAGGCGATGTGCCCGAGATCCGCGGTGGCATACAGCTGCATGACCTGCATGCCGCGGGCGCGCATCGACTGCCTGAGGGCGGGCGGCAGGTATTCGGCGCCGACCATCGCCTTGTTCAGGCACGAAAGATCGAGCCTGAGCTCGTCGGCCTTCTCGACGATCAGCTTGAGAAACGACGGCGTGCCGATGAAAGCACTTGCGCCCAAGCCGCGAATCGCCGCCGCCTGCATTTCGGTTTGTCCCACGCCGGTCGGCACCACGGTGCAGCCGAGCGCGAGCGCGCCCGACTCGAGCATCGAGCCGGCCGGAGTGAAGTGATATGCGAAGGTATTGACGACCAGATCGCCCGCGCGAAAGCCGCCGGCGTACAGCCCGCGCGCGGTGCGCCACCAGTCCTTGCCGTGACCTTC
>JBLMWT010000268.1:0-3947 GCA_050257375.1 Sphingomonadaceae bacterium
CCGGCGCTGCGATCGGCGACCTCCTTCACTTTCGCCGTGGCCCAGCCGTAGTCCGCGTCGCCGAGCCTGAGCATCGCCATGTCGTCCTCGGCGTGCGCGTCGAAGCCCGCCGAGAAGATGACCAGCTGCGGCTGGAAGGCCTCCAGCGCCGGGATCCAGGCCTCGCTCACCGCCTCGCGGAACTCCTTCGATCCGGCGCCCGCGGCGAGCGGCACGTTCACCATGTTGGGCGCCGGGTCCTCGGTGCCCGAGTACGGATAGAACGGGTGCTGGAAGGTCGACGCCATGAGCACGTTCTCGTCGTGCGCGAAGATGTCCTCCGTGCCATTGCCGTGGTGCACGTCGAAGTCGATGATCGCCACGCGCTCCAGCCCGTGCACGCGCACCGCGTGGCGCGCCGCCACCGCGACGTTGTTGAAGATGCAAAAACCCATCGGGCGCGCGCGGCAGGCGTGGTGTCCGGGCGGACGCACCGCGCAGAACGCGTTCTCCGCCTCGCCCGACATCACCAGGTCGGTCGCGAGTACCGCGGCCCCCGCGGCGCGCAGCGCCGCCACGAGGCTGTAAGGATTCATCGCCGTGTCCGGGTCGAGGTGCACCGTGCCGTTCGCCGGCGCCACCTCGCGGATCGCGCGCACGTACTCGAGCGGGTGCACGCGCGCGAGCGCTTCGTCGCTCGCGAGCGGCGCCTCGTAGCGCGCCAGGTACTGCGCCACGCCCGAGGCGATCAGCTGGTCCTCGATCGCGCCGAGCCGTTCTGGACACTCCGGATGGTGCGCACCCATGTCGTGCCTGAGGCAATCGGGATGCGTGATGAATGCAGTGGTCATGCGTGCAATCCTTCACGGAATCTTAGCCGAAAGCACCCCGCCGCAGCGCAAGATCGCGAAGCCCATCGAGTACAATCCTCGCATGCTGCTCCAGCGTCAGCTCAAGCCCTCGGCGCACGCGCCGGCCGAGCGCGTGCTCGAAGCCGCGGGGCGCGTGATCCTCGGCAAGAACGTGCAGCTGCGCCTCGCGCTCGCGTGCCTGCTGGCGCGCGGCCACCTGCTGATCGAGGACCTGCCCGGCGTCGGCAAGACCACGCTCGCGCACGTGCTCGCCAAGTCGCTCGGCCTGCAATTCCAGCGCATCCAGTTCACCAGCGACATGCTGCCGGCCGACATCATCGGCGTGTCGGTGTACGAGCGCGACTCGGGCGGCTTCAAGTTCCACCCCGGGCCGATCTTCGCGCAGCTGATCCTCGCCGACGAGGTGAACCGCGCGACGCCCAAGACGCAGAGCGCGCTTCTCGAGGCGATGGAAGAGCACCAGGTGACCGCGGAGGGCGAGACGCGCAAGCTCCCCGAGCCGTTCTTCGTCATCGCCACGCAGAACCCTTCGGAGCAGGTCGGCACCTTCCCGCTGCCCGAGTCGCAGCTCGATCGCTTCCTGATGAGGATCGAGCTCGGCTATCCGGGGCGCGATGCCGAGCGCGCACTGCTCTCGGGAACCGACCGGCGCGACCTGCTCGCCGCGCTCGAGCCGTGCATGACGCCGGCCGAGCTCGCCGGCCTGCAGGCGAAGGTGCGCGCGGTGCATGTCGCCCCCGCGCTGCTCGACTACGTGCAGGCGATCGTGGCGCATACGCGCCGCTCGCCGGACTACGCCGCGGGCCTGTCGCCGCGCGCCGCGCTCGCGCTCGTGCACGCGGCGCGCGCCTGGGCGCTGCTCGAGGGGCGCGACAGCGTGATTCCCGAGGACGTGCAAGCCGTGCTGCCGGGCGTCGCCGCGCACCGGCTGCGGCCGGCGCACGACGAGGCGCGCCGCGTCGACGTCGGCGCGCAGCTGCTCGCCGCGGTACCCGTACCCTAGCCTTCGCCCGGCAGCTTCTGCTGCAGGAACTGCAGCACCGCGACCTCGTCGCGGCGCAGCGCCGGGCCGCCGCGCCGCGCGCGGCGCGTCCTGTGCGCGGGCGGCTGCGGCACGGTCAGGCCGAGAAGGTAAGCGCGCACCAGCGTGGGGTGCACGTAGTACTTGCGGCACACCGCGCGCGTGTTACCGAGGCGCTCGGCGACCGCATCGATCGCGCGCACGACGTTGCGGTCGGCCTCGCGGCGGCTCGCCGCCGGGCCCGCCGCCCGCAGCTCGATCGCAGCCAGCATGGTGCCGCCCCAGGTCCGGAAATCCTTGGCCGTCACCTCGCGCCCGGTGATCTCGCGCAGGTACGCGTTGACGTCGTCGGAGGACACCGTCTGGCGCTTGCCCGTCTCGTCCAGATACTGGAACAGTTCCTGCCCGGGCAGATCCTGGCAGCGCTGGATGATGCGCGCCAGACGCGGATCGGAAAGCGAGATCGAATGCTCGACGCCGCTCTTGCCGCGGAAGCCGAAGCGAAGCAGCGCGCCCTCGACGCGCACGTGCTTGCGGCGCAGCGTGGTCAGGCCGAACGAGCGATTCTCGCGCGCATACTCGTCGTTGCCGACGCGGATCAGCGTCCTGTCGAGCAGGCGCACGACGGTCGCGAGCAGCTGCCGCCGCGACAGATCGTCCTGCCGCAAGTCGCGCTCGACGCGCTCGCGCACCAGCGGGAGCACCTCGCTGAACTCGAGCATGCGGCGGAACTTGGAGCGGTCGCGCGCCTCGCGGTACGACGGATGGTAGCGGTACTGCTTGCGCCCGCGCGCATCGCGCGCCGTGGCCTGAATATGGCCGTCTGCATCGGGACAGATCCAGACGTCGGTCCACGCGGGCGGAATGGCGAGCGCGTTCAGGCGCCGCCTGAGCTTCGCGTCGGCGATGCGCGCGCCGTCGGGCGCATAGTAGGCCCAGCCCGTCCCGGAGCGCTTGCGGCGGATGCCGGCGACGCCGTCGGTGACGTAGCGCAGGCCGGCGCGCGCGGCCGCCTTGCGGTGCTCGCGCGCCCACTGCGACGCCATCGCGCCGGCTCCCTGCAGATCAGTCCGGGCGCGCCGCGAACTTCCCGCTGCCGCCGAACAGCACCGCCAGTCCGCAGACGAGCAGCAGCGCCTCGGTCTGGATCTGCCAGCCGCCGAACTTGTCGATCTGCAGCAGCGCCGCGCGATCCACCAGCACGATCGCGAAGACCATGTTGATCGAGATGAGCAGGCCGCCGATGCGCGAGAACATGCCGACGATCACGAGCAGGGGCCCGAGCACTTCGCCCAGGTACACGGCGAAGGCAAGTTCCATCGGCAGGCCCAACTTTGCCAGCATGCCGCCGATCCAATCGAGCGCGGCGGGATGAAACACCTTGTAGACGCCGTGAAACAGCATCACGGTTCCGAGCACCAGCCGCAGCAGCAGCTTGCCGATGTCGTCGGCGAGGATGGGATTGAAGAACATCGGCGCACCTCCTCCTGCACATTGCGATGTCGCGAAGGATAGCCGAACTTGTGCCGTCTCCGCAGGACCAAGGCCGCAGGTTTACAATCGCCCGACTCCGGCGAGGAAATATTTTGTCCTGGATGCGCCGACCTTGGCCGTGGCTGTGCGCCGCGCTGGCGACCCTCGTCGCGGGCTGCGCGAGTCTGCCGCCCCTCGCCGGCCGCGACGCGAGCACCGCCCTCACCGACACCGGCGCGACCACGCTCGGGCGCGCGATCGCTCCGCGCCTCGCCCGGCACCCCGGCAAAACCGGCATCTACCCGCTCACGCTGCCGGCCGACGCCTTCGCGGCGCGCGGGCTGCTCGCGATCGAGGCGCAGCGCTCGCTCGACGTGCAGTACTACATCTGGCGCGGGGACGAGACCGGCATGTTGCTCGCCGAAGCGCTGTGGCGCGCGGCCGAGCGCGGCGTGCGCGTGCGCCTGCTGCTGGACGACCACGGCACCACGGGCCTGGACCGGACGCTCGCCGCGCTCGATGCCCACCCGAACATCGAGGTGCGGCTGTACAACCCGCTCATGCACCGCGGCCTGCGCGCGCTGAATTTTCTCGCCGATTTC
>JBLMWT010000269.1:0-5026 GCA_050257375.1 Sphingomonadaceae bacterium
GAGGGGCACGGCGTGAAACGCGACGAATCCAGTGCGGCGAAGTGGTATCGCAAGGCTGCCTTTCAGGGACATCCCGAAGCGCAGCTGCGGCTGGGCCAGCTGTATGCGGACGGGCAGGGCGTGCCGCGCGACGATTTCCAGGCCTACGTGTGGTTCAGCGCTGCGGCGCGCGGCGGCAATTCGACGGCCAAGGCCCGCCAGGAGGAGGCCGCGAAGCTGCTACAGCCGGTCCAAATCACGCAAGCCGGCAAGCTGGTCGCCAGCCTGCCGCAGCCCGGAAGCACCAAGTAGCGGTAAGATTTCCGGCGGGCGAATCGTGGGAGGCGAGGCATGGGGAGTGCAATGCCCGGGTGGTTCGTCATGCGCCGATGCGCGCAGCTGAGCGCGATCGTCTTGCTCGCGCTCGCTGCGGGCTGCGTGAGCGAGCCAAAGAAAATCGAGGCGATTCAGGCGGTGAACGAGGTCCTGCGCGCGGACTACGAACGAATCCTCGCCGAAGACGGAACACACACCTACAACGTGCCGCGCGATCAGACGTTCGATGCGATGCGTGTCGCGTTCGGGCGTCTCGGCATGCTGGTCGCAGACCAGTCGCCCGATCTTGGCTACATCAGCGTCTACGCGCCTGCGCCGCGGCCGATTACCGACGATGAATGGCGCCAGGCGGCGAATGCCGACCTTCCCATGGTGCGCCAAATCGTTGTGCAACATGTGGGATGGTGGGGTCGCTTTTTTACGTTCGAGGCCCAGGGTCTCGACATCGTCGTCACCGCGACGGCGATCCCAGTGCACGGCGGGACCTCGATCTCGCTCACCATGAGGATGCGCGAAGTCGCTCCGCCGGAAACGGATTATCCGCGCCGCGAGTACGCGCCGCCGACCGGCGTACGCATGGGACTGCGCACGATCTGGGCCGCGATCGAACGCGAGCTTCCGCCGGGAAGCCGGCGCCTCTGAGGCCGACGCTCAACCGGGCGTTGGAGCTCCCAGTCCCGCGTACACCGCCTGCGTCTCGGGCGACGGCATGATCTTGAGGCGCGTCGAGAGCACAGTGCGCAGGCGCTCGTAGGTGGTGCGCGCTTCGGCCAGGTTGCCCGCGCGCTGGTAGCACTGCATCAGGTTGCGGTACGGCGCTTCGAACAGGTTGTCCGCCTCGATCAGGCGCAAGAAGCAGTCCGCCGCGGCGTCCTGGTGGCCCGTCTCCTCCAGGCGGCGCGCGACCCGGCCGATGCAGCGCAGCAGCCGCGCGCGCACCCGCTCGCGGCAGGCGATGTACCCGGGCTGCTCGGACTCGTCCGGAAGGAACGGGCCGCGGTAGAGCGCAAAGGCCTCCTCCGCGAGTGCCTGCGGGGCCGGCGCGCCGGCGTCCGTGGCGCGCAGCGCGTCGTCGAGCGCGGCGAGGACGTGATCGAGCGCCCAGACGTCCACCCAGACGAGCCCTGCGTTCAGGCTCAGACGCGCGTCGCGCAGGATGAGCGCCTCGTCGTCGCCGAGCAGTCGGCGCAGCCTGTGCAGCGTGGCGGTCAGCGACTTGTGCGCGTAATCCGCGTCGACATTCGGCCACAGGGCGTCGGCGAGCTGGTCGGCGCGCACATTCTGCCCGCCGAGGGCGATCAGCACCTTGAGCAGCTCCATCGGTCGGCCCGGCACCTTGGCGGAGAATTCGAGCGCCACGTTCTGGCGCAGGAGCTGAAATCCTCCCAGCGCCTGCACCCGAAACGGCCACGGCCATTCGCGCACCCGCAGCGGCGGCACCTGCGGCTGCAACTTGCGCGCGCGCACCAGCGTGCGCGCGAACTCGCCCTCCACGCCGTGGCGCAGCGCGAGCGCACACAGCTCCGCGATCGCCTGCGGGCGCCACCACAGCGCGTGCGCGAAGCCGTGCTCGCGCCCGAGCGCGAAGGCGCCGCGGACGGCTTCGAGCGCCGCACGTTCGTCGTTCGCGGCGAGCGCCGCCTGCGCGCCCGCCAGGCGCACCGCGAAACCGAGCAGCGGGCTCTGCGCGCGCTCGGCGAGCGCCTCGGCGCCGCGCAGCTGGGCCTCGCTGCCGCGTCGGTCGCCGACGCAGGCGAGCAGGTCCGCAAGCGCTGCGCGCGCCAGGCACTCCAGCCAGGGCATGCCGGTTTCCGCCCCGAGCGCCAGCGCGCTCTTCGCCTCGAGCGCGGCGCGCGCCGGCTCGGCTTCGAGCGCCGCCAGCCAGGCGCGCAGGTAGTGCAGCAGCGCGCGGTCGCCGCGCCGCAGGCGGCTGCCGTCGGCGTCGAGCGCCTGCAGCGCGTCGCGTGCTGCGGCGAGCTCATCCGCGCCGAGCGAAGCCGCGGCCGAGACCATGCGTAGCCAGTCGTCGTAACCGTGCATGCCCTCGCTTTCGGCCGCTGCGAGCGCATCGGCGGCAATGGCGTGCGCTCGCTCCAGGTGGCCGGCGAGCAATTGCTGCAGGGAAGCGGCGAGCGCGAGCTCGGACGAATCCGCGCCCACGGCGGCGCGCGCCGCGGCCACGTCGCCGCGCAGGAGTCCGGCGACGGCGCGCACCGCGCCGAGCTCGCCCGCGGCGCCGCGGGTGCCCTCGAGCCACGCGCCGAGCGCGGCATGGCCCGGGTCGCGCAGCATGAGCGCACAGGCAAGCAGCGCGTGCTCGCTCGAGTTCTCCTGCTCAGGTTCGGCGCCGAGGAGGCCGCCGAGCGCAGCGATCCAGTGGTCGAGCTGGGCCAGGTCGTCGAACTCGAGTAGCGTCGCTTGAATCGCGCCGCAGCTGCTGCGGAGCATGCCGGCGCGCTCGCGTGCATTCCGGAAGCGCTCGTACGCGAGCTCGAAATGGCGCCGCGCCGCCCTGGGGCTGGCATTCAGGCGGCACGCGCCCGCGGCGTACAGCAGCCCGGGATCGGCGTCGAGCAGCGCCGGCGGCAGCAGCTCGAGCCAGCCGGCGAGCGTTTCGCTGCGCCCTTGCTCGAGCATCGCCGGCGCCTCGCGTGCGGCAATGTTTGCGACCCGGTCCCAGTCGCGGCCTTCGAGGAGCAGGGCTACCGCGTCCTCGGTCTGGCCCGCCTCAGCGAGCAGCTCGGCGGCGCGCCGCAGGTGCTCGGTGCCGAGCGCTGCGGGATCTTCGTGCGCGGCGCGGCGGCGCAGAAATTCTCTCAGCAGCGGGTGCAGCTGGTAGATGCGACCCTCGTCGGTCAGGGCCTCGCTCACGAAATAGTCGTTATGCGCGAGGTTGATCAGCAAGCGGGCCGCCATCGGCTCGCCCGAGAGCTCTTGCGCGACGCCCGTCGTCATGCGCGGCAGGCAGGCGATGCGGGCGAGAAAGCGCCGCGTCCCGGGCTCGAAGCGGTCGTAGATCTCGCCGGCGAGATAATCGAACACGACCTGAGGCGTGGCTTCCTCGGGCGGCTCGGCGACCCGGCCGGCGAGCTTGGCGTGCTCGAGCATCAGCACCATGGCGGCCGCCCAGCCCTGAGTGCGCTCCTGAAGCTGCGCCGCCGATTCCTCGGACAACTGCTGGCCGCGCAGCTTGGCGATCGCAGCCAGCTCCTGCGCGTCGATGCGCAGATCGTCCCAGCCGACGCAAGTCATTTCGCCCGACAGGCGCATGCGCGCGAGCGCCGCCGGAGGATCGCTGCGACTGGTGACGATCACGACGCAGTTGCGGGGGACCTGGGCGAACGCGATCTCGAGCAACCCGTGCAAGGCGCTTTCGGCCGGCACTTCGTGCAGGCTGTCGAGCACCAGCGCGAACGGCGGCTTTGCACGCGCAAACAGCTGGCGGAAGAACCTGCGCGCGAACGATGCGGCGTCGGAGCGGTACCGCGGCGAAAAGACAGGCAGGTCGCGCATACCTTCCAGCTTGCCCGCGGCGTGCCCGAGGTAGTGAAAGAACGTCGCGATGTCGGCGTCGTCCGGATCGAGCTGGTACCACAGGCTGCGGCAGCGGCGCGCTTCCAGATAGCTCGCCGCGAGCGTCGTCTTGCCCGCGCCCGGCGGACCGGAAATCCAGGCGACGCTGCGTCCCGTTCCGCCATCGAGCCGCGCGAACAGCCGCTCTCGCGGCACGACGAAGCCGAGCGCGGGGCGCGTGGTCTTGGCGAATGCGACCGTTCGCCGACCCGCCTCAACCACACCACCCCCTCGCGTGGCGCTCCATGAGCCCCCGA
The DNA here is from genome assembly GCA_050257375.1 of Sphingomonadaceae bacterium. Classification (GTDB taxonomy): domain Bacteria; phylum Pseudomonadota; class Gammaproteobacteria; order Burkholderiales; family SG8-39; genus DAHVFK01. The sequence goes on from JBLMWT010000269.1 coordinate 4,146, forward strand.
CGCACGGGCCGACAGCCCGCCCCAGCGGCATGATACCCACGCGGACGCTCAGCCGCCCAGGTGCACCTGGTACTTGGCGCCGTCGGAGAAGGTGCACATGCCCGCTCCCTGGCGCGGATTGGCCATCTGGTAGTCGCAGCTCATGAACGCCCCGCTGCGGCTGTAGGCGCTCGCCACGCCCCGGCGCGCGTCGTTCGATACGCGCGTCGCTTCGCCCACCAGTTCTTCGCCCTTGTAGTTGAGCATGAAGCGACCCTTGCCGTTCATCATGTTGGTGACGGTGCCGGTGATCATGCCCGTTTGCGCGGCGACGTCGTTTTCCGGATAGAGCCGCGCGGTCAGCACCACCGGCAGCGGCCCGCTCGGAACGGTCGCTTCGCGTGCGTAGGGCGGCACGCCGGGAGGGTACACGTACCAAGGCCTACCTTCGGGACCCGTCGGCAGCACGTAGCAGCCCGACATCAGCAGCGTAGGAATCGACAACGCCAGTGCGGTCTTGCGCAGGATCTTCATAACGCCTCCTAGTCACGTTGCAGGTGGCACGCGAAGCGCGTGGCCTGGTGGAAGCGATGCTGCGCGGGGACGACCGACGGGCCGGTTACGGACGGGTTACGGATCGCTTAGGGCCGCGAAAGGCCAGAGCGAACAAGGACTTGCCGCCTACAGGCCGAGGCGTTGCCAGAGGGTGCTGGTCAGGCCGGCCTGGTTCAGCGTGTAGAAGTGCAGGCCTGGCGCGCCGGCGCCGAGCAGCTTGTCGCAAAGCGCGGTGACCACGTCCAGGCCGAACTCGCGGATCGCGGCCCGGTCGTCGCCCAGGCTCTCCAGCCGGAAGCGCATCCAGCGCGGGATCTCCGCGCCGCAGGCGTCCGAGAAGCGCGCCA
>JBLMWT010000270.1:0-21315 GCA_050257375.1 Sphingomonadaceae bacterium
GCGTCGTACATGGCGGAGGCCTACGGCAAGCTCACCGGCGAGCCGGGCATCCTCTTCGTGACACGCGGTCCCGGTGCCAGCAACGGCGCCGTGGGCGTGCACACCGCGTTCCAGGACTCCACGCCGATGGTGGTGTTCATCGGCCAGGTCGGCAGCGACTTCGCGGACCGGGAAGCCTTCCAGGAGATGGATTACCGACGTATGTACGGTCAAATGGCGAAATGGGTCGCGCAGATTGAGCGCGTCGAGCGCATTCCCGAGTACCTGAGCCACGCCTTCCATACCGCCACTTCCGGGCGGCCCGGCCCGGTGGTGCTGGCGCTGCCCGAGGACATGCTGTTCGCGGAGGCGGCGGTGGCGGATGTCCCGCGCTACAAGACGGTGCGCCCGGCGCCCGCGCCGCGCGACATGGACGAACTCGCGCGCCTGCTCGCCGGGGCCGAGCGCCCGTTCGCGCTGGTCGGCGGCGGCGGATGGTCCAAGGCTGCCTGCGACGGCTTGCGCGCGTGGCTCGAGAAGAGCGGCCTTCCCGCCGCGACCTCCTTTCGCTGCCAGAGCCTGATCGACAACCACAGTCCCGCGTACGTCGGCGACGCGGGCATCGGCATCAATCCGGCGCTGGGACAACGCATCAAGGACGCCGACGTGCTGCTCGTCATCGGCGCTCGGCTCGGCGAGATGACGACGAGCGGCTATTCGCTGGTCGAGGTGCCGGTTCCGAAGCAGACGCTCGTGCATGTTCATGCCGACCCGGAGGAGCTCGGACGCGTCTATCGGGCCGAGTTGCCGATCAATTCGGGTCACGCGCAATTCGTCGAGGCGCTGACACGTTTGACTCTGGACGGGTCGAAGTGGCGCGAGTGGACGCGGGCTGCCCGCGCCGACTACGAAGCGTGGATCAAGCCCCGGCCCATTCCGGGCAAACTGCAGTACGCCGACGTGATCCGCTGGCTCGACAGCAACCTTCCTGAAGATGCGATTCTGGCGAGCGGCGCGGGCAACTTCTCCGGGTGGGTGCACCGCTATTTCCGCTACCGGACCTTTGGCACGCAGCTCGGGCCGACGAACGGCTCGATGGGCTACGGGCTGCCCGCGGCGGTGGCGGCCAAGCTCGCGGCGCCCGAGCGCACAGTGGTCGCGGTGTGCGGCGACGGCGACTTCCTGATGAACGGCCAGGAGCTGGCGACCGCGGCCCAGTACGGCGCGCCGGTGATCGCGCTCGTCGTGAACAACGGCATGTACGGCACCATACGCATGCATCAAGAGCGCGAGTACCCCGAGCGGGTGAGCGGCAGCGAGCTGAAGAATCCCGATTTCGCCGCCTACGCGCGCGCCTTTGGCGGACACGGCGAAACGGTGGAAGAAACCGCGCAATTCGCACCTGCCTTCGAGCGCGCGCGCGCCTCGGGAAAGCACTCGGTGATCGAGCTGCGCATCGACCCCGACGCGATCACCACAGGCACGACGCTCTCCAAGGTCCGCGCCCAGGCGCTCGAGCGCCGCAAGCAGGCGGGCTAGGTCGTCGCGATGAACTCCGGGTCGTCCTGCTGCTCGCGCTCGAACTTCAGGAACTCGTAATAGCCGCAGCGCGCGCTGTCCGGATAGTCGCGGCACACGCCGGGGCGCACCTCGTACACGCCGCAGCGGCGGGTCTTGCGGTCGAGAAACATGCACACCGTGTCGAACACTTCGTCCTTGCGATGGCGCAGGACCATCGCCTTCTCCCCTGAGTCGTACTTGGTGAAGCGCTCCTGCGCTTGTGCGTCGCTCAGCCCGAAGTGGCGCGCGAGCCGCGCCACGTCGCGCTTCGTGATCTCGATCAGCGCGTAGCTGCAGCAGTAGGCCGGGCACTTGCTGCACGAATAGAGGCGGCGCGTGACGCCGTTGGCGCGCAGCTCGCTGCGCACGGGGATCGGGAAGTGCTTGCCGTTCTTCATCATTGCCGGGGATCGAAAAGCGAGGCGCGCATTTTACGCGACTTCAGCGAGCGTTATGGCGCTTGACCCATTTGCTGCCATGGTTCGTTTCAATAAAACAGGACCACACGAAAGGAGGTTAGACGTGAAGCTGCTGCACATGCCCGACGCGGTTTACACTATCCTTGCATGGAGGCCACGGATGAACAGCTGATGCTCGCTTACGCTGCGGGTGACGCGGCGGCCTTCGAAGGGCTTTACGCGCGGCACAGGGGCAGGCTGTACCGTTTTCTGCTGCGCGGCATCAAGGAACGCGGCATCGCAGAGGAGCTGTTCCAGGAGATCTGGATGCGCGTGATCGAGGCGCGCGACCGCTATGCGCCGCAGGCGCGTTTCGCGACCTGGCTGTACACCATCGCGCATCACCGCATGGTCGACCACTGGCGCAGGCGCGGTCTGGCGGTGGTGCCGCTGGAGGGGGACGACCCGGACGATCCGGCACCTTGGGAGCCCGCGGCAGACGGCGCGCACGAGCCGCAGCGCCAGGCCGAGACCCACGAGCAACTCGCGCGCCTGGCGCGCGCGCTCGAGGCACTGCCCCCGGCGCAACGCGAGGTATTTCTGATGCGCGAAGAGGGCGGGCTGTCGATCGCCGAGATCGCCGCCGCCACCGCCGCGAACGAGGAGGCGGTCAAGAGCCGGCTGCGCTATGCACTGGCGAAATTGCGCGGAGCCCTGGATGGCTGAGCACGAAGATCGCAAGCTAAGCGAACGCTACCGCGAGCTCGGGCGCGAAGAGCCCCCTAAGGCGCTCGACGCAAAGATCCTCGCCGCCGCGCGCAGGCGGCACGGCATGCGCCGCTGGGCGCTGCCGCTGTCCATCGCGGCCGTGATCGTCCTTTCGGTCACGGTCACTCTGGAGATGCAGCGCGAGCCCGCGCAGCGGGAAAACCTGATCGAAAAGCAGACGGCACCGAAATTCGAAACCGCGCCTGCGGCGCCCGTCGAATTGGAAAAAAGGGCGCAGACGCCCGCGGCCAATGCGCCTGCGGCGGGGCGCCTATCGCGCGAATCCGCCGACCGCGAACTCTTCGAGCGCGCCGCGCCGGCGGCTGCTGAGCAACGCGCCCAGCAATTGGGCGCGGTAGAGGCGCCCGAGCGATGGCTCGAGCGCATCGCCGAGCTGCGCCGCACCGGGCGCGATGACGAGGCCGACCGGTTGCTGGCGGAATTCCGGCGCCGCTTCCCGGACTACCGCATTCCCGAGGCGACGCTCAAGCGCGTCGAACGCCGCTAGGCTTTCGGCTTTTCGCCCGCGACCTGCAGGAACACCGCGCAGGCGTCCAGGCCGCCGAGCGCGCCGCGGCGTGCCGCCTGGAACTGGCTGCGCACCAGCGCAGCGAGCGGCGTCGGCCGGTCGAGTTCCTGCGCCATGCCGAGGAAGTAGCGCAAATCCTTTTCCATCAATTGCAGCTGGAACTGCGGCTTGAAGTCGCGCTGGAACATCATCGGCAGCTTGGCCTTCAGCAGGCGCGAGCCGGCCGCGCCCTCGCCCAGGATCTCGAGCGCCGCTTCGCGCCCCACGCCCGCCGCCTCGGCGATCTGCGCGGCTTCGGCGAGTGCGGCGGTCATGGTGCCGGAGAGCATGTTATTGATCAGCTTCACGGTCGCGCCCGCGCCCGAGTCGCCGGCGTGCTTCGCCATGCGGCCCATGGCCGCGAACAGCGGCTGCGCTTTGTCGAAGGCCTCGCGCGCTCCGCCCACCATGAAGACCAGCTCTCGCCCCTGGGCTTGCTTGATGCTGCCCGAGACCGGCGCGTCGAGGTATGCGCAACCGCGCCCGGCGGCCTCGCGCGCCACCTCGCGCGCCATACCGGGCGTGTTGGTGCTCGAGTCGATGATCACGCATCCCTTGGGCGCTGCGCCGACCGCGCCGTTCGCGCCCAGCATCACTTCGCGCGTGGCGTTGTCGTCCGAGACGATCGACACGGCGAATTCCGCGCCCCTGATCGCTGCGGCGGGCGAGTCGGCCACTTCGGCGCCCATGTCCGCCAGTGCGCGAGTCTTGGCGCGGTCGCGGTTGAACACGCGCAGCTTGAACCCCGCCTGCTGCAGGTTCGCCGCCATGCGCGACCCCATCGCGCCCAGGCCGATGAATGCAACCGTCGTCATGTCTTTGTCTCCATGAAAAGGAATATTAGTGGCCGAGGATCTTGGACAGGAACAGCTGCGCGCGTTCCGAGCGCGGTGTCCCGAAAAACTCGTTCTTGCTCGTGTCCTCGACGATCTTTCCGGCATCCATGAAGATCACCCGGTCGGCGACGCGGCGCGCAAAGCCCATTTCGTGCGTCACCACCATCATCGTCATGCCTTCCTGCGCGAGCTGGACCATGACGTCGAGCACTTCGTTGATCATCTCCGGGTCGAGCGCCGAGGTCGGCTCGTCGAACAGCATCGCGATCGGATCCATACACAACGCGCGCGCGATCGCGACGCGCTGTTGCTGTCCGCCCGAGAGATTGCCCGGAAATTTTGCGGCGTGTGCCTTGAGACCGACCCGTTCGAGCAACGCCATGCCCTTGGCGAGCGCTTCCTCGCGGCCGCGGCCGAGAACCTTGATCTGCGCGAGGGTCAGGTTCTCGGTCACCGTCATGTGCGGAAACAGCTCGAAGTTCTGGAACACCATGCCGATGCGGGCACGCAGCTTCGGCAGATTGGTCGCGCGGTCGCCTACCGAAACGCCGTCGACGGTGATCGTCCCCTGCTGGAAGGGCTCCAGGCCGTTTACGCACTTGATGAGCGTCGACTTGCCGCTGCCGGAGGGGCCGCAGACCACGACCACCTCGCCCTTCGCCACTTCCGTCGAGCAGTCGGTGAGCACCTGGAAGCTCCCGTACCATTTGCTGACGTCGCTGATCTTGATCATGAGGAGGTTACCCTGGGGTCAACGCACGATGGCGATGCGCGCCTGAAGTCTTCGCACCAGCTGCGACAGCACCAGGCAGGCGATGAAATAGACCACGGCGACGAAGCTGTACATCTCGACCAGGCGGCCGTCGCGCTCCGCGACCTTGCTCGCCGCGCCGACGAAGTCGGTGATGGACAGCACGTAGACGAGCGACACGTCCTGGAACAGAACGATGGTTTGAGTGAGCAACACGGGCAGCATGTTGCGAAATGCCTGCGGCAGGACCACGTGTCCCATCGATTGCCAGTAATTGAGGCCGAGCGCATAGCCCGCCCAGACCTGTCCGCGCGGAATCGACTGGATGCCGGCGCGCATGATCTCGCAGTAGTAGCAGGCCTCGAACATGACGAACGTCAGCAGCGACGAGGCGAAGGCGCCGACCTGGATAGGGGTGTCGGAGCGCACTACCCAGGCGCCGATGTACGGCACCAGGAAGTAGAACCAGAAGATGACCAGCACCAGCGGGATCGAGCGCAGCGTGTTGACGTAGGTCCCTGCGATCCACGCGAGCGGCTTAATGCTGGAGAGACGCATCAGCGCGAGCAGCGTGCCGAAGACGACGCCGCCCGCCATCGCCAACAGCGTCAGCCGCAGCGTGAACGACATGCCGGTGAAGAACAGGTAGCGCCACGAGCGCTCGATGACGTCGAAATCGAAGCCGCCGAACATGTCCGCTCAGTGCCCCGACGCAGGCGCGCTGCCTTGCCCCATGTATCCCGGGACCGCGACCCTGCGCTCGAGATAGCGCATTAGCAGCACGACCACCAGGTTGACGAGCAAGTAAATCACGGTCGCCGCGGTGAAGGCCTCGAAGACCTGGAAGCTGTACTCCTGCATTGCGCGTGCCCGCGCGGTCAGCTCGACGACGTTGATCGTCAGCGCGACCGCGGAATTCTTGATGATGTTGAGGAATTCCGATCCGAGCGGCGGCACGATGATGCGTAACGCCATCGGCAGGAGCACGTAGCGGTAGGTCTGGGGAAGCGTCAGGCCGAGCGCCGTTCCGGCCATGCGCTGCCCGCGCGGCAGCGAGTTGATGCCGGCACGCACCTGCTCGGCGACGCGCGCCGACGTGAAGGTGCCGAGGCACAATACCGCCGGCACGAAAGAGCCCCAGGGAGGCGGCATGTGCTTGATCCAGTCGCCGAGCCCCTTCGGCACGAGTTCCGGCAGCACGAAGTACCACAGGAACATCTGCACGAGCAGCGGGATGTTGCGGAACAGCTCGACGTAGGCGTAGCCGGCGCGCTCGAGCCACTTCACCGGCGTCGTGCGCAGGACGCCGACGATCATCCCGAGCGCGAGCGCGATCAGCCACGCGAGCAGCGCGAGCGCGAGCGTCCAGCCCAGACCGACGAAGAGGGTGTGCAGGTACGTCCCGTCCCCGTCCGGCGACTGCGCCCAGAAGATGCGCCAGTTCCAGTTGTAGTGCACGGCTCTCTCGACCCTTAAAAGTGCAACGGGGGCTACCGCCCCCGTTGCGCTGTCACGTCGGCCGGTACTCTACTTGTAGACGTCCGGGTCGGGCGAGTCGGTCGGATGCTCGAACACGCGCTTGAGGGCATCGCCCACCGGGATGTGGAGGTTGATGCCCTTGGGCGGGATCGGGCTCATGAACCACTTGTCGTAGATCTTCATGATCCCGCCGCTGGTGTACAGCTTGGTCATCGTGGCGTCGACCAGCTTCTTGAACTCGGGATCGTCCTTGCGCAGCATCAGACTGTAGGGCTCCAGTCCCAGGCTTTCCGACGAGATCGTGAACTCGGAGGGATTCTTCGAGTTCGCGACCAGGCCAGAGAGCAGGATATCGTCCATCAGGAACGCGCTGGCGCGGCCGGTCTCGACCATCAGGAAAGCCTCGGCATGGTCCTTGGCAGACAGGATGTTCATGCCGAAATTAGACGTCGTGTTGAGCTTGTTCAGCGCCTGCATGTCGGTGGTCCCCGCGGTCGACACCACCGTCTTGCCCTTCAGGTCGTCGATCTTGTCCATGTGCGCCGATTTCTTCGACACGTAGCGGTACTTGACGACGTAGTACGTCATGCCGAAATCGACTTGCTTCTTGCGCTCGGCGTTGTTGGTGGTCGAGCCACACTCGAGGTCGATCGTGCCGTTCGCCATCAGCGGGATACGCGTGGCGGAAGTCACTGGGAGCAGCTTGACCTTAAGGTTCGGCATCTTCAGGTCGGCCTTTACCGCGTCGACGATCTTGTAGCAGATATCCATCGCGTAGCCGACGGGGCGCTGCTGGTCGTCGTAGTACGAAAACGGAATCGAGCTGTCTCGGTGGCCGATGGTGATGACGCCGCTTTCCTTCACCTTCTTCAGCGTGCCTTCGAGCGCGGATGCCGGCGTGGCGAGCCCCGCTCCCGCGATCAGGGCGAGGACGAGAGTCGTGCGTTGCAGGGTGTTCATCAGGGTCTCCCGGTTTGACGGACGCGGGCGCCGCGGATGGGCGCCCTTTTTGCCGGGCCATTCTCGACATGGGCGTAAGGAGTGTCAAGCCGCCTTCTATATATAATCGACCGCACCGGCCGCGCGCTGATGAAGGAGGACCGTTGTCCCAGCCGCACAAGCTCTGGGAGCCGTCGCAGGAGGCGATCGAGCGGGCGCAGATGACCGAGTTCGCGCGCTGGGTCGTGCGCCGTCTGAAGCTCGATCTGAATACCTATCCGGACTTCTACCGCTGGACGGTCGAAAATCCCGAGGAATTCTGGAGTTCGGTGTGGGACTGGTGCGGCGTGAGCGCGTCGCGCAAGGGCTCGACGGTTCTGGTGGACGGCGACAAGATGCCGGGCGCCAAATGGTTTCCCGAGGCGCGCCTGAACTTCGCCGAGAACCTGCTCAGGCGCGGCGACCGTGGCGACGCAATCGTGTTCTGGGACGAGACGGGCTTTCGCCGCCGTGTGTCCTACGCCGACTTGTACAGCGATGTATCGCGCGCCGCGCAGGCGCTCAAGAGCTTGGGCCTGCGCCCGGGCGACCGCGCGGCCGCGTTCATCCCGAACATGCCGGAGACCGTGGTATTCGCGCTGGCGGCGATTTCGCAGGGCATCGTCTGGTCGTCCTGCTCGCCCGACTTCGGCACCGACGGGGTGCTCGAGCGGTTCGGCCAGGTCGAGCCGAAGGTGCTGTTTTGCGCGGACGGCTATCTGTACAACGGCCAGCGGCACGATTCGCTCGGCCGGGTGCGCGAGATCGCGGCCCAGCTCCCCAGCGTGCGCAAGGTGGTGGTGGCGCCGCTGCTCGAACAACGCCCCGACCTGTCCGACATCCCGAACGCCGTCACGATCGATGAATGGTTGCGACGCTTCACGCCGGGCGACATCGACTACGCGCACATGCCGTTCGACCATCCCCTCTACATCCTGTTCACTTCGGGCACGACCGGCAAGCCGAAATGCATCGTGCACGGGGCGGGAGGCTCGCTGCTCGCGGGCCTAAAGATGTACAAGCTGCAGTTCGACGTCCGCCCTGGCGACCGCTTCTTCTATTACACCACCTGCAACTGGGTGATGTGGAACCTGCTGTTCGCGGGGCTATCGGCCGAGGCGAGCCTGATGCTGTACGACGGCTCGCCGTTCGCGCGCGGCGCCCGCATCCTGTTCGACTACGCAGCCGAGGAGCGTTTCACCCACTTCGGCACGTCGGCGAAGTTCATCGACGCCATCGCCAAGCGCGGCCTCGAGCCGCGCGCGACGCACGGCCTCGGCGCGCTGCGCATGATCATCTCGACCGGCTCGCCGCTCGTGCCGGAGAGCTACGACTACGTGTACGCGCACGTCAAGCGGGACGTCTGCCTGTCCTCGATCTCCGGCGGCACCGACATCATGGCGGCGTTCGCCGACGCGAATCCGGTCCTGCCCGTATACCGCGGGGAGCTGCAGTGCCGGTCGCTCGGCCTGGCGGTCGAGGTGTTCGACGAGCAGGGCAACTCCGTGGTTGGGCAGAAGGGCGAGCTGGTGTGCACCCGGCCGTTTCCCTCGATGCCGCTCGGGTTCTGGAACGATCGCCACCACGAGAAATACCACGCGGCGTACTTTGCCCGGTACCCGAATGTCTGGTGCCACGGCGACTGGGTCGAGCTGACCGAGCGCGGCACGATGATCGTCTACGGTCGCTCGGACGCGACGCTCAACCCCGGCGGCGTGAGGATCGGCACTGCGGAGATCTACCGGCAGGTGGAGAGAATCGACGAAGTGGAGGAATCCGTCGCGATCGGCCAGCTCTGGCCGCCGGACAAACCTTCGGATACCCGCGTGGTGCTGTTCATCAAATTGCGCGAGGGATACGTCCTCGATGCGGAACTCGAGGAGCGCATCCGCAAGGCGATACGCGACAACACGACGCCGCGCCACGTGCCGGCGAAGATCGTGCAAGTGGCCGACATTCCGCGCACCAAGAACAACAAGGTGGTCGAGATCGCGGTGCGCGCGGTGGTGCACGGCATGCCGGTGGCCAATACCGACGCGCTGGCGAACCCCGAGGCGCTGGAGCTCTACAGGGACCTGCCGGACCTGCGTGACTGAGTCAGTGAAGCGTCGCGCGCCGCCGCTCGTAGATGCCCTGCAGCAAACGCAGCGAGCCGAGGCTGATCGCGCGGTGAGTGAGCGCGTGCCCAAGGTCCTCGACGATGTCGAGCGTCACCGGGACGTGCAGGCCGGCGAGCACGCGCGCCGCTCGCTCGGCGTGCACGCGCGACACGACCGAGTCGAACTCGCCGTGCACCAGATGGATGCGCGCGTCGATGCGCGTTCCGGCCTGGGGCAGCCGCGCGAACTGCGACGAAAAAGCCACGACCGCGCCCGCCAGCCCGCGCAGCTTCTTCACCGCCTCGAGCGCCACCGTGCCGCCCTGCGAGAAGCCGATCAGCACGGTCCGATGCGCCGGCACGCCGAAGTTGGTCTGCTCGCGCCGCACCAGGTCCTCGATGTCCGGCAGTATCGCCTCGACGCGCTCGGCTCGATTGTCCACGTTCAAGCCGCGCGTGGGAAACCAGTCCTGCGCCTCGCCGCCGCGCGCGCCGGGCGCAAAGCCGCTCGGCACCACCAGCGCCGCGCTCGGAAAGCGCGCCTGGAACTTGAAAGCGATCGGGATCATCGACTGCGCGGTGGCGCCGCAACCGTGCAGGAACACGAACAGGCGGTTGGCTTCGTGCTCCGGCGGGGTGCCGAAGCGATAGACCCTGCCGGAGGACATGCGGGCCATTGTGATCCCTTTGCGTGCGTTCTGTAAACTCCCCGCTCTCGTTAAGTCCGATTCTTCGAAAGCGAAAGGAACTCCATGAGCAGCAAGCAATTCATGTCTGCGTTCTGGGCGCTGGCCAAGCCCTACTGGGTGTCGAAGGAGCGGCGCACCGGGGTCGTGCTGCTCGTCGCCGTGGTCGTGATGGCGCTGGTGCTCGTGTGGCTGAACGTTCAGTTCAACCACTGGTACAACGACTTCTACAACACCATCCAGACCAAGAACCAGCCCGAGTTCTACCGACAGCTGCTGAAGTTCACTTTGCTCGCATTCGCTTACATCATCATTTACGTCTACCAGATCTACTTGCAGCAGATGCTGCAGATCGAGTGGCGCACGTGGCTGAACGACCGGCTGCTCGCGGACTGGCTCAAGGACCGCGCGTACTATCGCCTGCAGTTGCTCGATCGCGGCACCGACAACCCCGACCAGCGTATCGCCGACGACTTGCGCATCTTCGTCGACAATACGCTCTCGCTCGGACTGGGCCTTTTGTCCTCGGTCGTCACGCTGGCGTCGTTCGTGGTCATCCTGTGGACGCTGTCGGGGGTGCTCAGCTTCACTTTCGCCGGAGCGCACGTCTCGATCGCCGGCTACATGGTGTGGTTCGCGCTGGTCTACGCGATCGCGGGCTCGTGGCTCACCCACGTGATCGGGCGGCCGTTGATCGGCTTGAATTTCGATCAGCAACGGTTCGAGGCCGACTACCGTTTCTCGCTCGTACGCCTGCGCGAGAACAGCGAAGGCGTCGCGCTCTACCGCGGCGAGAGCGAAGAAACGGAGAATTTTCGCGCGCGCTTCGGCAACGTGATCACCAACTGGTGGGGCATCATGCGCAAGCAGAAACAGCTCGGATTCTTCACCTCCTCGTACTCGCAGCTGGCGGTGATATTTCCCTTCGTGGTCGCCGCGCCGCGCTATTTTTCGGGCGCCATCGCGCTCGGCGGACTGATGCAGATCGCCTCCGCGTTCGGCCAGGTGCAGGGCGCGCTGTCGTGGTTCATCGGCGCATACACGCAGTTCGCGACCTGGAAAGCGACGGTCGACCGGTTGACCGGCTTCAGCGCTTCGCTCGCGCACGTGCGCGCCGAGGCCGAACGGATCGACGGCGAGCGCGTCGAAGGCGCCACCTCGACGCTCGCGCTCGGCGGCCTGGCGCTCGCGCTGCCGCAGGGCCAGCCGCTGCTCGCTCCGAGCACGCTGGAGTTGAAGCGCGGCGAGCACGTGCTGATCACCGGTCCTTCGGGTGCGGGCAAGTCGACGCTGTTCCGAGCGCTCGCCGGCATCTGGCCATACTGGAGGGGAAGAATCTCGCTACCAAACGGCAGCCGGCTGCTCTTCCTGCCGCAGAAGCCCTATCTGCCGATCGGCACGCTCAAGCACGCGGTCTGCTATCCGGGCGACCACAAGGTGATCGGCGACGAGGAGGTGCGCGAGGCGCTCGCCGCGGTTGGACTCGGGCAATTCTCGAACGAACTCGACCGGCGCGAGAACTGGGCGCAGGTGCTCTCCGGAGGCGAGCAGCAGCGGCTCGCCTTTGCGCGCGCGCTGATCGCGCACCCGGACTGGCTGTTCTTGGACGAGGCGACCTCGGCATTGCCCGACGACGATCAGGCGGCGCTCTATCGCTTACTCGGCGAACGGCTGCCTAAGACGACGCTCGTGTCGATCGGCCACCGTACGAGCCTCGCCGGTTTCCACGAGCGCAGGCTCGCCTGGCAGCAATCAGGGGAAGGTGCGCCGCGCCTCGCGCCGGCCTAGGGGCTCAGTAAGCCCGCGCCGGTCGCGGCAGGGCAGGGGCCGCGAGGCTCGCAACCTTGGAGCGCCGGGCGATGAAATCGGCAGCGGCACGCACGACGGCCTCGTCCTCCAGGATGCGGCCGTGCCCGAGGCCGTTCGTGAGGAGCAGGCGCGCGCCGATCCAGTGGCGCGCGAACTTCTCGCCCTGGGTCCAGGGAACGACGCGGTCGCCGCGGTCGTGGATCACGAGCGCATCGGCGGCGAGGCGAGGCGCCATGCGCGCGAGCTCGAACTCGGCCCAGTGGACTCCGAAGCGTTCCTCGATCGCCGCCTGCATGGCGCCGCGCACGCGCTCCGGAATCCAGTGCCAGCGCGCAAAACGGCGCGAGTAGCCTAGCAAGTCCGCGGGTGGGCTGACCAGAACCGCGCGTTTGAGCGGCAAGCCGCGCGACAGCGCGAACGCGGCCGCGGCCGCGCCGAGCGAGTGCGCGATCACCGACTCGACTCCTCCGTGATGGGAGGCGACCTCGGCCAGTACGTCGGCGAAGTCGGGCAGTCCGGTCAGCCTGCCTTCGGACAGGCCGTGCGCTGGCTGGTCGTAGGCAATCACGCGGTAGCCCGCGAAGGTGAGTGGATAGACGAAGCGGCTCATCTGCGTCGCCGCGCCGCCCCAGCCGTGCGCGAGCAGCACCGCGGGCATGTCGCGTGCGCCCCAGCTCCAGGTCGCTATTTGACGTCCCTTGTGCAGCACGAAACCCGAGCGCGCGTCGATCAAGTCGAGCAGGGTGCCCTCCGGATGCTGCGCGCGTGGCGGGGTCAGGAACAGCTGCTCGGCCCAAAGGCCGGCCAGGCGCGGCGCGAGTGCGGCCGAGGCGCGCAGGGCGGCGCGCCTCGGCAGCGATTGAAACAGAAAGCGAACGATCGTGCTATTCATGCGCGAAGACGACAGGGTGCCGGCCATAAAGGCTCCTTCGTGGTTAACGGTTGGCGCTGCGCGCGACGAGCGCCTCGAACGCCGCGAGCGCGCGGCTGCGCGCCTTGGTGTAGCCGAGCAAGCGCCGGTGATGATGCGTCACCAGCGCGACGCCGAACAATTCGAACACGATTTGCTCGGCGTCAGTGCCTGCGGCGAGCTGGCCCTCGTCGATACCCTGGATCACGGCGCGCTTGAGGGTCTCGCCCCAGGCGCGCTGGTCGGCGGCGAGCGCGTCGCGCACCGCGCCGGGCCGGTCGTCGTACTCGGCCGCTGCGCCAACCATCGGGCAGCCGCCGGGCAAATCGGCCGACTCGGTCCAGTCGAGCCAGTTCACGAACATCGCGCGCAGGCGCGGCACGCCACGCGGGTGATCGAGCGCTGGACGGACGACGACCTCGGTGAAGCGCTCACGCGCGTGAGCGAGCACGGCGAGCAGCAGTTCGTCGCGCGAACCGAAATGCGCGAACAACCCCGACTTCGACAGGCCGGTCGTGTCGGCAAGCGCGCCGATGGTCAGGCCGTCGAGGCCGGCCTGGCTCGCGACGCGCATCCCCGCGTCGAGAATCGCCGCACGGGTTCGCTCGCCCTTGGTGGTCGCGCCGGCCGTCGTCATGCCGGCAAAATAGTACGAGCGTGCGTTAATGTCAAGCCGCCGCGCGCCGGCGCGGCTCGGCCAGCACGTGCTTCAGGTATTGTCCGGTGTAGCTCGCCTTGTTGGCGGCGATCTGCTCGGGGCTGCCCTCTGCAACGATGCGCCCTCCGCCATCGCCGCCCTCGGGACCGAGGTCGACGATCCAGTCGGCGGTCTTGAGCACGTCCAGGTTGTGCTCGATCACCACGACGCTGTTGCCGGCGTCGCGCAGGCGCCGCAACACGTCCAGCAGCAGCTTGATATCGTGGAAGTGCAGCCCCGTGGTCGGCTCGTCGAGAATGTACAGCGTGCGTCCGGTTTCGCGCTTGGAGAGCTCGAGCGAGAGCTTGACGCGCTGCGCTTCGCCTCCCGAGAGGGTCGTCGCAGACTGGCCGAGACGCACGTAGCCGAGCCCGACGTCGATCAGCGTCTGCAGCTTGCGCGCGATCACCGGTACTGCGGCGAACAGCGCGGTGGCCTCGCTCACCGTCATCTCGAGCACCTCATGGATGCTGCGGCCCTTGTATCGGATCTCGAGCGTCTCCCGGTTGTAGCGCCGGCCATGGCAGACGTCGCAGGGCACGTAGATGTCGGGCAGGAAGTGCATCTCCACCTTGATCAGCCCGTCGCCCTGACAGGCCTCGCAGCGCCCGCCCTTGATGTTGAAGGAGAAGCGCCCCGGGTCGTAACCGCGCGTGCGCGCTTCGGGGACCCCTGCGAACAACTCGCGGATCGGCGTGAACAGGCCCGTGTAGGTGGCAGGATTGGATCGCGGCGTGCGGCCGATCGGGCTCTGGTCGACGTTGATCACCTTGTCGAGCTGCTCGATGCCCGCGAGCGAATCGTAGGGCGCAGGCTCCACGGCGCTGCCGTAGAGTTGCCGCGCGACGGCTGCGTACAGGGTGTCGTTGATCAGGGTCGACTTGCCCGAGCCCGAGACGCCCGTCACGCACACGAGCAGGCCGAGCGGCAGGTCGAGGTCGACGTTCCTCAAGTTGTTGCCGCGCGCGCCGCGCAGCACGAGGCGCCTGCGGCCGGGGCGGCTGCGCTGGCGCGGCACCTCGATATTCAGCGCACCGGACAGATACCGACCGGTCAGCGAGCGCTCGTCGGCGAGGATCTCGGCGGGCGTGCCGGCTGAGATTACCTGGCCGCCTGCTTCGCCCGCGCCCGGCCCCATGTCGAGCACGTAGTCGGCGGCGCGGATCGCTTCCTCGTCGTGCTCGACGACGATCACCGAATTGCCCAGGTCGCGCAGGCGCTTGAGCGTCTCGATCAAGCGCGCGTTGTCGCGCTGGTGCAATCCGATGGACGGCTCGTCCAGCACGTACATGACCCCCGTGAGGCCGGAGCCGATCTGGCTCGCGAGGCGGATGCGCTGCGCCTCGCCGCCCGAGAGCGTGTCGGCAGACCGATCGAGCGACAGGTAATCGAGCCCGACGTTCACCAGGAATTCCAGGCGATTGGCAATCTCGCGCACGATGCGCTCGGCCACCTGCCCGCGCGCTCCCGGAAGACTGAGCTTTTGGAACAGCGCCAAGGACTCGCGCAGCGGCAGACGCGAGACTTCGTAGATTGCGCGCCCGTCGAGCAGCACGTGACGCGCCTCGCGCCGCAGCCGCGTGCCGCCGCACTCCGGACACGCCTTGCGGTTGAGGTATTTGGCCAGCTCTTCGCGCACGACCGCCGAGTCCGTCTCGCGGTGGCGCCGCGCGAGGTTGGGAATGATTCCCTCGAACGCGTGCTCCTTGACGTTCGTGCGGCCGCGCTCGCCCAGGTAGCGGAAGCCGATCTTCTCCTTGCCGGACCCGTACAGCAGCAGCTGCTGCACGCGGTCCTCGAGCGCTTCCCACGGCTGCTCGACGTCGAAACGGTAGTGCTGCGCGAGCGACTGCAGCATGGAGTAATAGAAGTGGTTGCGCCGGTCCCACCCCTTGATCGCTCCGCCGGCGAGGCTGAGGTTGGGGTGGGCGACCACGCGCCTCGGGTCGAAGTACTCGACCGTGCCGAGGCCATCGCAGCTCGGGCAGGCGCCCATCGGATTGTTGAACGAAAAAAGTCTCGGCTCGAGCTCGGCGAGCGCGTAGCTGCAGGCCGGGCAGGCAAAGCGCGACGAGAACAGGTGCTCCTTGCCGCTGTCCGTCTCGACCGCCACCGCGCGCCCCTCGGCGTGGCGCAGTGCGGTTTCGAAGGACTCGGCCAGGCGCTGTTTCATTTCAGGCCGCAGCTTGAGGCGATCGATCACCACGTCGACCGAATGCTTCACGTTCTTGGCGAGACGGGGCGCGGAATCCAGCTCGAATACCCTGCGGTCGATGCGTACGCGCGTGAAGCCCTGTGCGCGCAGCTCGTCGAGCAACTCGCTTTGCTCGCCCTTCCTGCCGGCGACCACCGGAGCGAGCACCATCAGCTTCGTGTCCTCGGGCAATGCGAGTACGTGGTCGACCATTTGCGCGACCGACTGCGCCTCCAGCGGCAGCGCGTGCTCCGGGCAGTACGGCGTGCCGACCCGTGCGTACAGCAGGCGCAGGTAGTCGTGGATCTCGGTCACCGTGCCGACGGTCGAGCGCGGGTTGTGGCTCGCGGCCTTCTGCTCGATCGAAATCGCCGGCGACAGTCCTTCGATCAGGTCCACGTCGGGCTTTTCCATGAGCTGCAGGAACTGGCGCGCGTAGGCTGACAACGACTCGACGTAGCGCCGCTGGCCCTCGGCGTACAACGTGTCGAAGGCGAGCGAGCTCTTGCCCGAGCCTGACAGGCCGGTGATCACGACGAGCCGGTTGCGCGGCAGCTCGACGTTGAGATTCTTGAGGTTGTGGGTGCGCGCCCCGCGGATGCGGATCGAGTCCATGTGCTGCCGCAATACGGCGAGCGAAAGAAGAAACCTGCTACTATAACGAGTTCTCGGCGGGTCGTTCCACCCTTCTATTACTCCGGCATTGCCAGACCAGCGCCCATGGATTCTTCACGCATGAGCCCAGAAGAGCGGCGCGCCGGCGCGTCGCTCGCTTCGCTCTTCGGCCTCAGAATGCTCGGGCTGTTCTTCATCCTGCCGCTCCTTTCGGTCGAGGCGCACAAGCTCGCGGGCGGGGAAAATCTGACTCTGGTCGGCCTGGCGCTCGGTGCCTACGGCCTCACCCAGGCCGTCATGCAAATACCTTTCGGCATGGCCTCCGACCGCTGGGGGCGCAAGCCGGTGATCGTGGTCGGACTGTTGCTGTTCGCGGCCGGTAGCGTGCTCGCGGGCGCGGCGCACAGCATCTATACGGTGATCGCCGGCCGCGTCGTGCAGGGCGCAGGCGCCATTTCCTCCGTCGTGGTGGCGCTCGCCGCCGACCTGACGCGCGAACAGCAGCGCACCAAGGCGATGGCGATGATCGGCAGCACCATCGGCCTGGCGTTCGCGCTCTCGCTGGTCATCGCCCCGGTGCTCTACAGGTGGATCGGATTGAGCGGGGTGTTCTACGTAACGGCGGGGTTCTCGCTGATTGCGATCTGGCTTCTGTTCTCGGCCGTCCCAAAGGCGCCCCGGCCGACGCACGCGGAGCCGCCGGTGCGCGCGCGCGACCTGCCGGCGCTGCTCAAGCAGCCGGAGCTCGTCCGCCTGAACGTGGGCATCTTCGCGCTGCACGTGTCGCAGATGTCGATGTTCGTGGTCGTTCCGCCGATGCTCGTCGAAGCGGGACTGCCCTTGCCGGCGCACTGGAAGTTCTACCTGCCCGTGGTGCTCGCCTCGTTCATACTGATGGTGCCTGCGGTGTTCTATGCCGACCGACGCAACCATCACAAGACCGTGCTGCTCGGCACGGTGCTGCTGCTCGCGCTGGTCGAGCTGGGGCTCGCCGCCGCACCGGACCGGATCATGCCGCTCGCCGGACTGATGCTCGCTTTCTTCGTCGCCTTCAACGTGCTCGAGGCGCTGCTACCCTCGCTCGTGTCGCGTATCGCCCCGGCGCGCGCGCGCGGCACGGCGATCGCGGTCTATAACACGACGCAGACGCTCGGCCTGTTCGTGGGCGGCGTGCTCGGCGGCTGGCTGGCGCATGCGCACGGCCCTGGCGCGGTGTTCAGCACCTGCGCCGGCCTGGCGGCGATCTGGCTGCTGGCGGCGGCGGGCATGCGTCCGCTCGCGCCCAGGCATGTCAACGGAATGGCGCAGTCCGACGTTTCCCGCTCTGGGGGAGCTTGAGCCCGCAGGCCCGGTGGCCGCGGGAGGACTCGCGATGGGGAGGAATACATGGCTTCGGTGAACAAGGTAATTCTGGTCGGCAATCTGGGACGCGATCCGGAAACGCGCTACATGCCCGACGGCGCCGCGATCACAAACGTGTCGGTGGCCACTTCTTATCAGTGGACCGACAAGGCGAGCGGCGAGAAGAAGGAGGAAACCGAGTGGCACCGGGTGGTGTTCCGGGGACGGCTGGCGGAGATCGCCGGCGAATACCTGAAGAAGGGTTCGCAGATCTACGTCGAAGGGCGGCTGCGCACGCGCAAGTGGCAGGACAAGGAGGGGCAGGACCGGTACACGACCGAAATCATGGGCGACACGATGCAGATGCTGGGCGCGCGCGGCGGCTCGGGAGAGCCGCGCGCCGAGCCGCGGGCCGAGAGTTCGGCTGCGCCCAAGGGCGAGGCCAAGGCCGCGGCGAAGAAGCCAGCGGGCAAATTCGACGACATGGAAGACGACATTCCGTTCTAGGAGCGGGGAGCGCCATGCCGATCTACGAGTATCGCTGCGCCGAGTGCGGCTTCGAAGAGGAATATCTGCAGAAGATCTCGGAGCCGCCGCTGACCGTTTGCCCGAAATGCGGCAAGCCCTCGTTCCAGAAGAAGCTCACCGCGGCGGGCTTCCAGTTAAAGGGAAGCGGCTGGTACGCGACCGATTTTCGTGGCGGCAGCAAGCCCGGGGCGAAGGCCGACGCGAAGCCGGAGGGCAAGGCCGAGGCGAAGACGGAGGCCAAGAGCGAATCCAAGACTGCGTCGAAGAAGCCTGATTCACCTGCGAGCGGCGGGACGACGACGTCCTAGCCACCGTGAGAAAGTATTTCATCACCGGGCTGCTGATCTGGATCCCGCTCGTCATCACGATCTGGGTGCTCAAGATCGTGGTCGATACGCTCGACCAGAGCATGGAGCTCGTCCCGGAGGGCTGGCGTCCCGAGCATTGGCTCGGCGTGCACGTGCCGGGCTTCGGCGTGGCGGTCACGCTGATCATCATCTTCGTCACCGGAGTGCTGGCCGCGAATTTCATCGGCGAGCGCCTCGTGCGCATCTGGAACGAGTTGCTGCACCGGATCCCCTTCGTTTCGTCGATCTACTCGAGCGTGAAGCAGGTGTCGGACACGCTGTTCTCGTCGTCCGGGCAGGCCTTTCGCAAGGCGCTGCTGGTGCAGTGGCCGCACCAGGGCATGTGGACCATCGCGTTCCAGACGGGCATTCCGGGCGGCGACGTCGTCAACCACTTGCGCGGAGAATTCGTCAGCGTGTACGTGCCGACGACGCCGAACCCTACCGGAGGCTATTTCGTGATGCTGAAGCGCGCGGATGTCATCGAGCTCGACATGAGCGTCGACGAGGCGCTCAAGTACATCATATCCATGGGGGTCGTGGCGCCGCCGGCGAGGCCTGAACGGACGGGCGCCAGAAGCTGAGTTAGGGAAGCGGGATTCAAGAAATGCGAACGCACTATTGCGGCGAGCTGAACGCCGACCTCATCGATCAATCCGTGACGCTTTGTGGCTGGGCGCACCGACGGCGCGACCACGGCGGCATCATCTTCATCGACTTGCGCGACCGTGAAGGTCTCGCTCAGGTCGTGTTCGATCCCGATCGCGCCGAGGCGTTCGCCACCGCCGACCGCTCGCGCAACGAGTACGTGCTCAAGGTGAGCGGCAAGGTGCGCCGCCGCCCGCAGGGCACCGTCAATCCGAACCTGCGCTCGGGCGAAGTCGAGGTGCTCGCGCAAGAGGTCGAGGTGCTCAACCCGTCCGCGACGCCGCCCTTTCAGCTGGACGACGAAAACCTGTCGGAGAACACGCGCCTCACTTACCGCGTGCTCGACCTGCGGCGCGAGCCGATGCAGCGGAACCTGCGCCTGCGCTACCGCGTGGCGATGACCGTGCGCCGCTACCTCGACGCGCACGGCTTCATCGACATCGAGACACCCATGCTGACGCGCTCGACGCCCGAGGGCGCGCGCGATTACCTGGTGCCTTCGCGCATGCACCCGGGAGAGTTCTTCGCGCTGCCGCAGTCACCGCAGCTGTTCAAGCAACTCCTGATGGTCGCGGGCTTCGACCGCTACTACCAGATCGTGAAGTGCTTTCGCGACGAGGACCTGCGGGCTGACCGCCAGCCCGAGTTCACGCAGATCGACATCGAAACCTCTTTCCTCGGCGAACGCGCCATCCAGGACATCAACGAGGGGCTGGTGCGCACCGTATTCAGGGAAGTGCTCGACGTCGAGCTTCCCGCGCCGTTCCCGCGCATGACCTATGCCGAGGCGATGTCGCGCTACGGTTCGGACAAGCCGGACCTGCGCGTCACGCTCGAGCTCGCCGAGCTGACCGATTTGATGAAGACGGTCGAGTTCAAGGTTTTCCGCGCCGCCGCCGACATGCCCGGCGGTCGCGTCGCGGCGCTCAGAGTGCCGAAGGCGGACCTCTCGCGCAAGGAGATCGACGATTACTCCGCCTTCGTCGCCATATACGGTGCGAAGGGCCTCGCCTACATCAAGGTGAACGATCGTGCCAAGCTGCCCGAGGGCCTACAGTCGCCGATCGTCAAGTTCCTGCCTCCGGAGGTGCTGGAGCGCATCCTCGAGCGCACCGGAGCCGAAAACGGCGATCTCATCTTCTTCGGTGCGGACCGCGCCAAGGTGGTGAATGACGCGCTCGGCGCGCTGCGCGTTAGGCTAGGGCACGACAAGGGCTACGCGCAGAAGGGCTGGCGTCCGCTCTGGGTGGTCGACTTCCCTATGTTCGAGTGGGACGAAGAGGCGAAGCGCTGGGCGGCGATGCACCATCCCTTCACCTCGCCGAAGGACGGCCACGAGGATCTGCTCGCGAGCGATCCGGGCCGCGCGCTCTCCAAGGGCTACGACATGGTCCTGAACGGCTCCGAGATAGGCGGCGGTTCGGTGCGCATTCACCGCGCCGAGGTGCAGGCGAAGGTCTTCCAGGCGCTCGGCATCTCGAGCGAGGAGGCGCAGGCCAAGTTCGGCTTCCTGCTCGAGAATCTCCAGTTCGGCGCGCCGCCGCACGGCGGCATCGCGTTCGGCCTGGACCGCCTGGTCGCCATGATGGCGGGTACCGAGTCGATCCGCGACGTGATCGCGTTTCCGAAGACGCAGCGCGCTCAGTGCCTGCTCACCAAGGCGCCGAGCCCGGTCGACGACAAGCAGCTTCGCGAGCTCGGCCTGCGTCTGCGGGAGCGGCCCAAGGCGTGATGCGGCTGCTGGCGGCACTCGTTGCGCTTGTCGTGGCGACGGGCGCCGCGGCGTTCCAGCCACTCGGCGAGATCGAGATTGCGGAGCTGCCGCCGGAGGCGCGGCTCACGGTCGACCTGATCCACGGCGGAGGGCCGTATCCCTATGCTCGCGACGGGGCCGTGTTCGGCAACCGCGAGGCACGGCTGCCCGCGAAGCCGCGCGGCTACTACCGCGAGTACACGGTGCGCACGCCCGGTGCGCGCGATCGGGGCGCGCGACGCATCGTCGCTGGTCGAGACGGCGAGCTGTACTACAGCGGCGACCACTACCGCAGCTTCATGCGCATCCGGGAGTGACATGAGCAAGCTGCTGGCCCGTCTGCAGGATGCGTCGCGCTCAGGCACCTATCGC
>JBLMWT010000271.1:0-2652 GCA_050257375.1 Sphingomonadaceae bacterium
AACGCGTTCACGCCGCCGAAGACGAGGCACGGCGCGCGCGCGGGCCCCGCGCTCGCGGCCTTGCCCTGCAGCGGCGGCGTGCCCTTGCCGGTGTACACCTCCTGCACGCGCCGGTCGGCGCGCACCGCGTCGGGCGAGCCGGCCATCAGCACTTCGCCCTGGTTCATCACCGTCACGCGCTGCGAGAAGCCGAGCACGCGGTCGATATCGTGCTCGACGATCAGCACGGGGATCTCGTTCGACACGAACTTGATCAGGTTCGCAACGCGCTCGCGCTCCGCCGCAGCGAGCCCGGCGAGCGGCTCGTCGAGCAGCAGCACCCTGGGCTTCGAGCCGAGCGCGATGCCGAGGTCGAGCAGCCGCTGCCCGCCGTAGGACAGGTCGCCGCCCGCGACCTCTTCGATGCCCTCGAGGCCGAGGAAGCGCACCAGCTCGGCTGTCTCCCGGTGGATCTCGGGGTAGCTGTCGATGTCGCGCCAGGCGTTGAAGCGCGCGGGATGGCGCGCCTGCAGTGATAGGCGCAGGTTCTCGTAGATGGGCAGGCCCTTGAACAGGTTGGTGATCTGAAACGAGCGCGCGAGCCCGTGCTGGCAGATGCGGTGCGCGGGCAGGCGGTGGATCTCCGCGCCGTCCAGCCGCACGCTGCCCGCGTCGGGTGGGAACATGCCGGACACCAGGTTGAACAGCGTGGTCTTGCCCGCGCCGTTCGGCCCGATCAGCGCGTGCACCTCGCCCGAGTCGACGGCCAGGCCGACGTTAGCGACCGCGCGGATGCCGCCGAAATGCTTCTGCACCCCGCTCACCTCGAGCACCGTGCCGCGCGGCGCGTCCGGGCGCAGCGACGCGGGCAGCGGCAGCCCTTCGACCACGCGGCGCTGGCTCATCGCGGCCGCCTCCTCGGGCGGCGGCCGCCAGCGCCGCTTGAGCTTCGCCCAGATTCCGATCAGCCCGCCCGGCGAATACAGCACGAAGGCGACGAACACCATGCCGAACCACAACAGCCAGTTGCCGCTCCACATCGAAAAGAGCTCGCGGAACAGCACGAAGAAGAGCGCGCCGAGCGCGGGCCCGAGGATGTGGTGCATGCCGCCGATCACCACCATTGCGAGCAGCTCTCCGGAAAACGCCACCGTGACGCCCTCGGCGGAGACGAGATAGTTCTGGAAGCCGAGCAGCGCGCCGGCGAGCGCGGTCACCGTCGCCGAGAGCACGAACGCTCCGAGCTTGTAGCGGTCGACCGCGTAGCCCTGGAAGGTGGCGCGCTGCTGGTTCTCGCGGATCGCGACGAGCACGTGGCCGAAGGGAGAGCGCAGCACGCGCTGCACGACATAGAGCACGCCCAACGCGATCGCGGCGACGAGCGCGTACCAAACCGGCGCGCTGTCGAGCGACACCGGTCCGATGTGCCCGCGCTCCAGGCCTCCCAGGCCGTCCTCCCCACCGGTCAGGGCGGTCCAGCGGAACGCGATCGCGTAGGCGAGCGCCGAGAGCGCGAGCGTCAGCAGCGAGAAATACACCCCACGCCGGCGCAGGATCATGAAGCCGACCACGAGCGAGAGCAGCGCGACGAAGGCGAGCGCGAACAGGATCGGCAGGAAGACCTGGCCGTGCAGCCAGTGTTTCTGCGCAATCGCCGCGGCGTAGGCGCCGATCCCGAGCCATGCGGCGTGCCCGAAGGAGGTGAGCCCGGTGTAGCCGACGAGGATGTTGAGCCCCACCGCCGCGATCGCCAGGATCACCGTCACGCTCGCCGTGTTGACCGTCAGGCCGAACAGCGGCATCGCGAGCGGCAGCGCGACCAGCACGGCCAAGGCGATCCACAGCGCGCGGTACTTCGCGCTCGTCCCGGCGCGCGTCATTCGAACTTCTCGATGCGCTCGCCGAGCAGTCCCCGCGGCCTGAACAGCAGCACCAGGAACATCAGGATGTAGATCGACGCCTCGCCCGCCGCGGGCACGAAATTGATCGTCACCCCGCGCACCACCCCTACCAGAAGCGCCGCGAGCACCACGCCCCAGAAGCTGCCCAGTCCGCCGATCACCACCACGACGAAGGCGACGGTGATGATCTCCGCGCCCATCGCGGGATAGACGAGCGCGATCGGCGCGAACAACGCGCCGCCGAGCGCCGCCATGGCGACGCCGAGCACCACGATCGTGGTCATGTACGGCTGCAGGCGGATTCCCAGCGCCGCGACCATGTCGGGGCGC
Source organism: Sphingomonadaceae bacterium (assembly GCA_050257375.1). Classification (GTDB taxonomy): domain Bacteria; phylum Pseudomonadota; class Gammaproteobacteria; order Burkholderiales; family SG8-39; genus DAHVFK01. The sequence goes on from JBLMWT010000271.1 coordinate 2,211, forward strand.
TGGATGCCGGCGCGCACCACGCGGCCGAAGGACGTCTTGTGCAGCAGCAGCCAGATGCCGGCGAGCACCGCGGCCACGATGGCGAGCAGCAGCAGCCGGTAGCGCGAGAAGATGAAGTCTCCCAGGATGACGCTGCCCTTCAACGCCTGCGGCATCGACGCCGGCAGCGGCGCGGCGCCCCAGATGATGCGGATCGCCTGCTCGGCGATCATCGCCAGGCCGAAGGTCACGAGCAGGCCGAGGATCGGGTCCGCCGTGTAGAAGCGGCGCAGGAAGAAGCGCTCGAACAGGATGCCGAGCAACCCGACCGCAACCGGCGAGAGCGCCACCGCGGGCCCGAAGCCCAGATACTTCGCGATCTCGAGCGAGGCGTACGCGCCGAGCGCATAGAAGGCGCCGTGGGCGAGGTTCACCACCCCGCCCACGCTGAAGATCAACGACA
>JBLMWT010000272.1:0-8679 GCA_050257375.1 Sphingomonadaceae bacterium
CTGCATCGTGTGATAAGGCGAGCCGTTCGGCACGACGATCACTTGCGCGCCGGCTGCGCGCGCCTGCGCCGCGGGGCCGGGATACCAGCAGTCCTCGCAGATGACCACGCCGCAGCGCACGCCGTCGACGTCGAAGACGCAAGGAGCACGCCCCGGCTCGAAATACCGTTCCTCGTCGAAGACGGTGTAGTTGGGCAACCGCTGCTTGCGATACACGCCCGCTACGGCCCCATCGCGCAACAGCGCCATCGCGTTGTAGCACGCACCCCCGGCCCGCTCGGGAAACCCCACCAGCGCGGTCGCGCCCGTCACCCTCGCGGCAAGCGCGGCGAGCTCCGCGGCGCAGGCGTCGATGAACGCCGGGCGCAACAGCAGGTCCTCGGGGGGGTACCCGCACAGCGATAGCTCGGGCGTGACCACGAGCGACGCGCCCGCGCGCCGACCCGCGTCGATCGCATCGAGCAGCGTGCGGGCGTTGGCGGCGACGTCGCCGAGCGTCTGGTTCAACTGCGCGAGCGCCATCCGCATCGAACGATACTAGCACGCGGATTGCAGCATCCGGACGCTTGAGCGTCGCGCGCACAACAGCGACAATGCGCCCGAGATGCATGCGCCCGTCCCCTACCGGCGTCCGCGCCCGCCGGTCGCGGTTTCGCCCCTCATCCGCGACGACGTCCCGCTGTCCGCGATCGATCCCGCGCAATGGAATCGGCTGGCGAACGGCACGCCGCTGCTGTCGCACGAATACTTCACCGCGCTCCACGAAACGGGCTGCGCCTCCGAGGGGACCGGCTGGCAGCCGCGCTTTCTCACCGCGTGGGATTCGTCGACGCTGATCGGCGCGATGCCGCTCTACGCGAAGTCGCACAGCTACGGCGAATACGTTTTCGACTGGAGCTGGGCCGACGCCTATCGCCGTTACGGCCGCCGCTATTACCCCAAGCTCGTCGCCGCGGTTCCGTTCACGCCGGTCCCGGGAGCGCGGATGCTGGCCGCCCAGGCGTCGACGCGTCTATGCCTGCTCGAGCGCGCGTTGGGGCAGTTGCGCGAAGGCTTCTCGTCGTTGCACGTGCTGTTCGTCGACGAGGCGCAGGCCCGCGAAGGCAAAGCCGCGGGCATGCTGACGCGCGCCGGCATGCAGTTCCACTGGCACAACGCCGGCTATCGCGATTTCCCCGACTTCCTCGCCGCGTTCAACCACGACAAGCGCAAGAAGATCAAGCAGGAGCGGCGCCGGCTCGCCGAGGCCGGCGTCACGTTCGAGCGCAAGCTCGGCCGCGACGCCACGGCGGACGACCGCGCGTTCTTCTTCGACTGCTACAAGCGAACCTATCGCGCGCATCACTCCACGCCGTATCTGTCGCTCGATTTCTTCGACGCGATCGGGACGAGCCTCGCGGAGCATCTGCTGCTCGTGCTCGGCTATCGCAACGGACGAAGGCTCTGCGCCGCGCTCGACGTCTTCGACCGCGACACGCTATGGGGCCGCTACTGGGGCACGCGCGAATACGTACCCGGACTCCATTTCGAGACCTGCTACTACCAGGCGATCGAATTCTGCATCGAGCGCGGGATTGCGAGCTTCGAGGGTGGCGCGCAGGGCGTGCACAAGCTCGCGCGCGGGCTGCTGCCGGTGCGCACGCATTCGCTGCACGCGATCGCGGATCGGGGCTTCGCCACGGCCATCGCCGACTACTGCGCGCGCGAGCGCGTCGACGTCACGCACTCGATCGACGAGCTCGAGGCAGGCAGCCCCTTTCGCCGCGAGTGACTCGCGTGACCACCCCGCGCCTCAACCCGCTCTCATGAGAAACGATCGCTCCGACCTCTCCGACGGCATCCTGCTCACGCGCGAGGGCGGCATCGCGACGCTGACGCTGAATCGACCCGACGCGCTCAACGTGCTCGACCTGCCGATGATGGAAACGCTCGTTGCGCATTCCGCCGCGCTCGCCGCGGATACGAGCCTGCGCGTCGTCGTCCTCAAGGGTGCGGGCCGTCACTTCATGGCGGGCGGAGACTTGAAGACGTTCGCCGCGCAACTCGAAGCGGCCCCCGACACCCGCCGCGAGACGTTCCAGCGCATCGTCGAGCGGTTGCACCCGGCGATCGAAAATTTGCACCGAATGCCGCACGCCGTCATCGGCGCGCTGCAGGGCGCCGTCGCCGGCTTCGGGCTCTCACTTACGACCGCGTGCGATCTGGTCGTCGCCGCCGACGATGCCTATTTCGCGTCGGCCTACCGGAACATCGGGCTCACGCCCGACGGGGGCGGCACGTGGGCGCTCGGGCGCATCGTCGGCCTGCGCAAGGCGCTCGAGATCCATCTGTTGTCCGAACGCTTCGACGCCGAGGAGGCGCGCCGCATCGGCCTCGTCAATCGCGTCGTGCCGCGCGCCGAGCTCGACGCGACGGTCGCCGCCATGGCGCGCTCGATCGCGCAAGGACCGGCGATCGCGCTGCGCAACGTGAAGCGGATGCTGCGCGACGCGTCGGACCGCTCGCTCGCGATGCAGTTGCGCGCCGAGGCGGAGAGCTTCGGAGAATGCGCGGCCGCGCCGGATTTCTCGGAGGGTATCAGCGCGTTCTTCGAAAAGCGCGCGCCGCGCTTCTCCTCCTGACCGGTTCAGGACTCGTCGTCGTCGGCCGAGGTCGATTCGCGACGCAAGCGGGCGTCCGCCGCAACGTCGGCGTGCACGATCGTGCGGGTGCGCTTCGAGCGGATCTGCGTTTGCGTGACCGGCCGCCGCGGCGCGGCGTATTCGGCCGGTAGCGCATCGAGGCGGTCGGCATACGATGCGCTGCCGCCTTGGCTACGCGCATGGCCGTTTGCGCCTGCCTTCTGTGCGCGCGGACCGCTTCGATGGCGCGGCCCGTCCTTGGCGTAGCCGCGCGGCGCACCGCCGGGAACCGTCAACGTCGTGCGCGCGAACGGCGACGCATTCGCATTGCTCTGCGGCTGCACCTCGTCGAAATCGTGGCGCGCGCGATGCGGGCGTTGCCCATGTTGCTTGGCGGGCTTGCGAGCCTCGGCGCGACCGCCGGAAGGGCGCGATTGCGCCGGCTTGCCAGCGGGCGAGCGCTGCTTCCACGGGCGTGGACCCTTGGCGGGTCGTTGGCCCGGGTGGCGCGGTGGACCGGCCTGCGCGGCGGCAAACGGCTCTGCCTGCGAAGGCGATTCGCCCTTCGCCGCGGCGCCCCCTTCGACACCCGTGGGCGGTCGCAGGGCCCGATGTCCGTGAGGGCGCTGCGGGTGCTTCGGCCCGGCGCGGCCGCGGCCGGGCCGGGGGCCCCCGTCACCCTTCGCCGGACGCGGGCCGTGCCCGGCGGCCGGCTGCCGGGAACGCAAGCCCGCGGCGGTCATGACGGCATCGACGTCCGGTGCTTCGAGCTCCGTCAGCTGCCCGCGCTTGAGATGCGTGGGCATCGCGAGCGCGCCGAAGCGCGTGCGAATGAGCCGGCTCACCATCAGGCCGAGCGCTTCGAACAGCCTGCGGACCTCCCGGTTGCGCCCTTCCTTCAGCACCACCTGGTACCAATGATTCGACCCGTCCTCGTCGCCGCCACCATCACGCACCGATTCGCACCGGGCGGGACCGTCCTCGAGCGTCACGCCGCTCGCAAGCGCGTTCATCTGCTCGTCGGTGAGCCGGCCCATGACGCGCACGGCATACTCGCGCTCGACTTCGTAGCGCGGATGCATCAGGCGGTTCGCGAGCTCTCCGGAGTTCGTGAACAGGAGCAGACCCTCGGTGTTGTAGTCGAGGCGCCCGACATTGATCCAGCGACCGTTCCCGATCGACGGCAGCTTCTCGAATACCGTGGGGCGGCCCTCGGGGTCGTCGCGCGTGACGAGCTCTCCCGCCGGCTTGTGGTACATCAGCACGCGCGGTCGCGGCTCGGCGAAGCGCACCTTGACGAGCTCGCCGTTGATGCGCACTTCGTCACCCGGCCCGACCTTCTGGCCGACCTCGGCGGGCATGCGATTCACCGTGATGCGCCCCGCCAAGATCATCTCCTCCATGGCGCGGCGCGAGCCGAAGCCGCAGCTCGCGAGCACCTTGTGCAGGCGCTGCGGCTCGCTGAAGACCTGATCAGTGGACCGCTTGTGTTTCGGGGGCGGCAGGCTCTCCGCGATCCGCTGCAGCGCGAGGTTCGGCTGTTGGATCGGAGCCGAGGATCGGGCTCGCGAGTGCGCGCGGCGCCTCGGCGGCCTTGGTGGGGGCATCGGGAATCTCCAGAAGGTGGGAGGAATCGAGTTCGGCCAGCGGCGGCAATTCCGCGACCGAGGTGAGGCCGAGATCGTCGAGGAAGGCCTTCGTCGTCGCGTAGAGCGCCGGACGACCCGGCGTCTCGCGATGTCCGACGGTCTCGATCCATTGCCGGTCCTCGAGCGTTTTGATCACGTTCGTGGACACGGCGACCCCGCGGATCGCTTCGATGTCGCCGCGGGTGACGGGTTGCTGGTACGCGATGATGGCAAGCGTTTCCATGACCGCGCGCGAATATCGCGGCGGCTTCTCGGGCGCGAGGCGGTCGAGGTACGACTGCACTTCACGGCGGCCCTGGAAGCGCCAGCCGGAAGCGACCTCGACGAGCTCCACCTTTCGCGTCGACCACTCCTGGGCGAGCTCGGCGAGGAGCGTGCGGACCGCATCGGCATCGAGCGCAGGGTCGAAGAGCCGCGCGAGCTGCGACGCGGGGACCGGCTCCCCCGCCACGAGGAGCGCGGCCTCGAGGACGCGCTTCAGTTCTGTGTCATCGAACGACATTCGATCGGTTTCTCTTTGCACGTGTTCCCGGGCGCAACGCCGCTCACTCCGCATCCGCGGCCAGCGCGAACGGTGCCTCGCTGCGCAGCTGCGCGTAGATGGGCGCGTACGGCTCGGCTTGCGTGAGGCTGATCAGCCGCTCGCGTGAAAGCTCGAGCAGCGCGAGGAACGTGACGACGAGGTGCGGCACGTCGGCATGCGCGGCGAACAACGCGGTGAACTCGACGAAGCGCGCCGGCTGCAACAGCTTCAGCACACGGCTCATCTCCGAGCGCACCGAAAGCTGCTCGCGCGTCACCAGATGATGGCGGTTTGCGCGCGCGCGCGCAATCAACCCGGCCCACGCGGCACGCAGATCCTCCGGCGCCACGTCCGGGAGCCGCTCGCCGGCGACCCGGTCGAACCACACGCGCACGGTCGTGAAGTCGCGTTCGGCAAGCGGCAGCGCGTCGAGTTCCCGCGCCGCCTGCTTCATTTGCTCGTACTCGAGCAGCCGCCTCACGAGCTCGGCCCGCGGGTCCTGCGCTTCCTCGCCGGGCGGCGTTGGCGGCCGTGGCAGCAGAAGCCGCGACTTGATTTCGATCAGCACGGCGGCCATCAACAGGTACTCGGCCGCAAGCTCGAGTTGCGTGCGCCGCATCATCTCGACGTATCCGAGGTACTGGCGCGTGAGCTCGGCCATCGGGATGTCGAGCACGTTGATGTTCTGGCGCCGGATGAGATACAGCAGCAAGTCGAGCGGCCCCTCGAACGTCTCGAGGAACACCTCGAGCGCCTCCGGCGGGATGTAGAGATCCTGCGGCAGCTCGTTGAACGGCTCGCCGTAGACGCGCGCGAGCGGCTTGGCGGCGACCGACGGGTGCGCCAGGTCGAGCGCGGCCGCGCTGCTAGTCATAGCGCAGTCCCATGGCCTCGCGCACGTCGCGCATCGTTTCCTCGGCGAGCTTGCGCGCGCGCTCGCAGCCGTCGGCGACGATGTTGCGCACGAGCGACGGATCGTCGAGAAAACGTTGCGCGCGCTCGCGGATCGGCTGCTGCTCGCGGATGACGGCGTCGATCACCGGCTGCTTGCATTCGAGGCAACCGATCCCCGCCGTCGTACACCCCTGCCACACCCAGTCGCGTGTCGCCTGATCCGAATAGACCTGGTGCAGGCCCCACACCGGGCACTTCTCGGGATTGCCGGGATCGGTGCGGCGCACGCGTGCAGGATCGGTCTGCATCGTGCGGATCTTCTGCGCGACGACTGCCGGCTCCTCGCGCAAAAGGATCGCGTTGCCGTACGATTTCGACATCTTCTGGCCGTCCAGGCCGGGCACGCGCGGCGTCTCCGTCAGCAGCGGATGCGGCTCGGGAAGGATCACGCGCCGCGCACCTTCCAGATAACCGAAGAGGCGCTCGCGATCGCCGAGGGAGAGGTTCTGCGTGTCCTCGAGGAGCTCGCGCGCGGTTTCGAGCGCCTGCGCGTCGCCCTGCTCCTGGAACGCCGTGCGCAGCGCGTCGTAGCGCTTGGCCTTCTTGCTCCCGAGCTTCCTGACCGCGGCCCGCGCCTTCTCCTCGAAGCCGGGCTCGCGGCCGTAAATATGGTTGAAGCGCCGAGCGAGTTCGCGCGTCACCTCGATGTGGGACACCTGGTCCTCGCCGACCGGCACCTTGTTCGCCCGGTAGACCACGATGTCGGCGCTCATCATTACCGGGTAACCGAGGAAGCCGAAGTTCGACAGGTCGCGATCGGTGAGCCTCTGCTGCTGGTCCTTGTAGGTCGGCACGCGCTCGAGCCAGCCGATCGGGGTGATCATGCCGAGGAGGAGCGTGAGCTCGGCGTGCTCCGGAACGCGCGACTGGATGAAGAGTGTCGCCCGGGTGGGATCGATCCCCGCGGCGAGCCAGTCGATGAACATCTCCCAGACGCTCTCGGCGATCGTCTCCGATTCCTCGAAATGCGTCGTCAACGCGTGCCAGTCTGCCGCGAAGAACAGGCACTCGTACTCTTCCTGAAGGCGGATCCAATTCTTCAGCGCACCGTGGTAATGGCCGATGTGCATGCGGCCGGTCGGACGCATGCCCGACAACACCCGATCGGGGAACATGGGCAAGTTCGTGTTATTGCGTGCTCAGAGATCGAGCAACGTGTGCAGCAGCCATTCCGCGAGCCGAAGCAGGGGGCGCATCAGGTCGTCGAGCAGTCCGAATGCCAGCAGCCCCAGGATGATGAACAGGCCATAGGGCTCGATGCGCGCCCAGGCGCGTGAAGCCCGCGCAGGGAGCACGCTGACCGCGATGCGGCCGCCGTCGAGCGGCGGGACGGGTAACAGATTCAACGCCATGAGCACCAGATTCACGCCAATGCCTATGTTTGCCATCGAGGCGAGATGCACGCTTTCCGATATTCCGGCCGGCACCGACGCCTTGAGCACGAGCGCCCAGAGGAGCGCCATGGCGAGGTTGGCGCCGGGCCCCGCCGCCGCAACCCACAGCATGTCGCGCTTGGGATGGCGCAGGTTGCCGAAGTTCACCGGCACCGGCTTCGCCCAGCCGAATACGAACGGCGGGCCACCGTACTTCGCCATGAGAAGCAGCAAACCCGGCACGAGGATCGTTCCGACCGGATCGACGTGCCGCAACGGGTTCAGCGTGATTCGTCCCGCGAGCTCCGCCGTCCGGTCGCCGAATCGCTTGGCGGCGTAACCGTGGGCCGCCTCGTGCAGCGTGATCGCGAAGACCACCGGCACTGCCCACAGCACGATGGTCTGCAGCGAAAAATCCATCCAAGCCGCCAGTTTACCCGAACTCGGCGACGTCTTGGATTCCGAGCAGCGCCGGGTCGCCGAGGCCGCGGCGCAGCACGCGCGGGGGCGTCGTCTCGAGGTCAATCACGGTCGACGGCACTGCGGGGCACGGCCCGGCATCGATCACCGCCTCGATGCGCCCGCCCAATCGTGACGCGATCGACGCCGCATCGTTCAGCGGCTCGGTCTCGCCCGGCAGGATCAGCGTCGAAGACACGATCGGCTCGCCAAGTTCATCGAGCAGCGCGAGCGCCACCGCGTGCTGCGGCACACGGATGCCGATTGTGCTGCGCTTCGGGTGCTGGACGCGCCGCGGGACTTCCGGCGTCGCGCGCAGCAGGAACGTGAAGCTTCCGGGCGTCCCCTGCCGCACGATGCGGAACTGCTCGTTGTCCATCCGAGCGAAACGCCCGGCCTGCGCGCGGTCCCGGCACACCAGCGTGAGATGATGACGTTCGCTCACGCCACGCAACTGTCGGATGCGCTTCGCCGCCTCCGCGTCGCCCATCCGGCACCCGAGCGCGTAGCTCGAGTCGGTGGGGTAAGCGATGACGCCGCCGGCGCGAAAGATTTCTGCCGCACGGCGCAGGAGACGCCGTTGGGGATGAGTGGGATGGACCTGCAGAGTCTGGACCATAGTCAAGCGTCTAGAGGCATATAATGATCGGTATTAACGGCTTTATGGTTATAAGGCGTGAACATCCAGCAGCTCAAGTATCTGTGTGCAATCGTTGACAACGGCCTCAACGTTTCGGGTGCGGCAGAGGCGCTATACACGTCCCAACCGGGAATCAGCAAGCAAATCCGGCAGCTGGAAGACGAGCTTGGCCTGCAGGTGTTCGTACGGCAGGGCAAGCGGCTCACTACGCTCACGCCCGCCGGCGAAGTCGTCCTCGCAACCGCCCGCCGCGCGCTGCGCGAGATCGGAAACCTGAAGCGCGTTGCCGACGAGTTTCGTAACGAGGACGCCGGTGTGCTGGCGATCGCGACGACCCACACCCAGGCCCGCTACGTACTGCCGCCCGTGCTGTCGAAGTTTGCCGCCCGCTTTCCCAAGGTGCGGCTCATGCTCCATCAAGGCAACCCCGTGCAGGTCGCCGAACAGACGCGCGCCGGCG
>JBLMWT010000273.1:0-12642 GCA_050257375.1 Sphingomonadaceae bacterium
TCGACCAGAATGCTCTTGCTGTAGGGCTTGGTGACGTAGCCGTCCGCGCCGAGCGCGAGGCCCCAGCGCACTTCGTTCGGGTCGTTCAGCGCGGTGAGCATCACCACGGGCAGCAGCGCGAGCTTGGGATGGCGTCGGATGCTTCCGAGCACGTCCCAGCCGTTGCCGTCGGGGAGCATGATGTCGAGCAGCACGATGTCCGGCAGCGCGCGCGTGCGCAGCTCGTTCGTCAGCTCGGCGCAGTTGCGCGCGAGGCGCACCGCGTAGCCGGCCATGCTGACGCGCAGGTCGGCGAGCGCCGCCTGGTCCGGGTCGTCCTCGACGATCAGCACGACGATATCGCTCGCGCGCTTCGCGAGCTGCGGCCGGTTCGCGAGCCTGTCGGCCGCGAGGAACGCGCCCTTGCGCTCGAGCTCCCTGAACGCGGCCGTCGCGGCCCGCATGTCCATGCGCTGCGAGTCGTCCGGACGCGCTCCGCGCGCGCTGCGCTGCTGCGCCTTGAGCAGGCTGCTGAAGTCCAGGTCCTGCGTGATGTCAGCGGCGATCGAGCTGATGAACCCGAGCTCTTCCAGCTCCGCCAGCCAGTCGGCGAGCAGCGCGTCGGGGAAGTGCCGCAAACGCCCCCGAATGACATGCGAGTGCGTGCTCGTCTCGATCAAGGCGAGGATGCGGCGGTAGTCGGAGGGAATCGCCACGTCGTCCGAGGCCAGGGCTTCGTCGCCGGCCGCGGTGCGGCAATAGATCCGGGTCTGCGGTTCGAGTGCCATGCGACGCTTCTAGCACAGGCCGATGGACCGGGCCCGGCACTATGTCGCATCTTTGGCGTTCGCACCGTAGACGGATTAACATCGCGCATGCTCCAGATCCTCGAGAGAATCCCCTTGCGCGTGGCTTTCGCCCTCGGCGCGCTCGGCTGTGCGGCGCTGCTCGGCGGGGCGTATTACCTGCAGTATTTCCAGGGGCAGGACCCCTGTCCGCTGTGCCTGGTGCAGCGCGTCTTTTACCTGCTCGCCGGCATCGTGTTCCTCCTCGGTGCGCTGCACGGGCCGAAATCGAAGGGCGCGACCGTCTACGCCGCTCTGGCCATCCTGTTCGCGCTCGGCGGCCTCGCCACCGCGACGCGCCAGGTGTACCTGCAGCACCTGCCCGCCGACCAGGTGCCGGCCTGCGGTCCGGACCTGCCGTTCATGCTCGAGCATTTTCCGATCTCGCGCACGTTCACCTTCCTCGTGCGCGGCTCGGGCCAGTGCGCCGAGGTCACCTGGCGCTTCCTCGGCCTGTCGATCGCCGAGTGGTCGCTCATCTGCTTCACCGGCTTCATCGTCTACAGCATCTGGATCGGCGCGCGCGGCTTACGCCGAAAATAGGGACAGACCCTATTTTTCGAGCAACGCCTCGGCGAGTGTCGGGCCACGGTACCAGGAGGCCCGGCCCGAAGCCGCCGTGATCAACTCGTCCTCGCGCGCGGACACTGGCACGCATATCGGGGTCGGCGCCCCGCACGCTGCCGCGACGCGCTCGAGAACCGCTCGCGCCCGCTCGAAGGGCGCGCGCGTATATCCGACCAAATCCATCTTGTTCACCGCCGCCACCAGGCGCGGCGCGCCCACGAGTTGCGCGGCGAAGGCCGCGTGGCCGTGCGACGGGTCAGCCGCATCGATTACCATTGCCGCGGCCGCGGCGCCGCGCAGCTGTGCGATGACCTCGAGCAGGTCGTCCTCGCCCGAGCCGTCGAGCACCTGCAGCGGCCCGCCGACCGGGCAGGCCGCCATCCCGAGTGGGTGGTAGGCGAGAAGCAGGCGCCGCGCAAGGCTCGTCGTCCCTGCGCCCGGCTGGCCGAGGAGCGCGAGGCGCCGCGCGAGCTGCAGCGGAAGTTCGCGTCCGCTCATCGCTAGGCCGCGCGGCGGCGAAAGGCCGGATGAGCTTCTGGCAGCTCGCCGAAGGCAGCGAGCGCGGCGCGCGCGTCGACGCCCGAGCGGAGCTCGAAGCAATCGAAACCGGCGCGCTCGAGGAAGAGCAGCTGGTCGCGCCCGACGTCGCCCACCGCGCGTAGCTCGCCAGGCCAGTGGTAGCGCTCGCGCAGCAGGCGGGCGAGCGAATAGCCGCGTCCGTCGGCGAACCTCTCGAAGCGCACCGCCACGAGGCTTAGATGGCCGAGATCGGGCGCGATCGACTCGGGCTCGTCGTGCGCCGCGAGCAGCAGGCCCAGCCGCCCGGGGCGGGCGCTCAGCTCGTCGCCTCGTAACCGCCAGAGTTCGAGCGGAACGATGATGTCGCCGGTCGGGAAGTCGGGCACGAAGCCGTCCTCGCCCGGCGCGAGCAGCGGCCCGGCCTCAAGCAGCTGCCAGCTGTCTTCGACGAGCACGCGGTTCCTGATGATCGTCGCCATAGACGCGCTCCCTGAAGGGTTCGATGCCGATCCTGCGCACCACGTCGATGAAGCGCTCCTCGTGCGCCTCGCGCCGCTCGAGGTACACCTCGATCAGGCGCTCCACCGCCTGCGGCACTTCCTCGGCGGCGAGCGCGCGCCCGAGCGCGCGCCCGAGCGAAGCCTGGGGCCCTTGCGCGCCGCCGATCTCGAGCTGGTAGAACTCTTCGCCCTGCTTGTCCACGCCGAGGATGCCGATGTGGCCGACGTGGTGGTGGCCGCAGGCGTTCATGCAGCCCGAGATGTTGAGGTCGAGCTCGCCGACGTCGAACAGGTAGTCGAGATCGTCGAAGCGCCGCTGGATCGCCTCGGCGACCGGGATCGAGCGCGCGTTGGCGAGCGAGCAGAAGTCGCCTCCGGGGCAGGAAATGATGTTGCTGAGCAGGCCGATGTTCGGCGTCGCGAGGCCGAGCGCGCGCAGCTCGCGCCACAGCGCGGGCAGCTCCGCCCGGCGCACGTCGGCGAGCACCAGGTTCTGCTCGTGCGTGACGCGCATTTCGGCGAAGCTGTAGCGCTCGGCGAGCGCGGCGACCGCGTCCATCTGGTCCGCGCTCGCGTCGCCCGGAGGCACGCCGGTCTTCTTCAGCGACAGCGTCACAGCGGCGTAGCCGGGCACCCGGTGCGGGTGGACGTTGCGCCGCTCCCAGGCGAGGAAGGCGGGATCGCGGAAGTCGTGATCCGGCAAATGCCCTTCGTAGGGCGGCCGCGCGAAGCGGTCCGCGACGCGCGCCACGTCCTCTTCGGCGAGCGTCGCCGGGCCGCCCTTCGCGTGCGCCCATTCGGCCTCGACCTCGCGCGCGAAGGCCTCCGCCCCGCGCGCCTTGAGGAGCACCTTGAGCCTCGCCTTGTGGATGTTGTCGCGCCGGCCGTAGCGGTTGTAGACGCGCAGGATCGCTTCGAGGTATGTGAGCAGATGGCGCCACGGCAGGAACTCGCGGATCACCTCGCCGATCGCGGGCGCGCGCCCGAGGCCGCCGCCGACTGCGACGCGAAAGCCGACTTCGCCCGCTTCGCCGTGGCATGCGGCGAGGCCGATGTCGTGCACCAGGATCGCCGCGCGGTCGGCGGGGCTGCCCGACACGGCGATCTTGAACTTGCGCGGCAGGTAGGCGAACTCGGGATGGAAGGTCGACCACTGCCGCAGCAGCTCGCACCAGGCGAGCGGATCGACCACCTCGTCGGGAGCGACGCCTGCGAAATGGTCGCAGGTGATGTTGCGGATCGTGTTGCCCGAGGTCTGGATCGCGTGCATCTGCACTGCCGCGAGCTCGGCGAGGATCTCGGGCACGTCCTCGAGCCTCGGCCAGTTGAACTGGATGTTCTGGCGCGTGCTGAAGTGTGCGCTACCGCGGTCGTATCGGCGCGCGATGTGCGCGAGCTTCCTGAGCTGCCTCGCGGACAGCATGCCGTAGGGAATCGCCACGCGCAGCATCGGCGCGTGGCGCTGAAGGTACAGACCGTTCCTCAGCCGCAGCGCCTTGAATTCCTCTTCGCCGAGCTCTCCCGCGAGGAAGCGCCGCGTCTGGTCGCGGAACTGGACGACCCGGGCGTCCACGAGCTGCTGGTCGATGTCGTCGTAGCGGTACATGGCACTGGAGCGCCAAGGCTACGCCGGGGTACTATGTCTACAAAGACTATGTAGCGTTATCCATATACATATTTTGCATATGTCGCCATGAAGCTGCAGCAACTGCGCTACCTCGCCGAAGTCGCGAAGCGAGGCCTGAACGTGTCCGAAGCCGCCGAGGCGCTGCACACCTCGCAACCGGGCGTGTCGCGCCAGATCCGCGCACTCGAGGACGAGCTCGGCATCGAGGTGTTCGCGCGCCACGGCAAGCGACTCACCGCGATCACTGAGCCGGGACGCGCCGTGATCGCAATCGCCGACCGCATACTCGCCGAGGCGGCGAATCTCAAGCGTGCGGGCGAGGAGTACGCGAACGAAGCGCTCGGCACGCTCACTATCGCCACCACACACACGCAGGCACGTTACGCCATGCCGCAGGCGGTGGCCGCATTCAAGCGCCGCTACCCTGGCGTCCGGCTCGTCATCCACCAGGGCAATCCGACGCAGATCTGCGAGCAGGTGCTGGCGGGCGAAGCCGACCTGTGTATCGCGACCGAGGCGATCGACCTGTATCCCGAGCTCGCCTCGCTACCCTGTTACCAGTGGAACCGCTGCGTCGTGGTGCCGGTGCGCCACCCGCTTCTCAAGACGCGACCGCTCTCGCTGGAGGCGATCGCGCGCTATCCGATCGTCACCTACGACTTCGCTTTCGCGAACCGCTCGCTGGTGCAGAAGGCATTTGAGGACAGGGGCCTCGCTCCGAACGTCGTGCTGACCGCGCTCGATGCCGATGTGATCAAGACCTACGTGGAGCTGGGCCTCGGCGTGGGCATCCTGGCCAAGATGGCCTTCGACGCGAAGCGCGACCGGCCGCTGCGCGCGCTCGACGTCGCGCACCTCTTTCCCTCGAGCATCACGCGGCTGGGCATCCGGCGCGGCGCGTGGTTGCGACGCTACGTTTACGACTTCATCGAATTCTTCGCGCCGCAGCTGCCGCGTTCGCAGGTCGAGCGCGCGGTGCAGGGCGAATCCGGATCGACTTACGAGCTCTGAGTCGCGAGCGCGCGGATCTGCTCCGACTCGATCACCCCGGGATGCCTGCCGCCGAGCGCGGCCTTCAGCATCGCTGTGGCGACCAGGCCGGCGTCGATCGGGCGGTAGCGCCCGAGCAGCGGGCCGAGCACGAGGCCGACGGCGTGGCCGATCCGCTCGCCGAGGCGGAGCTGCTCGCGGCGGCCGACGAGGAGCGACGGGCGGAAGAAGTACGTCTGCGGCACGCCCGCGGCCGCGACCGCGGCTTCCATCTCGCCCTTCACGCGGTTGTAGAAGATGCGCGAGGCGGCGTTCGCCCCGAGCGCCGAGACGACCAGCAGGCGCGTGGCGCCGCCCTTCGCCGCGGCGTGCGCGAGCGCTACGGGGTAGTCGAAGTCGACGCGCCGGAACGCCTGCTCGGAGCCCGCCTGCTTCATGGTGGTGCCGAGGCAGCAGAACACGTGCTCGGCGTCGACCGCGCGCTCGGCGAGCCGTTCGAAGTCGATCGTCTCGACCTTCAGGCTTGGCCGGCGCAGCGCGAGCGGCCGTCGCGCCCAGACGGTGACGGTCGAGTAGGTCGTCTCGTCGAGCAGGCGCCCGAGCAGCTGCGAGCCGACGAGTCCCGTCGCGCCCACCAGCAGGGCGCGGCGCCGTTCAGGCATGCCGCCGGATGAACTCTGCGATGCGCGGGTAAATGGTTTCGCGCCAGCGACGGCCCGAGAAAATGCCGTAGTGGCCGACCTTCGGCGCGAGGTAATGCTCGCGCCGGTCGCGCGGGATGTTCAGGCACAGCTGGTGCGCGGACTCGGTCTGGCCGTTGCCCGAGATATCGTCCAGCTCGCCTTCGATGGTGAGCAGCGCCGTGTCGTGGATCGCCTGCGGCCGCACCAGCTCCTCGCGCACGAACATGCGGCCCTTGGGCAGCGCGAACTCCTGGAATACCGCCTTCACGGTGTCGAGGTAGTACTCGGCCGGCATGTCGAGCACCGCGTTGTACTCGTCGTAGAAGCGCCGGTGGCCCTCGGCCGAGTCGCCGTCGCCCTCGAGCAGGTGGTTGTAGTAGTCCCAGTGCGCGTTGAAGTGCCGGTCTGGGTTCATCGCCACGAAGCCCAGGTGCTGCAGGAACCCCGGGTACACCCAGCGCATGAAGCCGGGGTACTTCTCCGGCACGCGGTGGATCAGGTTCTGCTCGAACCACGAATGCGGCTTCTGCATGGCGAGGTTGTTGACCGCGGTCGGGCTCCTGCGCGCGTCGATCGGGCCGCCCATCATCACCATGGTGCTCGGCCGGCTCGGCTCGCGCCGTGCGGCGAGCAAGGACACCGCGGCCAGGACCGGCACGGTCGGCTGGCACACCGAGATCACGTTCAGGTCCGGCGACAGCAGCCGGATCCACTCGCACACGTAATCGACGTAGTCGTCGAGGTGGAACGGCCCCGCGCTGAGCGGCACCATGCGCGCGTCGACCCAGTCGGTCGCCCACACCTCGTGCGCGGGCAGCAGCGTGCGCACCGTGTCGCGCAGCAGCGTCGCGTGGTGGCCGGAAAGCGGCGCGACCACCAGCACCTTGGGATCGTTCCTCGGCGCCGCGAGCGCCCGCTTGAAGTGAATCAGCTTGCAGAAAGGCTTGTCGAGCGCCGTCTCGAGCGCGACCGGCACCTCGCGCCCGTCGATGACGACCGAGTCGATGTTCCAGGCGGGCTTCTCGTAGCGCTGCGTGACGCGCAGGAACAGGTCGCTCCCCGCCATCACACGCCGCGACATGGGGATATAGGACAGCGGGCTGAACGGATGTCCGAACCAGCCGCGCGAGAGCTCCGCCATCAGGCGCAGCGGCGCGAGAGCCGCATGCTGCGCTTCATACAGGCTGTAGAGCACCTGAAAGACCCCTTGAGAGTCCGAGTAACTGTCTGTTTATAGCAGAATTGCGGCAGTGCCGCAGCGACCCAAGTCACGGCCTCGGGTTATCCTGTCGCCGTGCGTCGGCTGCTCCGGATCGTCGTTTTTCTCCTCCTTGGTGCGGGCGTGATCGCGGCGGGTGGCTACGCCTATCTGCGCCGCTCGCTGCCCGAGACCGTGGGCACGGTCCGGATTCCAGGCCTGGACGCCCCGGTGGAGATCTTGCGCGACGCTGACGGCGTCCCGCACATCTTCGCGCGCTCGGCGAACGACGCCTACTTCGCGCTCGGCTTCGTGCACGCCCAGGACCGGCTGTGGCAGATGGAGATCGACCGGCGCATCGCCGCAGGGCGCCTCGCCGAGCTCCTCGGCGCGAAGGCGCTCGATGCCGACCGTTTCCTGCGCACGCTCGGCGCGCGCCGCGCCGCCGAGGCGAACCTCGAGCATCTCGACGCCGCGACGCGCCGCACGCTCGAGGCCTACGCAGCCGGCGTGAACGCGTTCATCGCGACGAATCCAGTTCTTCCGCCCGAGTTCTGGATCCTGCGCGACGGCTTCGAGCCCTGGACGCCGGTCGATTCGATCGCCTGGACCAAGATGATGGCCTGGGACCTCGGCGGCAACTGGAGGAACGAGCTGCTGCGCATGCGCCTCGCGCGCACGCTGTCGAACGAGCGCATCGCGCAGTTCCTGCCGCCCTACCCCGGCGACGCGCCGCAGAAGCTGCCCGACCTGCACGCGCTGTACGCGAGCCTGGGCGCGGACGCGCCGCGGCTCGCGGACGAGGGGCTGCGCCTCGCCGCGCTGCTACCCTCGTTCCAGGCCGACGGCGTCGGATCGAACAACTGGGTGGTGAGCGGCGCGCACAGCGCGACCGGCCAGCCGCTGCTCGCGAACGACCCGCACCTCGGCCTGACCGCGCCGCCGGTGTGGTACTTCGCGCAGCTGGACGCGCCGGGGCTGCACGTGATCGGCGCCACGCTGCCCGGCGTGCCCGGCGTGCTGCTCGGGCGCAACCGGCGCATCGCCTGGGGCTTCACCAACACCGGGCCGGACGTGCAGGACCTGTACGTCGAGAAGCTCGCCGGCGACGACCGCTACCTCGCGCCGGACGGACCGCGAGCGTTCCAGCGCCTGGAGGAGACGATCAAGGTGCGCGGCGAGCCGGACCAGAAGCTCACCGTGCGCATCACGCGCCACGGGCCGGTCGTCTCGGAGGCGCTCGCCAGCGCGCGTGGGCTCGCGCCGCACGGCTATGTGCTCGCGCTCGCCTGGACCGCGCTCGCCGAGGATGACGCGAGCGTGCGCGCCCTGCTCGAGCTGGGCCGCGCGCGCGACTGGCCGGGCTTCCTCGCGGCGGGCCGCGACTTCGGCGCGCCGCAGCAGAACGTCGTGTACGCCGACGTCGACGGCAACATCGGCTTCGTCGCCGCGGGTCGGGTGCCGGTGCGCCGGCCCGACAACGATCTGAAAGGGCTCGCGCCGGCGCCGGGCTGGCTGGCGAAGTACGACTGGACGGGCTTCATCCCCTTCGACGAGCTGCCGCAGAGCTTCAACCCGCCCAGCGGAGAGATCGTCACCGCCAACAACAAGATCGTGCCGCCGGGCTATCGGCGCTGGATCACGAGCGGCTGGCAGCCGCCGTACCGCGCGGAGCGCATCGACGCGCTGCTCGCGCGCGTTCGCGAGCACAGCGTGGCGAGCTTCGAGCGCGTGCAGGCAGACATCGTGTCGCTGCCGGCGCGCGAGCTGCTGCCGAAGATGCTCCAGGCCAAGCCGCGCTCGCCCGGAGCGGCGCAGGCGCTCGCGCTGCTGGGGCGCTGGGACGGCAGAATGGCCGCGAACCGGCCGGAACCGCTCCTGTTCATCGCCTGGTGGCGCGAGCTCACGCGCGCGCTCTATGCGGATGAGCTGGGCGACGCGTTCCGCGTCAACTGGCTGCCGCGCCCGGTGTTCATCGCCGACGTGCTGGACGACAAGGACGGGGCGGCGGCCTGGTGCGACGACGTGCGCACGCCCGCGGTCGAGACCTGCGGCGAGATCCTGTCCGCCTCGCTCGAAGCGGCGCTCGCCGACCTGCGCAAGCGCTACGGCGAGGACATGACGGCGTGGCGCTGGGGCGCCGCGCACGAGGCGCTGCACGAGCACCGGCCGCTCGGGCGCGTGCCCTGGCTCGCGCGCTGGTTCGACATTCGCGTGCCGAGCCCCGGCGGGCCCTTCACGGTGGACGTCGGGCGCGGAGACTTCGCCGCCTCCGACGAGCCTTATGCCAACCGGCACGCGCCGAGCCTGCGCGCGATCTACGATCTCGCCGATCTCGATCGCTCGCTCTATATCCACTCGGGCGGGCAGTCGGGCAACCCGCTGTCGCCGGATTACCGCGGCTTCACCGAGCGGTGGGTACGCAACGAGTACGTTCCGATGATCAGCGACCGCGCCCGCCTCGAGGCGGGCAGCGTACGCCGGCTCACGCTGCAGCCCGGACGATGACGCGTCGGCGCAGGTAGAGATTGTTGGCGGCGAGCGCGCCGACCACGATCGCCGCGCCGCCGATTTCGACCGCGCCGAAGGAACGGCCGAGCGCCGCCTCGATCGCAAACACCATCACCGGCACGAGGTTCAGCATCAGCATGGTGTTCAACGCGCCGAGGTGCCTGACGCCGGAGTTGAAGCACAGCACGCCGATGACGACCGTGAACAGCGAGAAGTAGACGATCTGCCACTTGGCGGCGAGCACCGCCTCGGCTCCGGGCCAGTGCGAAAAGCCCGCCCACACCATAAGCGCGTTGACCGCCACCAGGCCGAGCGCGCCCGGAATGCAGGTAAGCACGGTCATCCTGAGCGGCGACCAGCCGGCGAAATATCCGCCCGCCATCGTGTAAACCACCCAGCTCACCGCGCCGAGGAACACGAGCAAATCGCCCAGCAGCGCGCTCTCGCTCTGCGCCGCGAGGGCGGCCGCCGGGTGGCCGCGCGTCACCACGAGGAACACCCCGCCGAGCGCGCAAGCGATGCAGAACAGCGTGAAGCGCGCCGGCCGCAGGCCGCGCGTGAGCCAGAGCGCGAGCGCGGTCAGGGGCGTCTGCAGGGACATGATGATCGCGGCGTGCTCGGGGCGCGTGTACGTGAGCCCGAGCCAGACCAGAACGTTGAAGCCGGTGAAGCCGAACGTGCCGAACAGCGCCGCCGGTGCGAGCCGGCCGCCATAGGAAAGCGCCGCGCGCCCTTCGCTCGCCCACAGCAGCACGACGAAGATCGCGGTGCCGATCGCGTAGCGGATGCTGCCGAGGAAGTACGCATCGAGGATCGGCAGCGTGCGCTTCGCGACCGGGAACATCGCGCCCCAGACCAGGATCGCGAGGGCGAGGCAGCCCAGCCCCTTGACGAGGTTGCGCTGGCCTATTTTTCGTCCCGCAAAGCGCGGCGCAGGATCTTGCCGACGTTGGTCTTGGGAAGCTCCGAGCGGAACTCGACGACCTTCGGCCGCTTGTAGCCGGTAAGCTCGCGCTTGCAGTGCTCGAGCACGTCCTGCTCAGTGAGCGCGGGATCCTTCTTCACGACGAACAGCTTCACCGCCTCGCCCGAGTGCTCGTCGGGCACGCCGATCGCGGCGCACTCGAGCACGCCCGGGTGCAGCGCCACGACCTGCTCGATCTCGTTCGGGTACACGTTGAAGCCCGACACCAGGATCATGTCTTTCTTGCGGTCGACGATGCGCACGAAGCCCTTGTCGTCCATCACGCCGATGTCGCCGGTGCGCAGGAACCCGTCCTGCGCGATCACCTTGGCGGTCTCGTCCGGGCGCTGCCAGTAGCCGGCCATCACCTGCGGGCCCTTGATGCAGATCTCGCCAACCTCGCCGACCGCCAGCGTCTTGCCCGCGTCGTCGCGGATCTCGATGTCGGTCGAGGGAATCGGCACGCCGATCGAGCCGCTGTAGCCCTTCAGGTCGAACGGGTTCATGGTGGCGACCGGGCTCGTTTCGGTGAGGCCGTAGCCCTCGAGCAGCACGGTGCCGGTCACCTGCTGCCAGCGGTCGGCGACCGCCTTTTGCACCGCCATGCCTCCGCCGCTCGCGATCCTGAGCGCCGAGAAATCGAGCTTGGCGAAGTCCGGGTTGTGCAGCAGCGCGTTGAACAGCGTGTTCACCCCGGTGATCATGTTGTAGCGCTGCTTGCCGAGCTCCTTCACGAAGCCCGGGATGTCGCGCGGGTTGGTGATCAGGATGCTCTCGCCGCCGAGCCTCAACATCACCAGGCAGTTCACCGTGAGCGAATAGATGTGGTAGAGCGGCAGCGCGGTGATGATGCTCGGCGTCTCCCCTTTGAGCGCGAGCGTGAGCCAGCCGGCCACCTGCTCGATGTTGGCGAGGATGTTGCGGTGGAGCAGCATCGCGCCCTTGGAGACCCCGGTCGTGCCGCCGGTGTACTGCAGGAAGGCGATGTCGTCGTGCCCGCCCTGCACCGGCCGGAATTCGCGCCCCGCGCCCTCGGCGAGCGCCTGTTTCAGGCGCTGCGCGCCCGGCAGCCGGTAGGCCGGCACCATCTTCTTCACCTTGCGCACCACGAAGTCGACGAGCAGGCCCTTCGCGCCGAGCAGCTCGCCGAGCGAGGTGACCAGCACGTGCTTCACCGGCGTGCGCGCGCGCACCGCATCGAGCGTGTGCGCGAAGTTCTCCAGGATGACGATCGCTTCGGCGCCCGAGTCCTTCAGCTGGTGCTCGAGCTCGCGCGCGGTGTACAGCGGGTTCACGTTCACCACCGTGCAACCCGCGCGCAGCGTGCCGTACAGGGCGACGGGGTACTGCAGCACGTTGGGCAGCATGATCGCGACGCGCGCGCCCTTGGCGAGGCCCCGCGCCTGCAGCCAGGCGCCGAACGCGCGCGACAGGCGATCGAGCTCGCCGAAGGTCATCGTCTTTCCCATGCACGCGTAGGCCGGGCGCGCGGCGAACTGGGCGACGCTCTTGTCGAACAGGTCGCCCACCGAGCGATACTGGTCGTAGCGGACCTCGGCTGCTACGCCCGGCGGATAGCTCTTCAGCCAGATGCGCTCCATCGCGTTCCCCCTCCTGTCGTTTAGCTTACGCGCGCCGCTAGTCTACCTCGGCGCCCCCGCCAGGCGACGAACGACGAGGCGAGCGCGCCGGCGCCGATCGAAGCATACGCGGCCAGCCATGCCGCCGGACGCGCGGCGCCGCCGGCTGCGTCGAGCGCGCTCCCGAACACCATCGGCCCGACCATGCCGCCGGCGAAGCCCATGAGCGAATACAGACCCATCGCCGTGCCGCGCATCTCCGCGGGCGCCGCCGCCACCATGCCCGCGGTGAGCGTCGCGGACTCCGCCATGACCAGCATCGCGTAGACGAGCAGGATGACGAGCACCGCAGCCCAGTGCCAGGACGCCGACGCGGCGAGCACGAGGCCGCCCGCCCCCGAGCCGAACATCGCGAGCGCGATCCAGCGCCGGCGGCCGATGCGGATCGCGATCTCGTTGCCGAGGATCGACGCGGGCACCGCGCAAACGTTCACCACCGCGGCGATCAGCGCGAGGCTCCAGGGAAAGGTGGCGTCGCCCGCGTGCAGCCCCGCGACGAAGGCGAGGAACGCGACCATCCAGCTGCGCGAACCGAACAGCTCCACGCAGTGCATCGCGTAGCCGAGCGCGAAGCCCGCCACCGGGCGGACGGCGAGCAGCTTGCGCCACGCGGCGAGCG
>JBLMWT010000274.1:0-6011 GCA_050257375.1 Sphingomonadaceae bacterium
CGGCCGGGCAGGCCGTTGCCGGCGAGGAACACGTGGCGCGACTGCGCGGGGCCGCCCGCGGCGCTGTGATACACGTCGCCGTAGGCCGTCGAATAGGGCGTGCCGTCGGCGGCGAAGGCGAGCTCGGCGGGAACGAGCGGCGCGGGCACGCGCCGCCCTAGAATGGGACGCCGATCTGTGCGACGAGGAAGTTCTCGCCGTCGTTCGGCTTGCCGTCGTGGAACAGGTAGTCGCCGTTCGAGACGTGGAACACGCCCGCGGCGATGTCGTAGCCGCCAAAATCGCGTCCGGCGAGCAGCTGGATCATGAATTCGCCGTGCGTGCCGAGGTGCTCGGTCGTGTGATCGATGTAGCCGCCGCCCAGGCTCGCGCGCCAGAAACCGTGCGGGGCGAATGCTCCTCGCAAGCCGGCCAAGGCGCCGACGATCGTGGCCTGCGCCTCGCCCGGCCAGCCGCCCACGGAAAGCGCGAGGAACGGCGCGCGTCCATTCCAGCTCGTCGCGTCGCGGTAGTAATTCAGGAAGTAGCCGCCGTAGTGCTTTGAAAACAGTTCGCCATGGCCGGCCGCGAACGCGAGCTCGTCCGCGCGCGCGGCTGCCGGTCCGAGCGCGATCAGGAGCGACGCAAGCGCGAAGCGCAGCCAAGGGGTGTCGGCGCGCAAGCCCATTCCGTAGAATACCCGGATCGAACAGGAGCCTGCACATGAACAAGCCCGTGGAGATCAGGCATCACACCGTTCCGATGTGGATCGGCGGCAAGGCGGTCGCGCCCGCGGGGCGCACCGGCGACGTATTCAATCCCGCGACAGGTGAGATCGCGAAGAAGGTCGGCTACGCGGACGCGAAAACCGTCGACGCCGCGGTCAAGGCGGCGGCGGCCGCTTTCCCGGGGTGGCGCGACACGCCGCCGCTTCGGCGTGCGCGCGTGATGCAGAAGTTCCTCGCGCTCATGCAGGCAAGCCAGAAGGAGATCGCGCAGCTCATCACCGAGGAGCATGGCAAGACGCTACCCGATGCCATGGGCTCGGTGCAGCGCGGCATCGAGGTGGTCGAGTTCGCCTGCGGCATCCCGCAGCTGCTGAAGGGCGAATTCTCCGAGAACGTCGGCACGGGCGTGGACACGCACTCGCTGCGCCAGCCGGTCGGCGTGTGTGCCGGCATCACGCCGTTCAACTTCCCGGCGATGGTGCCGCTGTGGATGTTCCCCATGGCGATCGCCTGCGGCAACACGTTCGTGCTCAAACCCTCCGAGAAGGTGCCCTCGGCCTCGATCCGCATGGCAGAGCTGTTTCGCGAGGCCGGCCTGCCTGACGGCGTGCTCAATGTCGTGCACGGCGACAAGGAAGCGGTCGACGCGATCCTCGCGCACCCGGGCATCGCCGCGGTGTCATTCGTCGGCTCGACGCCGATCGCGCGGCATATCTACGAGACTTGCGCGCGGACCGGCAAGCGCGTGCAGGCGCTCGGCGGCGCGAAGAACCACGCCGTGGTGCTGCCCGACGCCGACCTCGAATTCGCCGCCGACGCGCTGATCGGCGCGGCGTACGGCTCGGCAGGCGAGCGTTGCATGGCGATCAGCGCCGTGGTCGCGGTGGGCGCCGCGGGCGATCCGCTCGTCAGGCTGCTCGAGAAGAAGGCGAAAGCCATCAAGATCGGACCGGGAACGGCCGACGGCATGGACATGGGGCCGCTGGTGACCGCACAGCACCGCGACAAGGTCGCAAGCTACATCGAGCAGGGCGTCAAGGAGGGCGCGAGGCTGGTGCTCGACGGCCGCGCGCAGGCGCTGCCCAAGGACGGCTTCTTCCTGGGGACGACGCTGTTCGACCACGTGAAGCCCGAGATGAAGATCTACCAGGACGAGATCTTCGGGCCGGTGCTCGTCGTGCTGCGCAGGAACTCGCTCGACGAGGCGATTGCGCTCGTCAACGCGAATCCCTACGCGAACGGCACCGCGATCTTCACCGAATCCGGCGGCGCCGCGCGCCGCTTCGAGAACGAGATCCAGGTCGGCATGGTCGGTGTCAACGTGCCGATCCCGGTGCCCGTGGCGTTCTACTCTTTCGGCGGCTGGAAGAACTCGCTGTTCGGCGACCTGCACGTGCACGGCGTCGAGGGTGTCAAGTTCTACACCCGCACGAAGGTGATCACGCGCCGCTGGCCGCACCAGGACACGCCCGCGCCCGGTTTCCACATGCCGACGCTCGGCTAGCGCCCGCGGAAGCGCGGCGGGCGCTTCTCGTTGAACGCGCGCACGCCTTCGCGACGGTCTTCGGTGGCCACGAGGCGGTTGTAGGCCTCGATCTCGAAGCGGTAACCGGTCAGCAGGTCCATCTGCAGGCCGTAGTGCGCCGACTTCTTCGCCTGGCGCACCGAGAGCGGCGCGTTCGCGGCGATCGCGCGCGCGGTGTCGAGCGCGTCGGAAAGCACGCGCCCGGGCTCGGACACGCGGTTCACGATGCCCCACTCGAGCGCCTGGCGCGCGTCGATCGGGCGCCCGGTGAGGATCATCTCCTTGGCGCGCCGCTCGCCCGCTGCGCGCGCGAGGTTCTGCGTGCCCATGCCGCCCGGCATGATTCCGAGCTTGACCTCCGAGAGCGCGAAGCGCGCCTGCGGCGCGGCGTAGGCGAAGTCGCAGCACAGCGCGAGCTCCAGGCCGCCGCCGTAGGCATGGCCGTTCATTGCCGCGATCACCGGCAGCGGCAACTCGATGAGCGCGACGAAGCAGCGCTCGAAGATCTCGTGCTGCGCGCGCCAGGCCTCGTCCGACATGCCCTCGCGCTGCTTCAGGTCGCCGCCGGCGCTGAAGGCGCGCTCGCCCGCGCCGGTGAGCACCACGCAGCGCAGCTCGCCCGGGTCCGCCGCGAGCTGCGTCCAGAGCGCAGTCTGCTCGAGCGCCATCTGCGTGTCGAACGCGTTCAGTACCTGGGGGCGGTCGAGCGTCACCACGAGCACGTGCTCGCCGTCGCGCTCCGCGCGCAGTGTTTCGAATTTGGGCAGTTCCATGGGTCGCCTTGCCGGACCGGACGGCATATTATCGGTCCATATGACCGAACAAGTGATGCAACCCGGCGCAAGCCAGTGGATCGGCCGGCCGCTGCGCCGGCTCGAGGATGCGAAGCTCCTCACCGGGCAGGGACGCTTTACCGACGACGTGCCGCTCGCGGGAGCGCTGCACGCCGCGTTCGTGCGCTCGCCGCACGCGCACGCGAAGATCGCCGCGCTCGACGTTTCGGCGGCGCGCGCCGCCCCGGGCGTGCTCGCGGTGTACACCGGCGCCGACCTGCTTGCGGCCGGCCTCGCGCCGGTGCCGTTCACTCAGCTGCACAAGCGCCCGGACGGCGCCGACATGACGGTGCCGCCGCGCCGCGCGCTCACTGCCGACGTGGCGCGCTTCGTCGGGGACGCGGTCGCGATGGTGGTGGCCGAGACGCGCGACCAGGCGCGCGACGCGGCCGACCTGGTCGAAGTCGACTGGCAGCCGCTCCCCGCGAATGCCGACCTGCCGACCGCGGCGCGCGCGGACGCTCCGGTGCATTGGGCACCCGCCTTCACGCCCGAGTTCGGCAACATCGCCGCGATCTATCGCATGGGCGAGCGCGCGAAGTGCGACGCGGCGTTCGCGGCCGCAGCGCACGTTGTCAGGCTAAGGGTGGTCAACAACCGCGTGGCCGCGAGCCCGCTCGAGCCGCGCTCGCTGGCGGCGCAATACGACGCGGCGAGCGGGCGCTTCACGCTGTATTGCCCGACGCAGAACACGCACACCGTGCGCGGCCAGCTCGCCAAGGTGTTCGGCGTGGAAGAGGACAGGCTGCGCATCGTGTGCACGGATCTCGGCGGCGGCTTCGGCGCGCGCGGCTATGCCTACCCCGAGCATGCGGCGCTGTGCTTTGCGGCGCGCGCGCTCGGCCGCCCGGTCAGGTGGCGCGGCGACCGCTCGGAGAATTTCCTGTCCGAGGTTCACGGCCGCGACAGCGTCACCGAGGCCGAGCTCGCGATCGATCGGGAGCAGCGCTTCACCGCGCTGCGCGTCCGGACGCTCGCCAACATCGGCGCCTACGCCTCGAACTTCGGCGCCTGCGTGCCGGCGATGTCCGGCGTGCGCGCGCCGACCGGCGTGTACGACATCCCGCTGCTCGACCACGAGGTGAAGATGTTCTTCACCAACACCACGCCGGTGGACGCCTACCGCGGCGCAGGGCGCCCTGAGATGGGCTACCTGCTCGAGCGCCTGGTGAGCCGCGCCGCGCGCGAGCTGAACGCGGATCCGATCGCGTTGCGCCTGAACAACATGGTCAAGCCGGCGCAAATGCCGTGGAAGAACCCTGCCGGCCAGACCTACGATTGCGGCGACTTTCCTCGGATGCTGCGGGAAGCGGTCGCGGCCGCGGACTGGGAAGGCTTCGCCGCGCGCAAGGCGGCCGCGGCGCGCCGCGGCAAGCTGTACGGCCGTGGCCTGGGCTGCTACGTCGAGATCACCGGCAGCGCCCGCGTGAGCGAAACGGTGAGCGTCACGGTGGAGGCCGACGGCGGCGTGACGCTCGTCTCCGGCACGCAGCAGATCGGGCAGGGCATCCAGACTTCCTATGCGCAGATCGTCGCCGAGCTGCTCGGCGTCGCGCCCGAGTCGGTGCGCGTGATCCAGGGCGACACGGACGTGGCCAAAACGGGCGGCGGGGCCGGCGGCTCGAGGAGCCTGCAGGTGGGCGGCAGCGCGGCGCTCGTTGGTGCGCGCACGCTCGTCGAGGCGGGCAAGGCGCTCGCGGCGAAGGAGCTCGAGGCCGCCGTGATCGACATCGAGTTCGCCGACGGCCGCTACCGCATCGCGGGCACCGACCGCTCGATCGGCCTGGCCGAGCTCGCGGGCCGGCAGCCGGAGCGGCGCATCAGCGTCTCGCACACCGAAACCGTAAAGGGGCAGACCTGGCCGAACGGCTGCCAGATCTGCGAGGCCGAGGTCGATCCCGAAACGGGCGTGGTGCGGCTCGCCCGGCTGGTGGCGGTGGACGACGTCGGGTGCGTGCTCAATCCGCTGATCGCGGAGGGCCAGGTGCACGGCGGCATGATGCAAGGCATCGGCCAGGCGTTGATGGAGCAGTCGGTGTACGACGCCGAAGGGCAGCTGCTGACCGGCTCGTTCATGGACTACGCGATGCCGCGGGCGGATGCGCTGCCCGAGCTCGCGACCGCCTTCGACGAGTCGGTCCCCAGCGCGCTCAATCCGCTCGGCGCCAAGGGCGTGGGCGAGGCCGGTACGCACGGCGCGATGCCGGCGGTGGTAAATGCGGTGCTCGACGCGCTGCCCGGTCGCCCCGAGCTCGACATGCCGCTCACTCCGGAGAAGCTGTGGCGCGCGGCGCGCGCCGGCTAATGCGGCGCCTCGAGCGGCCAGAGTTCGTGCGCGTCGAGCATCAACCGGTAGCGCGACTCGGCGGCGTCCAGGCGCGCAAGCGTCGCCGTGAGCCGTGCCTCGATGGCAAAGCGCTGTGCCACCAGCACGTCGGCCAGGCTCGATTCGCCGAGCGCGTAGGCGCGTGCGGCGAGCTCGCTGTTGCGCCTGAGGCCGTCCGCGGCGCTCTCCGCGCGCTCGGCCGCGGTGACCGCGTGCGACGCGTTGGCGTATAGCGCCGCCACCTCGGCGTCCAGCCGGCGCAGCACCGCCGCCTCGCGCTGCGCGGCCACGTCTCCCTCCGCGAGCGCGCTGTCCGCGGCCGCGCGGCGCGCCGCACCCGAGAACGGCACGGTGACCACCACGCCGAGCACGCGCTCGGTGTCGTCGCGTTCCGACAGATAGCGCAGGCCGAGCGTCGGGTCCGGCGTGCGATCGGCGTCGGCGCGCGACGCGAGCAGGCGCGCGCGCTCGACCTGGGCGCGCGCCAGGGCGAGCTCGTGATTGTGCTCGAGCACCCGCTCGCGCCACCAGGCGAGATCGTGCGCGAGGGGCTGCGAAGCAGCATGCGGCGGTGCCGCGGGCAGCGCGATCGCGGGAAAGCTGCGCGTGAGCTCGGCGCT
>JBLMWT010000275.1:0-4732 GCA_050257375.1 Sphingomonadaceae bacterium
CTTTGGCGGCGGCTTCGGACTGATCCATTGGCGGCCAGTTCATCGCCCGCAGGCCGGCGTCATCGGGAGGTCCGAAGTGGCGGGATAATGATCCACTGACGGAGAGATTCGGAGAAGGAGCCCGGCGCAGCGTGTGTCGCCGCGCTCATCGACCGCTTCGCCCAGCACTGTCACGTGGTGGACATCGGTGCCGACTCCTGGCGCAACCCCGAGAGCCATAGGGAGAGAGAATCCACAAAGAAGAACTGATCGCCGCGTGCCTCGACCAGCATCCCTGGCATCGGGGCGCCCTGCTTACCGCCGCGGCCCGGGGCAATCCATCAACGAGGCCCCAGCCGGTGGCATTGCGGTCACCGCCGCGCGTCTTAGGTACGCCGCAGGGCCGTGGGCAACTGTCCCTCGCTGTCGTTCGACTACATCCAACGGGATACCCACTATCGCACCCGCCGAAGGTGTTCTCGAAGGCAGTCCCCTGTGTGCGCGGGCGCCCGGCGCCACCAGCGGTCTTGAAAGCATGACCTCTCTCGCCGGGGGATGGCACGCCCTTGGTGTTGAAGTGGCCAACGCCGGGCTCTCTGCAGGCCTGACGCGCCGCTATGTGGTTCGAACGCCCGCATCGAGCTGTGCGCCACCAGCCGAGACATAGCTCGAAGCCCCCTGTGAAAACGACCAGGATTCTCCTCGCCGTCTACACGGTTGGCTGAGCGTCGATGGAGGCGGCGTTCATGTCGGCGTCATCAGGAAGGACGGTGCCGCTTTTCTTCGCGCGGTCGCGAGCGAGGTGCTGCCGGTAGCTGGGGCCGTCGATATCGAGGCGTACGGAGTGCATGGCGACGCGGTCGAGGATGGCAACGGCGAGCGTGGCGTCGCCGAGATAGCGCCCCCATGCGCTCAGCTTGATGTTCGAGCTAAACGCAGTGGAGGCGTGACCGTGGCGCTTGTCGATGAGGTTGAAGAGCGTGTGAGCGGCGGTGGGCTCGTCTTCGCGCTTTTTGACCTGGCCGAGCCCCACGTCATCGATGATAAGCAGATCTGGGGACGCCCAGCGCTTGAGCCTGATGCGATAGGTGGAATCGGCAAGGCCGGCGTAGAGGTCGTCGAGCAGGTCGACACATCGCGCGTAGCGAACGGAGAGTTGCTGCTGACATGCGCGCAGTCCGAGCGCCTGCAAGATGTGGCTTTTGCCGGTGCCGCTTTTGCCGGTGATCACCAAGTCTTCCTTTCTGCGCACGAACTGCATGCCGCCGAGTTCCATGACGAAGGCTTTGTCGATGCCCGGCTGAAAGGCCCAATCGAAGGCTTCGAGCGTTTTGTGCTCACGCAGTCCGCTGACGGAGATACGTCTGTCGATGCGTCGCTCGAGCTTGAATGCGGCCTCCTGGCCGAAGATGTGCTCGAGGAGTTGGCCGGCGGCGGGTTTCTCGCGCGTGGCCCAGGCGAGATACTCTTCGATTTTGTCGCGGGTGAGCTTTAGTCCGAGGCAGTCGAGGTGTCGTGTGAGTCGCTCGATGAGCTCATCGGGGCCTGTGGGTTGATGCTGTCGAGGCATTCGTTCTCCTTGGTGTCCTTGGTGGTGTTTGATGCGCGGGCCATGGGGAGCCGGTCGTATTCGTCGAGGTCGCGCAGAAAGGTGTCGCCGGTGCCTGGCGCATCGTCGAGACGACGCGCGAGGTCTTCGGTGACGTACTCAGCGAGTCTCCGCGGCGCCGCGCGCGCGGCGAGAATTCGCGCAACGGCGTTATGCTCAAAAGCTCCGAAGGAATGCGCGTGCCCGAGAGCCTTGACGATGTCAGCGGTGCAATAGCTCTCGCGCAGGAGCAAGATTTGCCGTGCATGATAGCCGGCGAAGCGAGGCTGCGCGGTCGCTAGACCAGCGAAGAAGAGACGTGCCTGCTCGCCGAGGTCGCCGAAAGTCTGGCGTAGTTGGTCGAGATCGGCGCCGCGTCGGTTCCACGGCGGATGAATGAGCTCGGGGTCGACATCGAGCCCGGCGCCGCGCGGCACGAGCTCGTGGCGCGCGAGCAACGAAAGGTCGGCGCCATAGATCAATAGCTCGTTTTGGGTCACGCGCACCGGCAGGATGTCGGTTACGTGCTCGTACGGGACGGCATAGCGGTTGCCATCGACGGAGACGAAGCCGTCAATGCTGCAGACTCGGTAGACAACCCTGGCGGTGTCATAGGGGTGCGAAGGCAAAGGTCGAAGGCGCGCTGATTCCTCGGCGAACAGATCCATACGGGAACGGCGAAGCTTTTTGTGGGGTCGGCCGTCGCACGTGGTGCGCAGCCAAAAATCGAGCTGTTCGCGCATATCATCGGGGTCGCGGAAGGTGCGGCCGTTCACAAAACTCCGTTCAAATTCCCAAAAAGCGCGCTCGACGCGAGGCTTGTCGTTGGGGTGATACGGCCGGCAGGCCACCGGCCTGAGCTCGTAGTAGGTGGCGAAGGCGAGGAAGCGCGGGTTGAAAATAGGCTGTTTGCCCTCCCAGCCTAGCACCACGGCCTTTTGGCCATCGTACTTGCAGGCATGGGCCGCGCCACCGAAGCGCGCGAAGGCTGCGATATGTCCGTCCATCAGTGAGTGCAGGTCGCAGCGCGAGAAGACCGCGTAGTGCTTACGAGTGCTGTAGGTGAGTACGTACGAAAACACCTGCACCGTGGCCCGCCCGCTGTGCGTAAAGTCGATGGTATAGGGTGACCAGTCGCTCTCGGCCATCTCCGCTGGTCCGTAGCTGTGCGTCGGCAGGCTCGGCGAGGGTTTTGGCACCGGTCGCAGCGCGCGAACGTGCCGTTTGACGGCGGTGTAACCGCCGGTGAACCCAAGCTCTCGGATCTGCTCGAAAACGCGTTGTGCTGTGATTTGGGGATAGCGCTCGAGCAACTCACTAACCTTGCCGCGGTAGTCGTCGATCTTGCTAAGACGCGGGGCCCGCGCCGTTGGTGGCGGAAGCGCCGAGTGCTCTCGTTGCCGTGAGGCGACGTGATCGGTGAGCAGGTTACGCACCGTGTTGCGGCTGACCGACAACGCTCGGGCGATCGCACGCCGCGAAAGTCCCTGTTGGCTGAGGGTAACCGCCTGGTGGATGAGTTGCTCGCGGTTGGTCCAAATCGGCATGCGAATTCTCCGTGGTTTTGGTGTTGGTCTTGGTCCTGACGTTGGTCTCGGCTTGGGCCGTGACGGACGTGATCGTGCCAGCGAGCGTGGTGAGTACCGCGAGCAACGAGGAGAGGCTCTCGTGTGCGACCTGCGCAGCGGGGCTGCCGAGTGCGCTCAGTGGCTCGGAGCGTAAACGAGCCTGCAATCGGGCGCCGACGCGCGTCATGGTGGTGATGTCAGTCACCAACCACTCTGCGACACTGCGCACGCGCCGCGCAGGGCGCGAGGGATGTCCCTCGAGCGACGCGGCCGAAAGCCAGCGCTCAAGGATTTGTTCTCGTAATTGCGTTTCAGGGGCCTTGAGCAGCTCTTCGACGAGTCGCGTGATCTGTCGACACGTCAAGCCGCGACTGGCAGCGAGGCGCGCGACAGCGTTCTGGTTGCAACGTTGCAACCGCGCGATAGTCACTGCCGCGCTTGCGCTTAGTAGCCCCAGGTGCACGTCGGCCTGCACGACCTCATCGAGGTTTTCGGCCAGCATCAGGCGCCGACAAACCCAGCTCTTGTCGCGCCGCATTCGTTGCGCGATCTGCGGCTGCGAAAGGCGGTCCTCGCGGTAGAGCGAGCGCACGAGCCAGGCTTCTTCGAGCTCGGTGATTCCCTGCTGCTCATTGATGGCGATGATGGCGAGCTTGGCCTCCGCGGCCGTCCCGCTTTCGAGGCTGTAAGCGAGCAGCTCGTGCCAACCAAGGCTACGAGCTGCGCGCAGACGCTTGAAGCCATCGACCACCTCGAGCACGCCGGGCATCGGGCTGAAGACGGTAACCGGACACACTTGGCCGAGCTGCGTGAGCGACTGCTCCATGCGCCGCACAGCGAGCGGGTCGCACAGCCGCAGCTTGCCGAAGCTGTCGCCGAACGACTCAATGCCAATCACGCTGCCGAGGCTGCTCATCGCCATGGACGGCACCTGGTCACACAACGCAAACAATGGCCAACCCGGTGCGTGACAACGTGTCTCAAACCACCGGCACTTTCGTTAACAACGACAAGTGGTTGCGGATTGAGGTCGGCGCGTGACAGCGCGGTTCACGGCGGCAATCCTGTCCCATCGGACGGGGTCGAACTACGCAGAATCACGGACAATCCGCGCACGAAGCTGGCGCGTGACACAGCAGTAGCCCTGTCCCATTTCTCAAGCATTTCTTCCTTGAGTTTTGCGGTGTTTGGTTCAGAGGGTGGCGCGTGACATGGCGGCCTGCCGGCACGATTCGCTCGGCATCGACGTTGACGTTCGCGTTCATCAACGCGGTGCTCTTGCAGGTTGTGTGAACGACGGGCGCGCGCCTGCCGACCTCGGCGAGCTCGACGACAGAGCGACCCACACACCCGCTGCCTCTCGCCTGCCGAGGCTACAGGCACGAACCAGCGACGACACTCAGTGCAGCGCTTGCGACAACAGGGTTTGCGTCGAACCATGCGACTAGCGTCGCGCGGCGAAACGCGCTCAGCGAACTTCCGGCGTCCCGCAATGCTCGGGTGGATCAATATCCCGCCGACGGTCTCCGGCGCCGAACGGGCGTTGGTGGATCTCTATTGCGCCGCCGGGTGGATCTCACTCAGGGCGCCGCTAAGG
>JBLMWT010000276.1:0-3000 GCA_050257375.1 Sphingomonadaceae bacterium
ACGGGACGGACGCCGGCCGCTTCCTCCTTCCATAGGCACGGACAGCTCACCTGGACGCCCGGGGACAGCTCGCCCGGGGGACGCAGGTCGTCGAGCTTCACTCCCATCCGGTTCATGACGCCGTAGAGCTTCGCGACATTCCGCGGTCCGCCGTTGTATGCGGCCACCGGGAAGATACCCAGCACCGCCTGGTTGTCGAAATAGGCCCGGCGGATGTCCGCGCGCATCTGGGAAAGCTCGATGTCGAAGAGACAGATGGCCGCCTTCATCGCGTTCAGAAGGTCCGTCGCGCCGCGCTCGAAATTCGGGTCGAGCCTTGCCGCGGGGCATCGCCTGACCACCAGCGCGTAGGTCCCATTGCCCTTCCTGTTGGTGAACTGCATGGGGCCTAGGGCAGCGGCGCTCGAGACGCTGTACCGGAAGGCCTCCTCACGCTTCAGCCCATACTGGCTCAGCACTTCGTCGAACGCGCGAGCCTTCTTTTTCATGAAGTCGGTGTCGTCGGTCTGTTCGATGACGGCAAGGGTTGCCAGGACTTCCGCGGGAACCACGTCCGCGAGAGACTCTCCTGGAAACGCCACCGCAGGCGCCTTCGCGAGTCGCAGCTCGTCGATCGCTCGCCGTGCGGTGTCGAGCAGGAATTCCTTACCGCTGCTGACGAAGAGCGGGTCGAGGGTGTCCTCGTTGGCCGGCAGGTAGACGATCGGCTTCGCGGTCGCGACCACGGCGCGCCATTTCTTCTTCGCGATCAGAGCACTGTCGAAGACGGGGTACTTCCGCCCGTAGACCTTCAGTGGCTCCCCTTCTTTGGCGAAAGCGAACATCAGCCGTTCGGCACCCGTGCCGCGCACGTGCCGTGCGTCGACTCCCGGCGTGCGCACGATGAAGGGCAAGGGCTTCTTGCCGGGCTTCCATTTGATCGGCGGGCGGGGGATCTCGATGTGCACGATGGACCATTCGTGCTTCGCCTCGCTCCACAGGGCGAAGACGACAGGGCGTCCGCGCAGCACCTGCTTCTTTCCCTTTCCCGTCATCACGTACTCGAGTTCGACGTCACGGAGCAGGGACTTCGCCTCGGCCACCCGGTCGAGGATCACCTCGTGGCGCTCGCGCTGAGCCCTGACGACGACCTCCTCGAGTTCCTTGCCCGACGCGACATCCTCGGGATGCTCCGTTTCGGCAACGACCAGCGGAACCTCCCCTTCGCTCCGGC
Source organism: Sphingomonadaceae bacterium (assembly GCA_050257375.1). Lineage (GTDB taxonomy): Bacteria > Pseudomonadota > Gammaproteobacteria > Burkholderiales > SG8-39 > DAHVFK01. Next base: position 1,214 of record JBLMWT010000276.1, read on the forward strand.
CACTGTCCATCGGGGGAGCGATGGTTTCCGGCGAAGCGTAGTCGTCCAGGACGACCACCGGCTCTCCTTCATCGACCGCGCCTCCCGTCGTCTCGCAGGCCGTAGTGCAAGCCAGCGAAGCGACGATCAGGAGAACCTGAGCTGCCTTGCGTGTGACGGGAGCATCCATGAGGTCTTCCGACAATGCCGGTGACGGGACTCTCGCCCGAATGGCCTGGCGCAGCAAGTCACCTGGAACGAAGGGGCGGTTCTAGATCGAGATCTCGAGGAATACCGCGATGGCGCCCTCGACGAATCCGTTCCAGAAGGCCGCCGATGCCGCAGCTGCACCCGCCAGGACCAGAACGTCGCGAAAATCGCTGACGTCGGCGCGCGCAAGCGCTGCTCGCCCGCTGGAGATCACGCCGAGTATTTCCCGCAAGCCATCACCGGTCGCGAATGCCAGACGGTCGCCGGCTGCTGCCAGGCGCTTGAGTTCGAAGTACTCGGCAGGCCCCGTGGCCCAGGCGATGCCCGCTCGCCAGCCGCGTTCCACCGTCGGATCTGTCCACCGCTCCTCGTTCACCGCAGGAGACTGAGCGGGTTTGGGTTCCGCTGTGGTCGGTCTCATCGGGATGTTCACCTGTCTCAGCGCCTGGTTTCCTTTGACTGAGGGGATCTGACGGGTGGCGTCCAGCGGGGTCAGGCCATCCCACGGCCGTCAAAGCCGGGGGCGGTCCGCCCTTCACCGGTTCGACCGGGGGACGGCGCGTTGGGTTCCGCCGTCCGTCGCCATGATTGCAGAGATGCGGACCTTGGCGTTCAGGGATGGCGGTCGCGTCAGGCATTGCGGACGCTCTCGTGGCGCTGCGGTGACGCGCTGGAACCTGTCGCGCCGGTTGCGCAGAATGCGACTGGCGTACGGGCCCGTACGCGATCGCTTCATGAATTTCGATGAGAGTACTCGGCGGCATACCTGACGGCGTGAGAATGGAGCGCATGCAGGCTTCGCCGCTCTGGCACGGCGGAGCCTTTCGCAACATGCATCCCGTCCTGCCGCAGCTCCTGAGGCGCGACGTCGCGATGCCGACCGTGCGTGAGTTCCTGTTCGGTGGCGACCGGCGGGTGCCCATGGCGCCGTTGCCTGCATGCGATCCGCGGACGGCATGGCGCCGCAAGCCGCAGAGCGGCCTGCGGGCCACCTGGCTCGGGCATTCGACGGTCCTGCTCGAGCTGGACGGCGTGCGCGTGCTCACCGACCCGGTATGGTGCGAGCGCGCCTCGCCCTCGCAGTGGGCCGGGCCGAAGCGCTTCCAGCCGGTGCCGGTGGCGCTGGACGCGCTGCCCCGGCTGGATGTCGTGGTCATCACCCACGATCACTACGATCACCTCGACTGCGCGACCATTCGGGCGCTCGCGCGCAGTGACGTGCCGTTCGTGACGTCGCTCGGGGTGGGCGCGCATCTCGAGGCGTGGGGCGTGCCTGCGGAGCGCATCGTCGAGCTCGACTGGTGGGAGTCGCATGCCCTGCGCGATGTCGGATTGACTGTGACGGCCGCACCATCGCAGCACTTCTCGGGACGCGGGCTGCGCGATCGCAACGCGACCCTCTGGTCATCGATGGTACTTCGCTCCGAGCGGCATGCCGTGTTCTTCAGCGGCGATACGGGGCTGACGACCGAGTACGACGATATCCGCAAGCGGCTCGGGCCGTTCGACCTGGTGATGCTCGAGGTGGGGGCCTTTCACCCGGCGTGGGGGCACATCCACCTGGGCCCGGAGAACGCACTCGAGGCGTGGCGGCTGCT
>JBLMWT010000277.1:0-4977 GCA_050257375.1 Sphingomonadaceae bacterium
CGCGCCAACAGCCTGTGGGGCAAGGCGGCGATGGGGCTCGAATACCTGCTGTTTCGCACCGGGCCGCTCACCATGCCGCCGTCTCAGCTCGGCGCCTTCGCGCCCAGCGATCCGGCGCAGCCCACGCCGAACATGGAGTGGCACGTGCAGCCGCTGTCGCTGGACAAGTTCGGCGATCCATTGCACGACTTTCCCGCGATCACGCCGAGCGTGTGCAACCTGCGCCCGAGCTCGCGCGGCTGGGTGCGCATCACCTCGCCCGATCCCGCCGCCTACCCCGAGATCAAGCTGAACTACCTCTCGACCCCCGAGGACCGCAGGATTGCGGTGACCGGCATGCGCTTCACGCGGCGCATCATGGCGGCCCGCGCGCTGGCGAAGTACGAGCCGGCGGAATTCCGGCCGGGCACGGCGCTCGAGCGGGACGCGGACCTGGAACGGGCCGCCGGCGAGCTGGGCACCACGATCTTCCATCCGGTGGGCACCTGCAGGATGGGCGGCGATCCGCTCGCGGTGGTCGACGACCGGCTGCGCGTGCGCGGCGTCGCGCGCCTGCGCGTGATCGACGCGTCGGTGATGCCGCGCATCACCTCGGGCAACACCAACGCGCCGACCTATGTGATCGCGGAAAAAGGCGCCGCCGCGGTGCTCGAGGCTTTGCGGCGCGGCTAGCCGGCGTATTCGGTGAAGTTCTCTCTCCGCGTCGTTATGATTTTTTCCTGGGGGCGCATTTTCGGCCGCGCGCGGGGCTAACGATGTTTTAGCAGTTCGTCCAGCGTGAGGCCGATGTCCTTGGCGATTTGCCGCAGCAGGATCGGCGAGATGTCGCGCCCGGCGTGGAAGGGCACGGTGGTGGCGCGCCCGTCGGCGTGTCGGAACTGCTTGTGCGAACCGCGCTGACGGACTTCGGCGAAGCCGAGCGCCGCGAGGATCGCGACGACCTCGCGCGGCTTTAAGACCGGGACCCCGGCCATTCAGCCGACGAGGACGGTCTGCGTGCCGACGAACTCGGTCTCGAGCTTCGGTTCGCCGTCCTCCAGCAGCATGGCGATCACCTCGCGCAGGTTCGCGTGCAGCTCATCGAGAGTTGCGCCCTGGCTGTGCGCGCCGGGGAAGCCCGGCACGTAGCCCACGTAAAGTTGCGTATCGAGGCAGTGCTCGATCACGGCGGTGTAGGCATGCATGGCGAACCTCGGATGGCGGACCTTTGTTATTTTAGCCGCTAAAGTCATGTTCCGGCTCTTAGTGAAAGAACTGGGGCTTGGAGATCACATTTCGTGATGACCAAGTCGAACGCGAAAATGCGACTGCGCCGCCCGCCCTTCGCGTCCGCCGAGCACGCGGCGCTCACGGCCCCGAAACAAACTCCTGACGCTTCACAGCTAGCGCGGCCGCACGGCCAGGCTCTGCGTCGAGCGGCCGACCAGGCCGCGCTCGTCGAAGATGCGCGCCTCGGCGATGCCGCCGCCGTGCGGACCGAGCAGCGTGCGCGCGTCGATGCAGATCCACTCGCCCTCGGGCGCGCGCAGCAGATTGATCGTCAGATCGGAGTTGACGAAGATCCAGCGCCTGAAGTCGAGCTCCGCGCTGATGCCGTTGCCCGAGTCCGCGGCCACGGCGACGCGCTCGAGCGCGCCCGGCGTCTCGCCCTGGACCAGCGGATGGCGCAGGCGGAACCACACCGCGCACGGCCCGCGCGTGAGCGTGCCCTCGGCGACGCGCAGCTCGACGAGGTCGTGGTAGCCGACGGTCCCCGCGCGGTGCGGGAAGACCACCGGCTCGAGCTCCGCGGGAGCCTTCGGCGCGCGCGGCAACGCCTGCGCGGGCAGCTCCAGCGGCGCTTCGCGCTGCGCCACCGCGGTGAAGCGCACGACCTCGCGCCCGCCCGCGGACAGGCGCGCGGCGAAATGCGCGACGTTGCGTCCCGCGTAGTCGGTCCAGACCTCGACCGCGAGCGGCGCGATCGGCACCGGGCGCACCAGGTTCGCCGTCAGGCGCGCGACGTGGTTCATGCCGAGCGCCGCGGCCGCGCGCGCGATCGCGCGCCCGACCAGCGCGATCGGCGGGCCGCCGTGCTGGTGACCGGGGTCCCACGGCCCGCGCGTGAGCGCGGTCGATTCGTAGCTGCGCGCGTCGATTTCGACGTAGGCGCTGGATGCGGCGGCGGACATGGCGTTGCGCGCTGCGATTCTAAACCGGCCCGGTGCTAGACTTGCGCGACCACGAAGGCCGCAGTGCTCCACACCCCGCTCATCGACGCCCACCGCAAGGCCGGCGCGAAACTGGTCGATTTCGCGGGCTGGGAGATGCCGCTGCACTACGGCTCGCAGATCGAGGAGCACCACGCGGTGCGCCGCAACGCCGGAATGTTCGACACCTCGCACATGCTGGCGATCGATGTCGAAGGTCCCGGCGCGCGCGCCTTCCTGTCCAGAGCTCTGGCGAACGACGTCGGACGCCTCGCGCAGCCGGGCCGGGCGCTCTACTCCTGCGTGCTGAACGAACGCGGCGGAATCCTCGATGACCTCATCGTCTACTTCCTGCGCGAGAACCTGTTTCGCCTGGTGGTGAACGCGGCTACCTCCGCCGGCGACCTCGCCTGGCTCGAGTCGCTCGCGGCCGGCGCCGCGAAGCTGCGCCCGCGGCGCGAGCTGGCGATGATCGCCGTGCAGGGTCCGCAGGCGCGCGCGCGCACCTGGAGCGCGCTGCCCGTGCTGCGCCCGGCGAGCGAAGGCCTCGCGCCGTTCTCGGGCGCGCAGGCGGGCGACACCTTCATCGCGCGCACCGGCTACACCGGCGAGGACGGCTTCGAGCTGCTCATGCCCGCGGTCTCGGCGACGGCGGCCTGGCAGCGCCTCGCGCAGGCCGGCGTCCGCCCTTGCGGCCTCGGGGCGCGCGACACGCTGCGCCTCGAGGCCGGAATGAACCTTTACGGGCAGGACATGGACGAAAGCGTGACGCCGCTCGAATGCGGGCTCGGCTGGAGCGTCGAGCCCGGCTCGGCGCGCGATTTCGTGGGCAAGGCGGCGCTCGCCGCGCGGCCGCCCGCGCGCATGCGAGTCGGCCTGGTGCTGGAGGAGCGCGCCGGGGTCCTCCGCGCGCACCAGGCGGTGCACGGCGCGCACGGCGCGGGCGAGGTGACGAGCGGCACATTTTCACCGACCTTGCAGGCCTCGATCGCGCTCGCGCGCCTGCCCCTCGGCTACGCGCCCGGCGAGCGCGTCGAGGTCGAGCTGCGCGGCAGGCGCGCGGCGGCGCGCGTGGTGCGCCCGCCGTTCGTGCGCCACGGCAAGATACTCGTCTGAGCGAGGAGAGCAGCGATGAACGTCCCGGAGAACCTCAAGTACACCGCGTCGCACGAATGGGTGCGCGCGGAAGCCGACGGCACGGTGAGCATCGGCATCACCGACCACGCGCAGGACGCGCTCGGCGAGCTGGTGTTCGTCGAGCTGCCCGAGGTCGGGCGCAAGCTCGGCGCCGAGGAGTCCTGCGCGGTGGTCGAGTCGGTCAAGGCCGCCTCCGACGTGTACGCGCCGCTTGCCGGCGAGGTCGTGGCCGCGAACAAGGCGCTCGCCGACGCGCCGGGCGAGGTCAACAAGGATCCGTACGGCGCGTGGCTGTTTCGCTTGAAGCCCTCCGACGCTTCGGCGCTCGGCAAGCTGCTCGACGCCGCGGCCTACGAGAAGAGCTTCAAGTGAGCGTCGGCGAGTTCCTCGAGCGCCACCTCGCCGTCGACGCGCCAGGCGAGCGCGCCATGCTGGCGGCGCTCGGCGCGCCGAGCCGCGCGGCGCTCGTCGAGCAGGCGCTGCCAGCGTCGATCCGCCAGAAAGCGCCGCTCGAGCTGCCGACGCCGCTCGGCGAGGCGCAGGCGCTCGCGGCGCTGCGCGCGGTCGCCGGCGAGAACGAGATCTGGCGCAGCTACCTCGGCACCGGCTACCACGCCTGCCACACGCCGCAGGTCATCCAGAGGAACCTGCTCGAGAATCCCGGCTGGTACACCGCCTACACGCCGTACCAGCCCGAGATCTCGCAGGGACGCCTGGAGGCGCTGCTCGTGTTCCAGCAGACGGTGAGCGACCTCACGGGGCTGCCCGTGGCGAACGCCTCGCTGCTCGACGAGGCGACCGCCGCCGCCGAGGCGATGGCGCTGATCCGGCGCGCGGCGAAGAGCAAGGCGCAGGCGTTCTTCGCCGACGCCGGCTGCCACCCGCAGGTGCTCGCGGTGCTCGCCACGCGCGCCAAGTGGATGGGCATCCCGCTCGTCGTCGGCGACCCGGCGCGCATCGAACCCGGTGCGGTGTTCGGCGCGCACCTGCAGTATCCGAATACGTGGGGAGGACTGTCCGACTATTCTGCCGTCATTTCCAGTATCCATGCCGCCGGCGGCCTCGTGTCGCTCGGCACCGATCCGCTCGCGCTCGTGCTGCTCGAGTCGCCCGGGGCGCTCGGCGCGGACCTCGCCCTCGGCTCGGCGCAGCGCTTCGGCGTGCCGCTCGGCTACGGCGGCCCGCACGCGGCGTACATGTCCTGCCGAATGGAGCTGGTGCGCCAGATGCCGGGACGCATCATTGGCGCGAGCGTGGACGCCGCCGGACGCACCGCCTACCGCATGGCGCTGCAGACGCGCGAGCAGCACATCCGGCGCGAAAAGGCGACGAGCAACATCTGCACTTCCCAGGTGCTGCTCGCCAACATCGCCGGGATGTACGCGGTGTGGCACGGCCCCGAAGGCCTGGCGCGCATCGCGCAGCGCTGCAACCTGCTCGCGCGCCGCCTCGCGGCCGGCGTCGCGCCCGGATTGAAGCCTTTGTTCAGTTCCTATTTCGAGACACTCGCATTCGAAGCGGGAGAAAAGACGAAGGAAATACAGGAGAGAGCCAGGCAGAAGCAGATCAACCTCCGCTATGACGGAAGTCGCGTCGGCGTGGCGCTCGACGAGACCACGACCGAGCAGGACATCCGCGATCTGGCGTGGGT
>JBLMWT010000278.1:0-6718 GCA_050257375.1 Sphingomonadaceae bacterium
GGTCGAGACGGCGAGCTGTACTACAGCGGCGACCACTACCGCAGCTTCATGCGCATCCGGGAGTGACATGAGCAAGCTGCTGGCCCGTCTGCAGGATGCGTCGCGCTCAGGCACCTATCGCGCGCCGCGTTCGGACGACGTGCTCGACGTCCTGCGTGGCTCGGATTTCGATGTCGCGCGGATCGACCTTTCGGACGTGGCGGAGAAGGCAACGCTGCTCGCGCGGCTGGCCGAGGCGCTCGCCTTCCCAGAATGGTTTGGCGGCAATTGGGACGCGCTCGAGGACTGCCTCACCGACCTGAGCTGGCGACCGGGCGCGCGTCACGTGCTGCTCATCGAGCGTTTCGAGGCGCTGCGCGCGGCACGGTCCGACGACTTCGGTACGCTGCTCGACATCCTGGAAACGAGCGCGGCGTACTGGGGCGAACGCGGGCACGCGTTCTTCGCGGTGCTGGTCGATCCCGCGGGCGCCCTGTCGCTGCCCGATTTGTACCGTTCCCGCTCGGCGTGAACTGGAAGATCCCCATCTCGGTACTGGTCGTGATCCACACCCCGGCACTCGAGGTGCTGCTGCTGCAGCGCGCGGCGCGGCCGGACTTCTGGCAATCGGTGACCGGATCGGTCGACCGTCCCGACGAGCGGCTCGAGGACGCGGCGCGGCGCGAGGTGAGCGAGGAAACGGGCATCGAGGCGCCGCGGGAAATCCTGCTGTGCTGGAACGTGATCAACACTTTCCGCATCTGGGAGCAGTGGCGCCACCGCTTTCCTCCCGGCACGACGCACAACGTCGAGCACGTATTCAGCCTGCAGGTGCCGGGGCGCGTGCCGGTGCGCCTCGACCCGAATGAGCACGTCGCATTCGTCTGGCTGCCTTGGCGGGCAGCGTCGGACAAGTGCGCCTCGTGGTCGAACCGCGAGGCGATTGCCATGCTGCCGCAGCGCGTGCGGGCGCGCGCGGCGTAAAATCCCAGTCGTATGCAGCGACGCCCCAAGGCAGCGCCGCCGGGTCCGCAGAGCGTGCGCCGCGCGAGGTCGGACGCGCCGGCCGTTCATGAGCTGCGCGTCGCGACGCTCAACATTCACAAGGGCCTATCGCAGTTCAACCGACGCATGGTGATTCACGAGCTGCGCGAGGGCCTGCGCACGCTCGCACCCGATCTCGTTTTCCTGCAGGAGGTGCTCGGTTTGAACGAGCGCCACGCTTTGCGTTTCGCGAGCTGGCCACATACGCCGCAGTACGAATTCCTCGCGGAAGAGGGCTGGCAGCACGCCTATGGGCGCAACGCCGTCTACGATCACGGTCATCACGGCAATGCGATCCTGTCGCGCTTCCCGATCCTGTCCGTCGCCAACGAGGACGTTTCCGATCACCGCTTCGAGCGGCGCGGCCTACTGCACTGCGTGGTATCGGTGCCTGGCTGGGGCAAGAACGTGCACTGCGTATGCGTGCATCTGTCGCTGCACGAGCGCGGCCGACGTCGGCAACTCGACTCCATCGCCGAGCGGCTGGGCGAGATCTCTGCGCGCGGCTTGCCGATCATCGTCGCCGGCGACTTCAACGATTGGCGCCAGCGCGCCTCGTCGATCCTCGAGTCGCGCCTCGGCATGACCGAGGTCTCGACCGCTCACTCGGGCCGCGCGGCGCGCACTTTTCCGAGCGTGCTCCCGCTGCTGAAGCTCGACCGCATCTACGTGCGTGGCTTCGACATCGTCTCGTCGCAGGCGCACCGCGGCGCCCCCTGGGCGCTGCTCTCCGACCATCTCGCTCTGAGCGCCGATCTGCGGCGCATCCCGGCGTCGCCGGCGAAGCGACGGTAGCGCGATGCAGTACGTCGGCGGCAACCGGCTGACGCTGCTGCACAACGGAGTGGAATATTTCCCCGCCCTTGTGCAGGCGATCGACGCGGCGCGAAATGAGATATTTCTTGAGACCTACATCTTCGCCGACGACGAGACGGGCAGTCTGGTGGCCGACGCGCTCGCACGCGCCGCGGCGCGCGGCGTGGCCGTGCGCTTGCTGCTCGACGGTTTCGGTTCGCGCGATTTCGCGCCGCGCTTCCGTGCGGCGCTCCGGGGCGCAGGAGCGGAGGTTCTCGTGTTCCGCCCCGAGCGCGGTCCGTGGCGGCTGCGCAGGGCGCGCCTGCGGCGCATGCACCGCAAGCTCGCCTGCATAGACGGGCGCGTCGGCTTCGTCGGCGGCATCAACGTGATCGACGACTACGACACGCCGGGGCAGACGACGCCGCGCTACGACTACGCAGTGCGCATCGACGGGCCGCTGATCGGGCAGCTGCGTGCGGTCGCGGCGCGCCAGTGGGCGCAGGTCTCCTGGGCGACGTTTCGCCGCCGCTGGCAGGGGCTGCGAAGGTACAGCGCCGTCGCCGTTCCTCGGGACCCGCCGTCGGTCGCCGACGGGCAGCGCGCGGCGCTCGCGGTGCGCGACAGTCTGCGCCATAGGCGCGATATCGAGGACGCCTACCTCGCCTTGATCGCGCAGGCGCGCGAGGAAGTCGTGATTGCCTGCGCCTACTTCTTCCCGGGACGCAGGTTCCGGCGCGCGCTCTCCGACGCGGCGAAGCGCGGGGTGAGGGTGGTGCTGTTGCTGCAAGGGCGCGTCGAGTATGCGCTACTGCACTACGCCTCGCGCGCGTTGTACGGCACGCTGCTCGAGGCGGGCATCGAGATCCATGAGTACCACCTGAGCTTCCTGCATGCGAAGGTGGCGGTATTCGATCGCCGCGTGGCGAGCGTCGGTTCCTCCAACATCGACCCTTTCAGCCTGATGCTGGCGCGCGAGGCGAACGTGTTCGTGGACGATGCGGGCTTCGCGCAGGAGCTGCGCGCGAGCATCGCCGAAGCGCAACGGGACGGGGCGCGCGCGTTGCCGCCGCAGCAATGGAAGCGCCAGCGCCTGGCACTGCGCGCGCGGGTGTGGCTCGCTTACGGCGTCGCCCGCCTGCTGATCAGCCTCGCCGGGTACGAGGGATACCATTGAGCGCGCGGCGCGCGCTCGTCGGTTCAGCGTGGCCGACGGCCAAACATGCCCCAGGCTTCCATCGACAGCACCAGCTCGCCGCGCTGGTTGAGCGCCTCGGTACGCGACTTGACCAGACCAGCGTTCGGGCGGCTACCCGACGCACGCGATTCGAGCACCACGCGCCGGTAGGTCAGCGTATCGCCGGGCCGCACGGGCTTGAGCCAGCGGATGCTGTCCACTCCGGGCGAGCCGAGGCTGATGCTGCGGTTGATGTAGCTGTCGCACAGGATGCGCATCGCGACGGCGCAGGTGTGCCAGCCGCTCGCGATCAGCCCGCCGAAGACGCTGGCAGCCGCCGCCGCCGGATCGACGTGGAAAGGCTGGGGGTCGTACTTGCGCGCGAACTCGACGATTTCTTCGGCGCTGAAAGTATGTTCGCCAAGCTTCGCGGTCTCGCCGACCACGAAGTCCTCCCAATACATCGGCTCGGCCGTGCTCATTCTATAGACGGAGGTGGATTTTTGCGGCAACATCAGAGCCTTATAAGAAATCCGAGTGTAAACCAAAGGAGGCTCCCATGCTGCGCAGGATGATGTTCGCGCTCGCCGCTGCGTTGGTCGCGCCGGCGGTAATGGCGCAGGGGACGATCAAGATCGCCGTCATCGGCCCGATGGCCTACGTCCAGGGCGAGAATCACTGGATGGGTGCCGAGCTGGCGCGCGACGACATCAATAGCGCGGGCGGCATCTCGGTCGGCGGAAAGAAGATGAAAGTCGAGCTCATCCGCGCGGATTCGAACGAGATCCAGTCGGTGTCGGATGCGACCAACGCGATGGAGCGCGTCATCACCAGCGACAAGGCCGACTTCATCGTCGGCGGCTTCCGCTCGGAGGCGGTGCTAGCGATGCAGGAAGTCGCGATGGACTACAAGAAGCTATTCCTCGGGTGCGGGGCGGCCGACGCCAAGCTCGGCCAGAATGTCGAGGCGAACTACGAGCGCTACAAGTACTGGTTCCGAGTCACTCCCACCAAGGCGCCGGACCTGGCGCGCACCTTGTTCGCAGTGCTCGGTAGCATCGCCGGCCAGATTCGCACGGATCTGAAGAAGGACAAGCCGAAAGTCGCGATCCTCGCCGAGAAGGTGCTCTGGACGCAGGGCATCGTAGGTGCCCTGCAGGCCAACCTGCCGAAAATGGGGATGGACGTCGTTGGCCTGTGGCAGCCGTCGCCGACGGCCACGGACGTGAGCGCGGAGCTCTCGGCGATCGAGCGCAGCGGTGCGGACATCGTATTTACAGCGGTTTCCGGGCCGGTCGGGATCGTTCTCGGACGGCAAATGGGCGAGCGCAAGATGAAGGCGATCGCCTTCGGCATCAACGTCGAGGCGCAGAAGGACGGCTTCTGGCAGGCGACAGCCGGCAAGGGCAACTACGTCTCGACGCTCGACACCTACGGCATGGTCGAGGTGACGCCGAAGATGATCCCGTTCGTGAAGGAGTTCGAGGCGCGCTTCCACAAGGAGCCGACCTACACCGCGGCGACCTACGATGCGATCATGATCCTCAAGGACGCGATCGAGCAGGCGAACACTACGAACGCCGACAAGCTGGTGCCGGTCCTGGAGGGCTTCAAGGACTACGTGAGCACGTCCGGCACGATTACCTGGGACAAGCTGCACGACCCGATCTGGGCGGTGGGCAAGACATCGGGCATCGCCGTGCAGTGGCAGGACGGCAAGAAGGTCCCGTTCTGGCCGCCCCAGATCAAGGGCATGCAGCCGTTCAAGCTGCCCTGAGCGGGCGCGGCTCACTCGCCGCATGCTGCAGGACATCCTGGTCACCGGTCTGGTGAACGGCGGCGTCTACGCGCTGCTGGCGATCGGCTTTTCCCTGATCTTCGGTGTGGCGCGCATCGTCAACATCGCGCACACGGCGTTCTACATGCTTGCGGCGTACTGCTTCTACACGCTGCTCGTGCGCCTGCACGTGCCCGGCGCCCTCGCCGCGGTCGCCTCGGTGGTCGCCGTGACCGCACTGTCGGTACTGTGCTACCGCCTGGTGATCGAGCCGGTGCGCGAACACGAATCCGCGGTGCTGATCGCGACCATCGCGCTGGCGCTCATTTTCCAGGAGTTGATGCTGTACTCCTACGGCGGAAACTTCCTCGGCATCCCCTCGGCCGTGGACGGCGTGCTGATGCTGTTCGGCGTGAGCATCCCCTACCAGCGCCTGCTGATTCTGGCGGTCGCGGCGGCGGCGCTGGTCGCCACCTGGTACCTGCTGTACCGAACGCGGCTTGGTCTTGCGATCCGCGCTACGGCGAATGACCTCGAGGTCGCCAATCTGATGGGAATGAACGTGCATCGCGTGGCGATGGCGACGGTGGCGATCTCCGTCGCGCTCGCGGCGATCGCAGGCGTGGTGGTCGCGCCGGTGTTCGTGGTGGATCCCTTCATGTGGCTCACGCCGCTCGTCACCATGCTGGCGATCGTGGTGCTCGGCGGGCTCGGCAGCCTCAAGGGCAGCCTCGTCGGCGCGCTGGTGATTGGCTACGTCGAGGCGATCACGGTATTCGCGCTGCCGCAGGGCGCGTTCCTCAAGGGCGCCGTGGCGCTGTCGATCATGGTGCTGGTGTTGCTGGCGCGGCCGGAAGGCCTGTTCGGCGTGGCATTCGAGGAGGAGCGTTGAGCAATCCTCTGTTCTTCGCCGCGCGCTGGTCGTGGGTCAGCCTGCGCAACGAGGTGCTGGTGCTCCCCTCGCGCGTTCTCGCGCTCGCCTGGGCGTTGCTGGTCCTGCTCCTGCCGTTTTTCTACGGTGATCCGTACGTGCTGCGCATCCTCGCGATGACCTGCATCTTCGCGCTGTTCGCCGCCAGCTGGGACCTGCTCGCAGGCTATACGGGGCAGATCAATTTCGGTCACGCGCTGTTCTTCGGCACGGGCGCCTACACCTCGGCGCTGGTGTCCATCCGCCTCGGCGTGCCGCCGTGGCTCGGCGTGTGTGCCGGAGCGGCGGCTGCGGCGCTGGCGGGTTTCGCGGTCGGCTATCTATGCCTGCGGCTGCGTGGCTCGTACCTCTCGCTCGCGACGCTCGCCTTTCCGCTCATCGCGACCGGTGTGCTGTTCGCCTTTCCGGATTTCTCCGGCGGGGAGCTGGGCATAGGTGGCGTGCGCTCGCTCGCGCTGTCGCGCACGGCGAACTATTACATCATCGCCATCGCGATGTTGCTGCTCGTCTTCCTCATGTGGAAGATCGCCGATTCGAAAATCGGGCTCGTGTTGCACGCGATTCGCGACGACGAGGTGGCGGCGCGCGCATCGGGCATCAACACGGCGCGCTACAAGCTCGCGGTGTTCGCCGTTTCGGCGCTCGCGGCCGGCGTCGCGGGCGCCCTGTACGCGCACTTTCTGCGCGTCGCCGGTCCCTCGACGCTCGAGGTGGCGCTGTCGTTTCAGGTGGTGATCTGGGGCATCTTCGGCGGCGTCGCAACGATCTATGGCCCGGTGGCCGCGGTATTCATTCTCTATCCGCTCACCGAATGGCTGGGCAGCTTCCGGGCGTTCGGCGAGCTGCGTCTGTTGGCGTTCGCGGTGATCGTGCTGCTGGTGCTGCTCTTCATGCCGCGCGGGCTGACGCCCTGGGTGCGCGACAAGATCGAGACGCAATGCCCGCGCTGCAAGCAGAGGAACGCGTCCTGGCGCTCGGCCTGCCGCCTGTGCGCGGCGCCGCTCGCGGCGGCGAC
>JBLMWT010000279.1:0-8201 GCA_050257375.1 Sphingomonadaceae bacterium
TCGCGCGTTACTTTGCGCAGAAGCGCCATCGGCAGGCAGCTCAGCGCGCCGACGAGCGCGCATAGTGGCGCCGAATAGCCCGCCATCAGACCGAACAGCACGATCAGGATCGGAGCGAACAAATGTCCGCGGTCGATCATCACCGAAGCGAGGCGAGGCAGCTCACCCTTCGGAACGCCCGAAAGGTTGTACCTCTTGGCCTCGAAGTGCACGGCGAAGAACACCGCGGCGTAGTATAGGAACGACGGGACCACGGCCCATACCGCGACCTGCGCGTAGGGCACGGCGAGAAACTCGGCCATCACAAATGCGGCGGCGCCCATGATCGGCGGCATGAGCTGGCCGCCGGTCGATGCGACCGCTTCGACCGCCGCCGCGAAGTGAGGCCGGAAGCCGGTGCGCTTCATGAGCGGGATGGTGATCGGGCCATCGACCATGACGTTCGCCACGGCGCTTCCGGAGACCGTGCCGAACAAGCTCGAGCTGACCACCGCGACCTTGCCGGGGCCGCCCGCGTACCGACCGGTGATCGACAGCGCGAAGTCCATGAACAGCTGCCCCGTGCCGCTGCGCTCCATGAACGCGCCGAACAGCACGAAGAGCATGACGTAGGACGCCGAAACGCCGAGCGTGGAGCCGAAAATGCCCTCGGTCGACAGGTACACCTGCTCCATCAGCACCTGCGGCGTGACGTGCGTAAAGCCGCCCGCGTATACCAGGAAGCAGATCGCAGTGAGCGGCAGCGCCCAGCCGATGACGCGGCGCGTCGCTTCCAGCACGACGATGATTGCGACCACGGCGTAGATCTTGTCCCACGCCGTGAGATCGTCGATGTAGATGATGCGGTTCTCGAAATAACCGTAGTTGAGGAAGATGTGCAGCACCAGACCCCAACCCCCCGCAAGGAACGCGAGGTCAACAATGCGCCAGCCGGCGCTGCCCTGCGGGCGCAGTGGGAACAGGATGAATACCAGCGTCAGCGTGAAAAGCAGGTGCGTGCCGCGGAAGATCATCGCTTCGGGCGGGCCGAACGCGGCGACGTACATGTGGTAGAGCGACATCGCGACTGCGATGGCGAGCCCCGTCAGGCGCAGTGCGACCCTCGCCGGCGTCGTAGCCTGCTTTTCTTCCACTCGCTGCCCCTCGCCTCTGCGTGCCGAACTGGATGAAAAAACGGGGCGGCCGCGCCGCCCCGTCGGGACCCTGGGCGCCCGGCTGCGCGCTAGAGAGCGCCGACTTCCCTGTAGTACTTCGCGGCGCCCTTGTGGAACGGAACGCCGATGTCGATCGCCATGTCCTTCGCGGTGACGCCCTCGATCGACTTGACGATCGCGGCCATGTCGCTCACGTGCTGGGCCATCACCTTGGTCATCTTGTACACGACGTCTTCGGGCAGGTCGCAGCGCGCGACGATGTGCGTCGAGTAGCCGATCGCGGCCACGTCCTTGTCCTGCTTCGGATAGGTCCCCGATTTGATGATGAGCTTGTTGTAGCCCGGGTTCATCTTCTTCAGCGCGGCCATGGTGTGGTCGTCGACCGGCACCAGGTGCACGTCGCGCGCGCTGGCGAGATCCATCACCGCGGAGGCCGGGGCGGTGGTGCCGAGCGTGAACACTTGCGCGTGGCCGTCTTTCATCAGCGAAACCGCGTCGGTATACCCGGCCTGGAAGTTCACTTTCGACAGCGATTGGTAGCTCATGCCGTTCAGGTCGAGGACGGTGGCGGTCAGTATCTCGGCCGTGTTGCCCTTGGGCTGCGTCACCAGCGCCTTGCCCTTCAGATCCTTGAACGAACCGATCTTCGCATCGGCCAGCGCGACGACCTGAAAATACTGCGGATAGAGGTTGGCGACCTGGCAGACATGCGTGACCTTCTGTGGGTACGGCTTGCGCCCTTCGATACCGTCTACCGTCGTGGCGGAATTCGCGATGCCGATCTGCGCCTTCCCTTCGTCGACGCCACGTACGTTGGCGATGCCCGCCCCGGGGGTCTGCTGGATTTGCAGGCCGGGTATCTCCTTCTCCCACATCCCCTTCAGTGCGCCACCGAGCGGGATCCACGAACCGCCCTGCGGGCCGGTCATGAAGGTCACCTGTTGCGCCGCGGCGGGCAGCGCGAATGCCGCGCCGGCGAACGCCGCGACGACGAGGCGATGGAATGGCTTCATGTGCGTCTCCTTGAATGGAATGCCGACTCTCGTTAGGACAGCGCACGGTCGGCGTGACGCGATCATACCGACGGGGCGGGGGGACGACAAGGTAACGTCAGGCTGACGTCTCGCGCTCAGGCCCACGCGGCGGGGTCGTGCCAGCCGGCGCGCGGCTCGACGAGCGCGTCCGCCGCTGCCGGGCCCCACGTGCCAGGCGCATATTCCACAGGCTGCAGAGGGGCGCCGAGCAGCGGGTCGACGATGCGCCAGGCCGCCTCGACTTCGTCCTGGCGCGCGAACAGCATCGGGTCGCCGTTCATGGCCGCGCTGAGCAGCAGGTCATAGGGTTCGGCCTGGAGCTTCGGATCGCGACAGGCGTACAGCTCGACGTTCGCGCTTGCGCCACGCCCACCGGGCGCGAGGACCGTGGCGCCGAGCGCGATTTCGACGTTCGGCCCCACCCGGAAGCGGAAGTGATTCGGCGCGCCCGCGTCGAACTCCCGTCCCGAGAACCAGCGCTGCGGCGGACGCTTGAGCGTCACGATGACCTCGGTGGCGGTCACCGGCATGCGCTTGCCCGCGCGCACGTAGAACGGCACGCCTTGCCAGCGCCAGGAGTCCAGCTCGAGCCGCAGCGCCGCGAACGTCTCTACCTGCGAATCCGGCGCGACGCCGGGTTCGGCGCGGTATCCTCGATACTGCCCGCGCACCACGCGAGTCGCCTCCGGGGGACGTATCGACTTCAGCACGCGCACTTTCTCGTCGCGAAAGGCCTCCGTATCGGGACCGACCGGCGGCTCCATGGCGAGCAAGGTGACGATTTGCAGCAGATGGTTCTGCACGACGTCCCGTATCGCGCCGGCCTCCTCGTAGAACTTGCCCCGTCCGGCGACGCCGAAGTCCTCGGCCATCGTCACCTCGACCCGCTCGACGTAGTTGCGGTTCCAGATCGGCTCGAGGAACGTGTTGCCGAAGCGGAAATAGAGGATGTTCTGCACCGTTTCCTTTCCGAGGTAGTGGTCGATGCGAAACACTGATTCCTCGGCGAAGGCGGCGTGCAGTGCGCGGCTTAGCGTGCGCGCGGACTCAAGGCTGCGCCCGAAGGGCTTCTCCAGCACGACGCGCGCGCCCGCGGCGCAGCCGGCGGCCGCGAGACCGTTCACCACTTCCGGAAACAGGCTCGGCGCAATGGCGAGGTAATGCACCGGACGAACGGCGTCGCCGAGCGCGCGGCGCAGACGGCCAAAGGTATCGGACTCGGAATAGTCCCCCGGCACGTAGCGCATCAGCTTCGCGAGCCGCTCGCAGGCCGCGTCGTCGATCGCGCCGGCGTGCGCGGCGATGCTTTGCCGCGCACGCTCGACGAGGCGCTCCAGGCTCCAGCCTTCGCGCGCCACGCCGATCACCGGCACGTCCAGTCGGCCGGCGCTGACCATCGCGTGCAGCGCGGGGAATATCTTCCTGTACGCGAGGTCGCCGGTGATCCCGAACAGCACCAGCGCATCGGCTCGCTGCACGGTCGCCTCCGCGGTCGGCTACACCACGCGGGTACGCACCGGCTTGCCGGCGAAGTGAAGGCGCAGATTCTCGATCTGCAGGTCGCCCATCGCGGTACGCGTCTCGTTGGTCGCGCTGCCGACGTGCGGCAAGATCACCGCGTTGTCGAGGGCGAAAAAGTCGGGAGAGATCCTGGGCTCGTTGGCGAACACGTCCAGTCCGGCGCCGGCGATCTTCGCCTGCTCCAGGTATTCGAGCAGCACCGGCTCATCGATCACCGAGCCGCGCGCGATGTTGACCAAGTAGCCGCGCGGGCCGAGCGCGTCGAGCACCTTCGCGCCCACCATCGCCTTGGTGCCTGCGCCACCTGGCGTGGCGATCATCAGCACGTCGGAGTTCCTGGCCAGCGCGACCGCGTCGGCGTCGTACTCGTAGGGTACGTCTTTCCGATGGCGGTTGTGATAACGGATCTTCATGCCGAAAGCGAGCGCGCGCCTGGCGATCGCCTCGCCGATGCGGCCGAGGCCGAGCACGCCCATGGTCTTACCGCTAAGCGAGGTGGTGAGGGGATAATCGCCGCGCGTGCCCCAGTAGCCAGAGCGCAAGTACGCTTCCGCCTGCGGGTACTTGCGCAACACGTTCAACGTGAGCGCCATGGCGGCGTCGGCGACGCAGTCGTTCAGCACGTCCGGTGTGTTCGTGACGATGATGCCGCGCTGCTTCGCGGCCGCCAAGTCGATCGCGTCCACGCCCACGCCGAAATTCGAGATCAGCTCGAGCTTGGGCAGCGCATCCATCAGCTGGGCGTTGGCGCCCCCCGCGGCGCCGAAGGTCGCCAGCGCGCGCACTCTCGGCGCGATCTCCTTGAGCAGTGCCTCGCGATCGGGGGCCTCGTGCAGCTTGTGGCACGTGAACTCGTTCTCGAGGATCGCCTGCGTGGGCGGGAAGATCTGCGTAGTGAGCACGATTTCGGGCTTCATTTCGCTCTTTCTTCAGGACTTGAATTTCGCCGCGAGCGCGTCCGCGCCGCGCGCCAGGATTCCCACGTCGGCGCCTACCGCGCAGAACAGGCAGCCGGCGGCGAGCATGCGCCGCGCATCGGCTTCGACCGGCGAGAGGTAGCCAGGCGCCTTGCCCGACTTGCGGATGCGCCGCATGGCCTCTTCGATGAGCGGCATGACTGCCGGGTTGGCGGTCTCGCCCGTATACCCCATCGAGGCGTGCAGGTCGGCGGGGCCGATGAATACTCCGTCGACGCCGTCGACCGCACAGATCGCCTCGAGCTGATCGAGCGCGAGCTTGGTCTCGACTTGCACCAGCAGGCACAGCTCTTCTTGCGCGCGCCGCGCGTAGTCTTTGACCCGCCCGAAGCGCGAGGCGCGCGTGGTGCCGGCCACGCCGCGCACGCCCGCGGGCGGATAGCGCATCGCCGCCACCGCAGCCATGGCTTCCTCGGGGCTGCAGACGTAGGGAACGAGCAGGGACTGGGCGCCGATGTCGAGCACTCGCTTGATGGTCACCGTGTCGTTCCACGGCACGCGCACGATCGGCGTAGTCGGATAGGCAGCCGCTGCCTGCAACTGCGTGAGCAGACTCTCGAGATCGTTCGGCGAGTGCTCGCAATCGAGCAGGATCCAGTCGAATCCGGCGCCCGCGATCACCTCGACGCTGTAACTGGACGACAGGCTCGACCACAGCCCGATCTGAGGGGTGCCCGCTCTGAGCGCGCGCTTGAAGGCATTCGGGGTGGGGTCCATGATGCTCCTCGCTTTAGCGAAACGCGATTATCTGCGATCCGTCGCTTCGCCGCTCAGTGGATCTCGGGTTCCGGCGTCGGCGCAGTGCCTTCCAGGAAGTCGAAGTCGCAGCCCCGATCGGCCTGGGAAATGTGCCGCGAGAACACGGCGCCGTAGCCGCGCTCGTACTTTCGGGGTGGCTGTTTCCAGGCCACCCTTCGCTTTTCGAGCTCGGCCTCCGGCACTTTGAGCTCCAGCGTGCGCCGCTCGACGTCGAGCTCGATCGGATCGCCGTTCCGCACGAGCGCCAGCGGGCCGCCGACGAACGACTCCGGCGCCACGTGCAGCACGCAGGTGCCGTAGCTGGTGCCGCTCATGCGCGCATCCGACACCCGTACCATGTCCTTGACGCCCTGCTTGAGCAGCTTCTTCGGCACCGGCAGCATGCCCCACTCCGGCATCCCGGGTCCGCCAAGCGGGCCGCCGTTCTTGAGCACCAACACCGAGGAGGCGTCGACGTCGAGGTCGTCGCGGTCGATGCGCGCGGCCATGTCGTTGTAGTTCTCGAACACCACCGCGTGCCCAGTGTGCCGAAGCAGCTCCGGCGAGGCGGCGCTCGCCTTGATCACGGCGCCGTTTGGCGCGAGGTTGCCCTTCAGCACGACGATGCCGCCAGCACGCTTGATCGGATTCGCGCGCCGGCGGATCACCTCTTCATGGTGGATCTGCGCGCCTTCGAGATTCTGACCGAGCATCTTGCCGTTCACCGTCGGGCAATCGAGTGCGAGGAGATCGCGCAGTTCGTTGTGTAGCGCGCGCAGGCCGCCCGCGTAGTAGAAGTCCTCCATCAGGAATTCCTTGCCCGACGGGCGGACGTTGGCAAGCACCGGCGTCCTGGCCGAGATCTCGTTGAAGCGCTCCAGAGGCAGCTTGACGCCGGCACGCCCGGCCATTGCCACCAGGTGCACGATCGCATTGGTCGAGCCGCCGAGCGCCATGAGGGTGACGATCGCGTTGTCGAAGGCGCGCGCATCGAGGAGGTCGCGCGGCTTCAAATCCTCCCAGACCATCTCGACGATGCGGCGCCCGGTGAGCGTCGCCATGCGCGCGTGGTTCGAGTCCACCGCGGGAATCGAGGAGGCCCCGGGTAACGAAAGCCCCAGGCTCTCCGCGAGCGACATCATCGTCGCGGCGGTGCCCATCGTCATGCAGGTGCCCGCGGAGCGCGCGATGCCGTCCTCGATCTCCTGCCAGTCGCCCTCAGAAATGCGCCCAGCGCGCAACTCGTCCCAGTACTTCCACGTGTCCGAACCCGAGCCGAGTGTCTGGCCTCGCCAGTGGCCCTTGAGCATCGGCCCGGCCGGCAGGTAGATCGCCGGAATGTTCATGCTCGTGGCGCCCATAATCAGCGCAGGCGTCGTCTTGTCGCAACCGCCCATCAGCACGCAGCCATCCGCAGGGTAGGAGCGCAGCAGCTCCTCGGTCTCCATCGCGAGGAAGTTGCGGTACATCATCGTGGTCGGCTTCTGCATCGTCTCGGCGAGCGCCATCGCCGGCATCTCGAGAGGAAAGCCGCCCGCTTGCCACACGCCGCGCTTCACCTCCTCGGCGCGCTGCCTGAAGTGCGTGTGACAGTGGTTGATATCGGACCACGTGTTGACGATGGCGATCACCGGCTTGCCGGCGTAGTCCCCGGGGCCGTAGCCCATCTGCGCGGCGCGCGAGCGATGCCCGAAGGCGCGCAGGTCCTGCGCGCCGAACCAGCGCTGGCTGCGCAGTTCGGACGGTTTCTTGCGGGTGTTTGGCATGACCGCCTCGCTTTCGAAGAGACGAGATTCTATTGCAGTCGAGCGCCGGCTTGCTTCTGCGGTGTTCGCCAGTTTATCGTTGCGAAAACCATCGGGGAGGAGAGGGATGGCAGGCAAATCCAAAAAGCGCCCGGAACCGAAGCAGGTACGGCCGGATGATATCGACCCGCACCACGACTGGAAGCGTCCGCTGCAGGCGCCCGGACACACCCAGGTCGACTTCGAGGAGCGCGTCAATTTCCGCCGTTTGCACGATTACCGCCTGGCGCGCGTGCGCAGCGCGCTCGCGCGTTCCGGACTCGGCGCGCTGCTGTCCTTCGACCAGCACAACATCCGCTATACCACCAGCACGGTGATCGGCGAATGGGCGCGCGACAAGCTGACGCGCTACTCGCTGCTCACCGGCACGGGCGATCCCTACATCTGGGATTTCGGCTCGGCCGCGCGCCATCACAAGCTGCACGCGCCGTGGCTGCACCACGACCATTGCCGCGCCGGGCTGCTCGGCCTGCGCGGCGCGACCGGCGGCGACCTGACGCTGTTCCGCGACGCCGCGCGCGAGATCAAGGCGATCCTCGACGCCGAGGGGGTGGGCGACATGCCGCTCGGGGTCGACGTGGTCGAGCCGCCGATGCTGTTCGAGCTGCAGAAGCTCGGCATCGAGGTGCGCGACGGCCAGCAGGTCATGCTCGAGGCGCGCGAGGTGAAGAACATCGACGAACTGACGCTGCTCAACATGGCCGCCGCGATGGTCGACGGCGTCTACCAGGACATCGCCGAGGCGCTAAAGCCGGGCGTCATGGAGTCGCAGATCGTGGCGCTCGCCACCAAGCGACTGTACGAGATGGGCTCCGACTGCGTGGAGGGGATCAACTCCATTTCCGGCGAGCGCTGCTCGCCGCACCCGCATAACTTCACCGACCGGTTGATCCGGCCCGGAGACCAGGCGTTTTTCGACATCATTCAGTCGTTCATGGGCTACCGCACCTGCTACTACCGCACCTTCAACGT
>JBLMWT010000280.1:0-3309 GCA_050257375.1 Sphingomonadaceae bacterium
CCTTGAATTAGTGGCGCGCCCGGCAGGATTCGAACCCACGACCCCCTGGTTCGTAGCCAGGTACTCTATCCAACTGAGCTACGGGCGCCAAGCCGCAATGTTATCACGCGCTTCCGAGGCCCCTGTTGCCCTCCTGCGCCGCCGCTTCTTCTTCTCCCTCCTTCGGCGGCGGCGGCGCGTGCTGCCCGCGATGCTCCGGATGCTCGATCGCCGTCGAATGCCCGACGCCTGCTCTCGTTGGCGGCACCCGCGGTTCGGTGCGCCCCGCAATGCGCTCGGCCTGGGAAAGCTCGGCGCGAATGCGTGGGAGCGCGTCTGGCTCCTGCCGTTGCAGGAAGTCGACCAACGCTTCCCGCACGCGACAGCGCAGGTCCCAATTCTTGGACGCGTTGGCGGCGCTCACGAGCGCGCGAACCTGCATTGCGCGCTCGTTCGTGTCCACTACCTGCAGCAGCGCAACGCGCCCGTCCCATTCGGGTGCCGCCGCGCACACCCGTTCGAGTTCCGCGCGCAGCGGCGCGAGCGCGACCCGATAGTCGAGCCATAGCAGCACGGTGCCGAGGAGCTCCGCTTGGCGACGCGTCCAATTCTGGAACGGGTGCTCTATCACCCACTGCAACGGCACGACCAACCGCCGCTCATCCCATATCTTCACGACGACATATGTCGCCGTGATCTCCTCGATTCGCCCCCATTCGCCTTCGATGATCACGACATCGTCGATGCGCAGCGGTTGCGTCAGTGCAATCTGCAAGCCGGCGATTAAGTTTCCGAGCACCGGCCGTGCCGCGATACCGGCGACGAGGCCCGCGACGCCCGCAGACGCGAGGAGGCTCGCGCCAATCTGCCGCACGCCGGGAAACGTCATCAACGCCGCACCGAGGCCGATCACGAGCACGACGAACATGACGGTCCGCGCGAGCACCCGCGTCTGCGTCTGCACGCGCCGGGCCTCGAGGTTGTTGCTGACGTTCGTGGGGTGCGTCTGGACGATGGTCTGCGCGAGTGCGCCGATTGCACGAATTGCGAACCAGGTAAGCGACGTGATCAAAAGCAAGCCCGTAATGCGCGTGATCGACGTGATACCGCGGAGGTCGTCGGGTGCAGCCCCCAGCACGACCTGAAGCGCGGCGAGTGGCACGACGAGGTTCGCGGGCGCGCTGGTCCGTTCGAGCACGACCCTGAGCAGCACGCTGAATCGTGCCAGGCGGCGCAGGACGAGCTTTGCGGCGGTCAGTGCGATTAGGGCCGCCGTGACGACGGCCAATGCGAGCAATGCCGTGGCCATCCATTCCCGGCCGTAGGCGCCGAACATGTCGAACAATTGCATCTCGACTCCTCCCGTTCTGCTGGCGATCGATCCTCCGCATGTGCGATCCGTGCGGCCGGAAAGGCGCTCGCCGACGCGAACGCCCCGTGGTGTCGTGTGAGGCTTGCGGCTGACTGCATGAGCCGCCGCTGACGCCCGCCTTGAAGTGGATCACTCGCTCGGCCGGCGGGTTCCCGGCGAGCGAGCACGCCGGTCATTGTTCGGCCGGCCCGTCCGCCCTGATGGGTGCACCGTCGCGCCCGGGTGCGCTCGAACGCTTGAACGTGTGGGAGGGCAAAACGGCTGTGACCGGGACGTCTTCACGACATCGTCCTCGACCAGCGGGCATGATCACGGCAACGCCATCGCTCACGACGTGGCATTCTTCGTTCAGATTGGCGTGTCGTACTCGATGTCGCTCGCCAATTCCGCCAGCGTTTCCCCGGCGATCGCCGGCACCGCGCAGTCCGCTACAACTCCTCCCGCGAAGTCCATTAGAAACCGCCCCACACCTCCCGCGCAGTTTCGATCACGAGGCGGAGCTTCGCGGCCTGCGACTCCATCGCGATATCGTTGCCGTGCACGGTGCTCGAGAAACCGCATTGCGGCGACAGGCACAGCTGCTCGAGCGGCACGAACTTCGCCGCCTCGTCGATCCGCCGCTTGAGGTAATCCTTCGATTCGAGCTCGCCCACCTTCGTGCTCACGAGGCCCAGCACGACCGTCTTGCGCTTTGGCACGTGGCGCAGCGGCGCGAAGTCGCCCGAGCGCGCGTCGTCGTATTCGAGGAAATAGCCATCGACGGCGAGTTCGTTGAACAGCACCTCGGCCACCGGCTCGTAGCCGCCCTCGGCGGCCCACGCGCTCTTGAAGTTGCCGCGACACAGATGAACGCAGATGGTCATTGCCCTCGGCCGCCGTGCGATGGCGGCGTTGATGAGACGCGCGTAGCGCCTCGGCAGCTCGTTCGGATCGTCGCCGCGCTGTCGCGCCCCCTCGCGCATCTTCTCGTCGCAAAGATAGGCAAGGTTCGTGTCGTCGAACTGCACGTACGTGCAGCCGGCGTCGCCGAGGCTTTGCAGCTCGTCGGCGTAGGCCGCGGCGACGTCGGCGTAGAACGCGTCGAGGTCGGGATAGGCGTCGCGGCTGATCGCGTTGCGCCCGCCGCGGAAGTGCAGCATCGTCGGCGAAGGAATCGTCACCTTCGGCGTGCGGGTCGTGACCGAGCGCAGGAACTCGAAATCCGCTCGCTGGATCGGTTTGTCATGCCGCACCTTGCCGGTGACCTGCATCACCGGCGGCTCGAAATCGACCTCGCCCTTGGCGCTGTGGAACTTGACGTGAATGCCGCCCTTCGTTTCCACACCCTGCAGCTGCGTCAGGAAGTCGATGTGGAAGTAAGTGCGGCGGTATTCGCCGTCGGTGATGCCGCGCAAGCCTAGGTCCTCCTGGAACTTGACGACGCCCCGGATCGCCTCGTCTTCCACCGCGCGCAGCGCCTTGGCGTCGATCGCGCCATTGCTGAACTGCTCGCGCGCATCGAGCAGGAACTTGGGTCGCAGGAAGCTGCCGACGTGATCGGCGCGGAACGGCGGCGTCGTGCGTACGCCGGCGCTTTCGGATAGGACGGCGCTGGTCATGCTACCTCCTGCTCGATTGGATGTGGCGACGCGGGCTAGCCTAGCACTTCGCACGTGGACATCGGCGTCGGCGCTGTAACTATCCGCGCAGGGAAGCCGGTGGTGGAGGGGTGGTTACCGGCGCGCCGAAGTGCGCTGATAACGACATCTCGGACAGCGGCTTTAGCGGGAGACGACCCGATCGCGCGCCGCATCCACTGCCGATGCCGGCCGCGAGGCGTCGCCGGCAGGAGGTGGATCGGCGGAAGCGCCCTGCATCGCGTCGTCCAGTTGCTCGATGGCAGGACCGGTCCTTCGGCCGCGACGCAATGCCACGCCCTTGGCAATCCACGCAATGCCGGACCACAGCGCAATGACCGC